>NZ_RDSM01000002.1:355378-710756 GCF_004115155.1 Granulicella sibirica
GGCGGCGGGCAGGCGGCACATGGGGCTTCGGGATTCAGTTTCGTGCAGATCAGCGATAGCCATATCGGGTTCAAGAAGGCGGCGAACCAGGATGTCGTGGGAACGCTGAAGGTCGCGATCGATAAGATCAATGCGCTTCCGATGACTCCTGACCTGTTGCTGCATACGGGAGATATTACGCACTCATCGAAGGCGGCGGAGTTCGATGCGGCGCAGCAGTTGGTCGGGAGTGCGAAGGCGGGGCAGACGTTCTATGTTCCGGGCGAGCATGACACGGCGACGGATGACGGTGTGATGTATCGGGAGCGCTTTGGCAAAGGGACGCAGGGCAGCGGGTGGTACAGCTTCGACCATAAGGGCGTGCATTTTGTGGGGTTGAATAACTGCCTGCAGATCGATGCGCTGGGGAGACTGGGGCCGGAGCAGCTTGCGTGGTTGAAGAAGGACCTGGCGGGTTTGCCGGCTTCGACTCCGATCGTGGTGTTTGCGCATATCCCGCTGTGGATGGTGTATCCGGATTGGGGATGGGGGACGCAGGACGGGGCGGAGGCTCTCTCATATCTGAAGCGGTTCGGGTCAGTGACGGTGCTGAATGGACATATCCACCAGGTGGTGCAGAAGGTGGAGGGCAATGTGGCGTTCCATACGGCGACGTCGACTGCGTTTCCTCAGCCTGAGCCGGGGAAGGCCGCGGGGCCGGGTCCGATGGTGGTGCCTGCGGGCAAGCTGCGGAGCGTGCTTGGGATAACCGAGGTGCAGTACATCGCGAGGCATAGTCATTTGGCGATTGTGGATAGTTCGCTTGCGGAGAAGGCATAGTGCGCGTGAGAACGTTGGTGATTGGGTGCTTTAGTGTGTTGACGAGTTCTCTGCTGCTGGCCCGGGTTCATCCGTTTGGGGATGCGGGCCTGTATCAGAGACGAGTGGGCGTGAAGAGTGTGGCGGAGCAGGCGGGCATTCCGCCGGGGGTGCGGGAGACGCTGGCGGCGAAGTGCGCGGATTGCCACTCGATGCAGGCGAGGACTCCGGTGTATGGGAGGTTCGCGCCGGTGTCGTGGCTGATGGAGAGGGACATTGTCGAGGCGCGGGAGAAGCTGAACTTATCAAGGTGGGATGATTATTCTCCGGAGGAGCGGGAGACGTTCCGGGCGCAGATTCTGCAGCAGACTACGAAGGGAAAGATGCCGCTCGCGCAGTATCGGCTCATCCACTGGGGCAGCAGGATTACGGATACGGAACAGGAGGGCTTGCTTGCGTGGGCGAAGGCGGATCAGGGGGCCGGTCAGCAGACGGCTCCTTCGGAGGGAGATCCGGAGCGGGGGAGGGCTGTCTTTCAAAGCCGCTGCATTGGCTGCCACTCACTTGAGAGGAGCCGGGAAGGGCCGGCGTTGGGTGGGGTCTTCGGACGGAAGGCTGGATCGGTTCCGGGGTTCGAGTACTCGGCTCCTTTGAAGAGCTCGGGGATTGTTTGGGATGAGGTGAGTCTGGAGAAATGGCTTACGGACCCAGATGCGCTGGTGCCGGGGAACAATATGGACTTTCATGTGCCGCGGGCGCAGGAGCGGGCGGATCTGGTGAGGTTCTTTCGGGAGGGTTCGAAGTAGAGGCTGGTTTGTTCAAGACGGAAAAGCTAGCTAAGACGAATGTGGTGCGGGCGATTGAGTCGGTGGCGGAAAAGCTGGGGAATACGCCTTCGGTTTGCCGGAAGTGCCATGTGCATCCGGGGTGCTGGAGTGCTATTTGAGCGGGGGGATGCGGGAGACGGTGAGGGAGGTTGCTGGGGATTTGAAGGTGGAGGAGAGGGTGATGTTGGGGTTGTTGCGGGAGAGGCTGGGGTGATGATGCCGGTGGTTTGGCTGGCCCCGGCACAGTTTTTTCAATCTCTTTGTGCTTGCCAGCGGTTAGGGTGCCTGTTACAAAGCTGCAATGCAAGAGGTATCGTTCCGACCGATTGTTTACGTCCGCGGCTATGCGATGACGCAGTCCGAGGTTGATGCGACCGTAGACGACCCGTTTTACGGGTTCAATGTGGGTTCGACCCACTTTCGCGTCAACCAGAATGGCGGGTCGAGCTTCTTTGCATTTGAAAGCCCCCTGCTTCGCTTAGCAACGGATTACGGCTACAGTGATGCTTTTTCCGGGACTCGGCAGACGGCAGCCCAGATAGACCGGCCGGCAAGGACAGTGTGGATCTTTCGCTATTACGACGACACGTCGCGGACTTTCGACGACCGCCCGGGAGGGTACCGGCTGACGATTGAAGAGGCCGCGATGCGTCTTCTCACGTTTATCGAGCAGATACGAAAGGAGACGGGTTCGGAGAAGGTGTACCTTGTGGCTCACTCGATGGGTGGCTTGGTTTGCCGCTGCCTGATGGAGAAGATCCTGAGGGAAAAAGGGAGAGAAGGCGCCGAAGCGATGATCGATAAATTCGTGACGTTCGGGACGCCACATGGTGGGATTGAGTTCGCCGTGGGGAATGGAATTCTGGAGCGGACGAGGGATTGGCTTGGGATTAAGGATCAGGACAACTTCGGTAGACAGAGGCTGTACGAGTTCCTGACGCCGAAGAGCGGTTCCCGATCAGTGAAGACGGCAAAGAAGGTTGTCTTTGAGTTCGACCCGCGGACGATGAGGGAGGGGGCATTTTCAGTGGATCGAGTGCTTTGTATCGTAGGTACGAACGCACGGGACTACGAAGTGGCGTACGGGTTGTCGCGGTGGTCGGTGGGACCGCAGAGCGACGGCCTGGTGCAGATCGAAAATGCATGGGTGCATGGAGCGCACCGGGCGTACGTGCATCGGTCGCACAGCGGACGCTACGGTATGGTGAACTCCGAGGAGGGATATCAGAATTTGCGGCGGTTCCTGTTCGGGGAGGTGAAGGTGCAGACTACGCTGATGGATTTCGATCTCGCCTTCGACGCTGTGACGTACGAGGGACGAGAGAAGGCGTATCACTTTGAGGTCGCTATCGCGTTCAGAGCCTTCCAATGCTTCTGCACCAGAGGAAGATGTCGCACTTCAGTCCGGTGACGCTGGACAAAGCCAGATATAAGGCGGTGCGCAAAGAGGGGCTCTCCCTCTTCAGTAATTTCCTGCTTGACGGAAGGACTCCCGGAGCGCGGGAGACGTTCAGTATCTACCTTGCGGTTCACGAGCAGGAGTATAAAGATGGTCATCCCATCATGGCGGGGCACCTGGAGCAGCTTCCCCTTTGGTCAGACTACCTGATTGTGGAGATCGAATTACAGGCTCAGGATGCGGAGCTGAGCTACACGGCGAGGTACGCGTGGGCTTCGGAGAGCAGGGCACCGAATCGTGTGCTTGAGCTCACGCTTTCGAAGGATCGGACACGAGCGGATGGGAGTATCCTGCTTCCGCCGCGCGCCTCGGGGGTACTTGGTCCGACCGCCCGGCTTCATTTAGCGACGTTCGACTGGGGATAGGTGGAGCGTGGCAAAGAAGACGATGGAGAGAAGATTACCGATGGATGGGTTTGAGGTTCGAGGTGGACGGGTGCAGGTGGTCTATGCGTCGGGCGAGCCAGAGTTGAAGGCGCTCAAGGAGGAGATCGGGCGGTGGGAAGGGTCGATCGGGAATGATCCGAGCCCGCCGCAGCAGGATTCTCTGGAACTGGCTCGCTATGCCGTTCGGCGTTGGGGTGAGGCTTACAAGCAGAAGCCGCAGAAGGGAACCGCGCACACGATGGAGCGGCTAAAACAGATGATCGTCAATAATCCGCGGTCGGATGTGAGAATGCTTGCTCTGGCGCAGGTTGGATGGCTGCAGGGAGAGAAGACCGTCGGGGTCTGCATGTTCCGCCGGACCTGGTGCAATAACATCGCCCTGGAGGTGGTGGCGGCGCACCCGGGGCTGGATGAAAAGAAGGAGAGTCCGATCTCGGGGCTTGGGACAGGCTTCCTGCACCATGTGTCGTCGGTCGCGGAGACAATCAGTGCGAGTGCCATCTGGGGCGAATGCACGCAGAACTCGGCAGAGTTTTACAAGGTGTTCGTGGACCAGCCGGAGCATCTCAAGGATCTGATTATCCTGCCGAAGGAGCAGTATCAAGAGATCCGGCTATCGATCGAAACGATATGGAAAGGGCGAGACACGGCCCCGAACGACGGACGGGATATATAATTTTGCGGACGGAGGTGTTTGTGGCTCAAATCGAAGGGTGGACATTCGACAGGTTAATGAACTTTGAGGACAGCAACACCATTTCGGTGGGCCGTGATCCGGATGTGTGGCGCTCCCATGGAGTAGCGCCGATCCCGAAGACGGGAAAGAAGGACAAGGCGGCCACGGTGAAGAGCCGGGGCAAGGGGAAGCCTGCGAAGTCCATTCCGTTGGCAAAAGCTCGTAAATTCAATGTCTGATACACGATAGTGTCTGTTAGAAGTCGCGGCGGCCTTCTAGGGCGCGGGTCATCGTGACTTCGTCGGCGTACTCGATGTCGGAGCCGGCGGGGACACCGGTGGCTATTCTTGTGATCTTGAGGGTGGGTTTGGCGCGGCGTAACTCGTGAGCCAGATAGGCTGACGTGGCTTCGCCTTCGGTGGTGGGGCTTAGGGCCAGGATGGTCTCGTCGATGTTGGGGAGGCGGGTTAAGAGGTTGGCTATGCGGAGCTGCTCGGGGCCTACTCCGCCTATCGGGGACAGTGTGCCGTGGAGGACGTGGTAGACGCCGTTGTAGCTGCGGGTCTTCTCGATGGTGGCGATGTTGGTGGGCTCTTCGATGACGCAGATCTGGGCCTGGTTGCGGGTGGGGCTGGTGCAGAAGGTGCAGGGATCGACGTCGGTGATGTTGTTGCAGGTGGAGCAGAGGCGGAGGTGAGCCTTGAGTTCGCGGATGGCGCGGGCGAGGGCGTCGGCGTCTTCGTTGGAGGAACGGAGGACGTGGAAGGCGAGGCGCTGGGCGGTTCGGGTGCCGATGCCGGGGAGCTTGCGGAGTTCGTCGATGAGGCGGGTCATCGGCTCGGCGAAGCGGGTGGCCATTTTAGGTGAGTCCTGGGAGGCCGAGGCCGCCGAGCATTCCGGCGGTGGAGGACTTCATGGCATCGTCGGCCTTGCGTCCGGCTTCGTTGACGGCGGCGGTGATGAGGTCTTCGAGGAGTTCGAGATCGGCGGCGCTGCTGCCCATGGCGGTGGGGGCGATCTTGAGGCGCAGGACTTCCTTGCGTCCGTTCATGCGGACGGTGACGAGGCCTCCGCCGGAGGTGCCTTCGACGACGGTTTCGGAGAGCTTTTGCTCCATCTCGCTCTGCATGGCCTGGGCCTGGGAGAGCATGTCTTTCATCTTGCTGAGGTCTGAGAAGTCCATGGTTTCCTTGGATGCTTTATCAGGTCTTAGTCGTCGGATCTTAGATCGATGACGTTGCGGATTTCGGCGTGGAAGAGGCTCTGGGCACGCTGGACGACGGGGTGCTCCATGGCTTTGGCCTGGGCGGAGCCGCTGCGGGGGGCGCGGGCTTTCTTTTCGGCGATGGGCTTGTCGCCGATGGGGAGGAGCGAGAGCTTGAGTTCGCCGGAGCCGGCGGTGCGGATGGCGAGGCGTAGGACCTTTTCGGCTTCGGGGTTGATGACGACGCGGAGCATGGTTTTGGAGAGCTCGGTCTGGATCTTGAGTTCGCCCTCGGATATCTCCCAGGTGGCGTCGGTGAGGGCGTCGGCGGCGGAGGTCTGGCTGCCGGCTGCGGTGAGGGCATCGACGGCGGCGTTCTGGAGGCGGGTGGCGGGGTCGTTCTCTTCGGGGGTGGGCTTCGATGGGGCTTCGGCGGCGGCGCTTATGGTTATCGGCTCGGGCGCGGGCTCGGCGATCTCGGCTGCTATGGGAGCGGCTACCGGTGCGGGTGCTATCGGGGCGGCTACCGGCGCCGGGGCTTCGGGGATTGCTATGACGGGTGTAGCGGGAACAAGGGGCTCGGGTACTTCGGCGACGGAGGGGGTCGGGGTTGGAGCGGGGACCGGAATGGGGGCGGCTACGGGGATGGGGGGGGGGACGGGAGCGGCGGTTGGGACGGGGGTCGGCTTCGGTGGGGTGGGTTGGTGCCCGGACTCGATGCCTTCGAAGCGCTTGCGGTTGGTGTCGGCTCCGAAGGGGGAGAAGGCTGGTTTGGCTGGTTCGAAGGTGTTGGTGGGGGATGGGTTCGCGGGGGGCGGTGCAGGGCGTGATGGGGTGGGGGTTGGGCGGGGCGTGGCGGGGCGTGGGGTGGAGCTGGCCTGGCCGCTGGAGAGCTGGCTGAGGACCTGCTCGACTGGGAGGAGGCGGCGGAGGTGGACCAGCTTCAGGAGGCCTAGTTCGAAGTGGAAGCGCTGCTCCTGGCGATAGCCTAGCTCGTCGAAGGTGCGGAGCATGGTCTGGAGGAAGCGGGTGAGCTCTTCCTCGGTGAAGAGGGCGGCGGAGCGGGCGGTGCGGCGCTGCTCGTCGGGGGAGATTTGGAGGAGCTCGGCGGCGCCTTCGGTGGATTCGGGGGTGATGCCGGAGATCTTGGCGATGACGCAGTTGCGGAGGTAGCGGACGGCCTGACGGGCGAGCTGGGCGGGGGAGTTGCCGGCGTCGAGGAGCTGGTTGGCTACCGTCATGACCTCCGCTGACCTGTTTTGATCTACTGCTTCCAAGATGCGTTCGAAGACGGCGTTGGGGACGGTGCCCATGAGCTCGCGGATCTGCTGGGCGTCGAGGCGGGCTCTTCCGTCGGTGACAGGGGCGGAGGCGATGGCCTGGTCCATGATGCTGAGTGCGTCGCGCATGCTGCCGTCGCCGGCTTCGGCGAGGAGGGAGAGGGCGGCTTCGTCGGCGTCGACCTGCTCGTGGGCGGCGATGGCGCGGAGTTCCCCGAGGATGTCGACGAGCTTGACGGCGTGAAAGCTGAAGTGCTGACAGCGGGAGCGGACGGTCTGGGGGATGTCCTCGGGCTGGGTGGTGGCCATCATGAAGATGACGTGATCTGGTGGCTCCTCGAGGGTCTTGAGGAGGGCGTTGAAGGCGGCGTCGGTGATCTGATGGGCCTCGTCGAGGATGTAGATCTTGTAGCGGTCGCGGGATGGCGCGTAGCGGGCGGCGTCGCGGAGTTCGCGGATCTCGTCGATGCCGCGATTGGTGGCGGCGTCGATCTCGATGACGTCGACGGCGTTTCCGGCGCGGATCTCGGTGCAGGACTCGCAGACTTCGCATGGCTCGGCGTTGGGGCGGAGCTCGCTGCCGATGGGGTTGCGGCAGTTGAGAGCGGCGGCGAGGATGCGGGCGATTGTGGTTTTGCCGATGCCGCGGTGGCCGGAGAAGATGTAGCCGTGGGCGATGCGCTGCTGGGTAAGCGCGTTCATCAGCGTGACGGTGACGTGGTCCTGTCCGGCGACGTCGGCGAAGCGCTTGGGGCGGTACTTGCGGGCTAGAACCTGGTAGGCCATGGGTTGTTCGGGGAGGCTTTGGCCTTCCTCGTTCATTGTATCTGGCGGGGTGCTGTGGAGTTTTGTGGCCGCAGGGGGGCAGAAATCCTGTCACGAAGGTTGTCGACGGGTGGCCAGGTGCGGCCTATATGGGTGGCCGGGCTCTGCTTGTGGTTCCGTGATGCCGGGTTGAATTACTGACGGGCTCCGCCGGCGAGGATGAGGGTCTGGCCGGTGGCCCAGCCGGAGTCGCTCGACGCGAAGAAGACGGCGGTGGTGGCGATGTCGGAGGGCTGGCGATCCGGCCGAGGGGTGTGGTGGCCCTCCGGCAACGAAGGCGAAGCGTTTGAGCGATGCTCGCGGGCTAGCTAGAACGGTATGCCACGAGCTGGATCGGGGAGGCGCTGGGCGTCGAGGTCATGCTATCTACGGCGACCTTCTGGGGGCGACCGGCACCAAGAATCCGACAGGCACGTTTAGCCGACTGCTCTTGTCGGCGAAGATGCCAAGTGGGGAGGGCTGGGTGAGATGAAGAGAAGACTGAGGCTTGTGTAAGTTGCCTCCGATTTCAGCGGAGCTTTTCTTGGCTCAAAGAGTCAGTCCTCCTCTTTGGCCTTTATAAGGCTCGCTCGGATTTTATCTGCGAGGAGGCCAGCGACCTCCGCGTCGCTGCGTGCCTTAGTTTTGTCTTCGCCGTCGGACGACTTCTCTTTCTCTCTCGCAATATCCCACGCTCTTAGCGCCTCGTCATATGCGTCTTGCAAGGCGTGCAGGCCCTTCCCATCATGCTGACTGCTGATGGCCTTTACGCCGGCCCCAAGTGCCGAAGAGGTCACGCTGCTGCCAAAATAGAAGCTGACTACGCTGATGAAAACACCTGAAAGAGTAGTAAAGATCTGCTTGGCAAAGTCGATGGCTTCCTTGCGCCGGTCGGAGGACTCCTTTTCGCGTGACGACAGAGTTATCTGAGCGATCTCTTGTTTTAATCCAGGTGATTCCGTGTCTCCCTGAGACGAGGATCGCACCTGATCCGCGACGACGAAGGTACAGATCGTCTTTGATAGCGACCTTGAAGATGTCTTTGTTTGGTCCTTTATGACTCCTCCGCTGCTTGAGGCAGAGATCGTCGTTTGGTACCTTGGGACGCTGGCTGGGAAAGACGGAGCGGGGGACGTTCCCGTTGGGTTCACCCAGTTGTCCTCTTCTTTGGGCGCTAAGTTTAAATGGGGGTTGTCCGCTACGTCCTGAGATTGGGTTTTGCTCAGTGCAGCTGCCCATGTAGCGGTTGTGCCCAAAGCCGGTTGTGCTGGTGTTGTGCCGGTAACGACAGCGGCATTCGGCTGAGCGCCCTGTGCTGAAGCGGTAAAGGAGAGGGTTGCGGGGTACGTGGTCTCAGCGCTAACCTTGACTACTGGCATCGAATCGCTCAGAGACTTCGATGCGGTTACATCTGTCGGGGCGCCAGCCTCTGTATTGCAGACAAGCTTGTAGCCCGTGCCGCTCGGAACGTGATTGGCGATAGGGCTTCCGAAAGATGATCCATGCCTTGCGGCGAGATCTGCCGCCGCCGATTTGGCGGGCACTTGTGCCGCGGATGCGATTGTGCCGGAGGGCTGCGGCTCGGGCGGGGAGGAAGCAGACGCCAGCTTGCTCTGTGATCTACCCTGCTCCTCGGCTAAGGAAGAGTCTTTGCATCTTTCGCAAACGCCGTCTCGAACCTGAGTGAAAAGGAAGGCAGATAAACAGACAAAGCTAAGCACGAGGCTGAATGCAAGAAGAGCCCGTACTGAACCCTCGGGAAGACCAAGGGGCTGATGTTTATTCGCGGCACCCATGACCGTGTAAATGAGGGCCAATGTGCCCATCATGACTACCGTTAACGCCAGCCCCACAATGACAATTGCGCTAAGAGTCGTCGCATTCTGGTTCGAGTCGAGAAGGGGAAAGCCGAAGTGGTAGGCGAGAGCGCCGAATAACAGTAAGACGACTGCTGAAGCAAGCAGTAATAAAACGCCGGGTGTAGTGTTTTTCGGCTGGGACACGTTTGGGCCCTCGCAAGAGAATCAGCAATAGGTCGAAGGGCCCAGACGTAGATATTGTTGCAACCACCCTGGATAGTCAAGGAATATATCCAGGGAGATAGACAGCCTGGCATGAGGATCGATTGAGATGCGCCAACTGCTCGGTCGTTGGTCGACTTGTGTCAGGGTTGATGTTTATTGGTGGCGCGGGCGCGGCGTTTGAGTCCAAGTCTTTCGTTCCGCGAGGCCGGGAGTGTTAGCCCACTGAGTGATCATCGACCGGATTTTGGCGGGGCAAGTATGGTTTCCGTTTGTGTGGCTATGCGTCGGCTGGGCCCTGGATCAGTGGACCGGCTGCGATGCGGTGGTTCCATTTTGTAACGTTGATGCCTTTTGTGATGAGCCAGAGGCAGGTGGCTAGTTCTCCGATGAAGGCGGGGATGACGATGGCGGGAAACATGCGGGTGGCGAGGGTGGGGTTGAGGATGAGGGTGAAGCTATTGATGAGGTAGCTGACTCCGGCCATGGCCTGCAGGATGCCGAGGGCTTTGGGGAAGTACTCGGAGCGGTAGAGGAGGTAGGCGGTGATGAGGCAGCTGACTCCGAAGAAGATGAGGCCTACGCCGAAGCCGGACTCGTGGAGTTCGAGGGAGAGGGAGGCGAAGGACTGGAGTTGGGACGGGGTGAAGGATTGGAGGCCGTTGCCGGTGAGGAGGAAGAGGACGGTGATGAGGTTGAGCTTGTTGGCGCAGAGGATTGCGGTCTGGAGCATGCCGAAGAGGGCGGCGAGGGCGGAGAGGTCTTTGCTGACGGGCTTGAGGAGGACATAGAAGAGGATCGCCATGGGGACGTCGGTGATGTGCATGACGAGGTCGCCGGCGATGGTGAGGCGGAAGAGGGATTCGGAGGCGAGGATGTGGTGGGCGGTGGCGGCGGGGTCGCCGGGGATGATGAGTTTGCCGCGGGTGACTTCGCCGAAGAGGCCGCAGGCGATGTTGATGAGATAGAGGACGCCGCTGAGCCGGGCGTAGACCTGAGGCGAGATGGTTCGCTTTGCGGCGGTCATGGGTGGCTCCGGCCTGGAGATGTTTAGGAGTTGGTTGTGGCGGCTCGTTTGGCGGCGCGGGCGAGACGGGCTCGGCGCTTGAGTTCGAGGGGACTGAACATCGTTCCGCGGCAGTTGGGGGCTCCGCAGTGGCAGTCGGCGGTGGCGTCGTCGGAGTCGTAGAGGTTGTACTCGTAGGTGAGCTCTTCGCCGGCTTTGATGGGGCGGAGGGTGGAGATGTAGATGTGGCCGTCGATCTCTTCGGACTCGCAGTTGGGAGCGCAGGAGTGGTTGAAGAACATGGGGGTTCCGAAGCCGTCGATGACCATGTCTTCGGTGCCGTAGCCAAAGAGGTAGGTGACGAAGCGGTCGGCGTAGCGCTCGTCGGCGACGGCCTTGGTCATGCGGGGGCCTTCGTACTCGCAGACGCGAACGCCCTTGCGAAGGGTGCGGGTGGTGTAGCAGCCGGCGGCGTGGATGGCGGAGGAGCGGATGACGAGGGTGGGGAGCACGTGGCCTTTCGTGTGGCGAGAACGGGTCGAGGTGAAGGATATCAAAGGCTGCGCCTGGTGTTGCCGGGTATAGTTTGAGTATCCCCGTTTGATGAGGCTTTGCGATGCGCCGGCGGTCCGCACTTCTATGGCTCCTGGCCATCTTTCAGCTTTGGCTCGCGCATGCGATCGGATACATGGTGCATGAGTATGCGCACAGCTTTTTGGCGTGGATGCTGCATGCGAAGGCGAACCCTCTGGCGCTGGACTATGGTGGTTTGAGCCTGGAGAACGTTCTGTTCCTCGACGATATCGATGAGAATGTCGACTATGCTCCGCTGTTTGCGGCGGGGCGTGGGGTGGCGGCTTCGTTCATTGCGGTGGCTGGTGTCTTGGTGGGGAATGGGCTTTCGTACGTTGTGAGCCGGTGGCTTTATGGGTGGGCGGAGAGGACGAACAGGCGCGCGTGGGGGATGTTCTTCTTCTGGATCTGCGTGATGAGCGTGGGAAATTTTCTATCGTATGTGCCGATGCGGACGTTTGCGACGCATGCCGACATGGCTACGACCACGCAGGGAATCCATGCTTCGGCGTGGATGATCGCTGTGGTGCTTGGGATTCCGTTCGTGGTGGCGATCTGGCACTTGTTTGCGCGGATTTTGCCGGACGCGGAGATGTTTCTCTTTGCTGAGGAGCCTGCGCTGCAAGGGGTGCTGGTGCTGATGTCGGGTTACCTGGTGTTTGGATTCTTTGGTAGTTCGGGAATCCGGAACTATGGCAGCGTGTCGCATTGGTTGTCGGCGATCTCGGTGTACCTGCTTTTCCCGGTCATCACGATTGTTTGCTGGCAGCGCAGGACCTCCGACCGCTTGCTGGTGCGGTGAACGATGCCGGCGATCGGGCGAGTTGCGTCGGTGACGCGGTACCCGGTGAAGAGCATGGCGGGTGAGGTGGTTGGGCGGGGCTACCTCAACGAGCATGGGCTTGAGCATGACCGGCTGTATGCGTTTGAGAGCTCGGGTGCGCCTGCAGGGATGCTGCGCCTGACGGGCAAAGAGCGGCGGGAGATGCTGCGGTATCGGCCTCGTGTGCTGACGGATAGTGCGGTGGCGGTTCTCACTCCGAGCGGGGATAGCTATCGGGTTGATTCCGCGGAGATGCTTGCCTACTTGCGGGACAATATTGCCGGCGCGAACAGGATTTTGTTGACGCTTGAGGCTACTCCGCAGACGGATGTGAGGCCGCTGTCTTTGCTTTCCATCGAGACGGTGGAGGCGCTTTCGTCGGAACTTGGTGAAGCGGTGGATGCGCGGAGGTTTCGGGCGAACCTGATGGTGTCGATGGAGGGCGGGGCTTACGCCGAAGATGGACTGGTGGAGCGGGTGATTCAGATTGGGAGCGAGGCGCGGGTGATGGTTCGGGAGCGGACTCCGCGGTGCCGGTTTGTTACCTATGACCCAGATGCTCCGGAGGTAGGAGAGCCGATGTTTTCCATGATGAAGATGCTGGAGCGGCAGCACCAGGGTCGGGTGGGGGTGTATGCGTCGGTGGTGAGGGTGGGGTGGGTTGAGAGTGGGGATGAGATTTCAGTGGTCGGGTGAGTCAGGCTAGACGGCGACTGGGATTCTTGTGAGCATCTGCCGGACGGCTGCGTGGATGCGGGCAACGGCGGTGCGGCGGTAGTCCCAGCGTGGGTCTTCGTCCGGCTGCTCGACGACCATATTGGCGTTCGCCTCGAAGAGGAGGACGTTTCCTTCGGGGTCGAGGCCGAAGTCGATGCCGCAGTAGTCGAGGCCCAGCGCGTCGCGGACGCCGTGGAGGCCGGTCATGGCTCGCTTTCCTAGAGTCTCTTCCATGTTGGTGAGGAAGCGGGCCTCTTCTTCGCGATGGTCGGGGCGGTCTTTCATGTCGGCGCTGAAGTAATGGATCTTCCAGTTCGGTGAGATTGCCAGGTGAAGCGGGTAGAGCTCACCGTCAATCATCATGACGCGATACTTCCGGGAGCATCCGTCGTGACCGCGGGCGTCGAGGGACTCAATGACCAGAAGTTCAGAGCCTTCTCTGCCGGCGCCGGGGAGTTCGGTGACTTGATCGTGGAGGTGCTCGGGCGAGTCGACTTTTATAAAATGCTGGCCCATGTGGAAGCCGGGTGTGCGGAGGAGGAGAGGAAAGCGAAAGCCATCGCGTTCGAGCGCGGCGAGGGCTTCGCCGCCGGCCAGGAGAGAGTGCGGGTAGATCTCGGTGCGGGCGGTGCGAACCCCTTCCAGAGTGGCGAGACGCCTGGCGTTGTCGCGGCGGCTTGTGGCGAGAACGGCGGTGGGTTGGTTAAGGACGCGGGAGTCGCCGCGCACGAGAGACTCTGCGGCTCGGAGGGCCTCCGTGGAGGTGTCGACGTCGCCGATTCCATTGAAGATGAGGTCGTGGGGCGGGAGGGGCTGGGTCGGATCGTAAAAGTCCGCTACGAGGACGTGGGTTCGAAAGATCTGGTCGTCGAGGAGCTTTTCGACCGGGGTGTTGCCGCCGGATGAGGAGACGAGGAGGATGAGCGAGATGGGGTCGTCTTTGCCACGGTACGGGGTTTCGAAGAGGTTCTTCTGGCTGAAGCCTTTTCTGCGATGTACCTCGGCTTCGGCGTGCTCGCCCAGGAGGCCTAGGGCGTAGTACATGCCGCCGTGGGCCTGCGGCAGGTTGGGATCGATGCTCAGGACGTATTCGTACTGCTCGCGGGCTGCGGCGGCTTCGCCGGTTTGGAGGAGGGCGCTGCCGAGATTGACGCGGCTGGGGAGGTCGTCGGGATAGTGCTTGACGGCCTCGGTGTAGACGACCCTGGCGGCGTTTCGCTGGCCTGCCGCTACGAGCAGGCGGCCGAGCTCGAGGAGGTTGGTCTTGTGCTTTGGGTTCAGGGCGAGGACGCGGAGATGATCGCTTCTTGCTTCGAGGGTGCGTCCTGTCTGAGTGAGGAGCATTGCTCGCTCGACGAGGAGCTCTACTTCGTCATGCTCCGGGAGGTTCTTCGTCGATAGCTGCTGGTCAAGGGATTGGAGGCGCTGGTTCAGGAGGAACCTTTCTCTTGCCGCGGGAGTTATCGGCTGGAGTTCCCGGCCGAGCGCGAGCGTTTCTTCGATGAGGGTGTCGATCTCTTTGTGTGTGGTGCGATGGTTCACGATTGCGGCTCGGATGGCTACCTTGCCGTTTAGGGTCGTTGTGGACGGTGCTACTGCTCCGGCCAACTGGAGGCGGACTACGAGGGCGCGGTTGAGGCGATTGCTTAGGTCGTTGTCCGCCTGGAAGCGGTAGCGAAGGCAGACGATGTTTAGCTCCACCGGGGCTAGTAGCTCGAGTTCCGGGATTTCGGCGATGCGTTGTGCGAGATATTGGGCGAGATCGCAGGTGTGTTCGATAACGGATGCAAGCTTCCGGGTGCCGTAGGTTTTGAAAGTCATCCAGACCTTGAGGCCGCGGAAGCTACGGGAGAGCTCGGGGCCGAGGTCGCAGGGCCATAGCGAACCTGCGGCGAGGCCTTGCTCCTCGCGCGAGAGATAAGCGCAGGGCGACTCGAAGGCCTGGCGATGGAGGTCTCCGTCGCGGACGAGGAGGAAGCCGGCTTCGTAGGGGACCTGTCCCCACTTGTGGAAGTCGAAGGCGAGGGAGTCTGCGCGTTCGATGCCCCTGAGGCGCGGGGCGAGGGTTGGGGAGAGCATGGCGAGTGCTCCCAGGGCTCCGTCGACGTGAAACCAGAGAGCTTCCTGTGCGCAGATGTTTGCGAGGGCGTCCAGGTCGTCGATGGCTCCCGTGTCTACGGTTCCGGCGGTTCCTGCTACGAGGAACGGGGAGAGGCCTGCTGCGCGGTCTTCGGCTATGCGCCTTTGAAGGTCGAGAAGATCGATGCGGCCGTGGGCGTCGATGGCTATGCTGCGCAGGCTTTCACTGCCCAGGCCGGCCATATCGAGAGCCCTGGCGAGACTTCCGTGTACGGCTCGAGATGCGTAGGCGGTGACTCTGGGCTGGTCGGTGTTGAGACCGGTTCTACGTACGTTTGCGCCGAGACGCGCGTAGCGGGCTATGACTACGGCGACGAAGTTCGCCATGGAGGTTCCGGTGAGGCAGATGCCGCTGGCGCTTGCGGGGAAGCCGAACAGGTCTCGCATCCATCCGGTGACCAGACGCTCTACGTCGAGGGGGACCTGGTTTCGGCCGCCTACGTTTGCGTTGAGCCCGGCGGCGAGGATCTCGGCAAGGAAACCTGCCGGGGAACCGCCTCCCTGAACCCAGCCCATGAAGCCTGGGTGGATGTTCGCGGCGGTGTACGGGACGATGGAGGTCATGAATTCGTGCTGAATTGTCTCGAGACTGGTGCCTTCGGTGGGGAGTGGGGTGTTGAAGGTGGCCCGGATATCGTCTGGGGTTTGCTGCCAGACGGGGCGTTCGCGGATTGTCTCGATGTGGCCGAGCATGTCGTCGAGCATGCTGTGGGCCTGGGTGCGGAAGGCTTGCCAGTCGGCAGGATCGAGCGAGGTCGATCCGGTGGCTTCACTTAGGTGCATTCGCGGATTTCTCTCTTCTGTTGTCGGTGAAAGATCCGGTGCTCCCATGCGTTCTCCGCCTTCTTGAGATGGGGCTTTGGCCGCCTGCCCATACTCGCTGGAAGCAATTTGGTATCCACTTGGACTTCTCAGAATTCTCATGCGGCGGTTGACGCGACTGTTGGATCCGTCTTATAGTCGACTATCGATATATCGATCATCGAGCGTGTATGCCGAAACGAAAACTTGATCCTTTACCCGCGGCGGCGTTTCAGATCATGCTTTCGCTTGCGGATGGCGATCTTCATGGATACGCGATTATGCGGCAGGTCGAAGAGCAGACGGGGGGCCGGCTTCGGCTTGGGCCGGGGACTCTGTATGGGTCGATTCAGGCGTTGCTGGAGGGAGAGTTGATCGAGGAGGTGTATCGATCGGACGATTCTCCAGATTCTCTAGACAAGAGTGTCCGGCTGGAGCGGCGGCGGTATTACAGGCTGACCGTTGCTGGAAGAGACGTCGCGAGGGCCGAGGCGGAGAAGATGGCCGATGTGTTGCGCGTCGCTCGAGCCCGCAAGATCCTGGGGGAGGATTATGTCTGAGAAGATATTCGTCCGATTGCTTCGGCTTTATCCCGCGAGCTTCCGCAAGCGGTATGAGGGTGAGGCCATGCTGCTGATCCGGGATCGCTTTCGGGACGAGACGGGGTTTGTGAGAAGAGCGCGGTTGTGGTGGGATCTTGTGGTCGATGCTTTGGGTGGACTGCCGTCGGCTTACCGGAACTCGTACGGCGCGACTGAGGACTTGCTTTCGCTTGGCGCGGCGAGCGGTCCTTCGTTTCATGTGTTGGTGGATGAACCGCTGGGGCAGGGATCGATCTTTGTTGCCGGAATGACATCGTTGATGGTGCTCTTGCTGGTTGCGTTTGAGTTGGGGCGGCCTATTGCGTATCAGTCGATCTATGGGGCGAATGGGCAGATGTCTCCGGTTGAGGCTGTGGTTCAACGGCTGAATCGGGGTTCGGCGGGGGACTCGGGGGGGAGTGATTTTCAGCAGAGCTCGAGGGCGGCACGGGCGGGTGGGCCGGGGTCACAGACTCCGGCTTCGGGCGGGTCAGGGTCTGAAGCCGCCATGTTGATGACGAGCCAATCGGATAAGCCGGCGAAGATGTCGTTTGAGGTGGCTTCGATCCGGGTGAGCAAGCCGGGGACGTTTACTCCGCCTAACTTTGCTCTGGATGGTGGAGATTCCTATGCACCGTTCGCGGATCCTGGCGGGCAGTTCCTTGCGGATTTTCCGCTCTCCGTTTATATCCAGTTTGCTTATCAGCTTCCGGCCTCGCCGGAGCGGACTGAAGCGATGCTTGCCCGGCTACCGAAGTGGGTGACTACGGATCACTTCGAGATACGGGCGAAGGCGGATGGTCATCCGACTAAAGACCAGATGCGGTTGATGCTGCAGTCGCTGCTGGCGGATCGATTCGGGCTGGTGGCTCACTTCGAGACGCAGGAGACTCCTGTGTTGGCCCTGCTTCTGGATAAACCGGGTAAGACGGGACCTAATCTTCGCTCGCACGCAGAGGGTCCGCCGTGCAATGACCATCCGGATGGTCCGACGCCGCACAGCGCGATGAAGGCGGATGGGGTGTTTCCGCCGGATTGCGGGTCGTTCATGCTTGTGCCCGCGGCGAACCACGAGATGATGATCGGGTCGAGGGATGCGACGATGAAGACGATTGCCGATACGCTTCCGTCGGTGGGGAGACTTGGAAGGCCGCTGGTGGACGAGACGGGACTGGCCGGGAGATTCGACTTCACGATGCATTGGGAGCGGGAGGCTGCGAGTGCGTCGCAGGCGTGGGCGGAGGCACCGGCTGAGCTTCAGGGACCCACGTTTCAGGAGGCTTTGAAGGATCAGCTTGGACTGAAGCTGAAGGCGACTCGAGCGCCGGTGGATTTTCTTGTCGTCGACCATGTCGAGAGGCCCTCGGAGAACTAGGGCGATCGGTTCCGTGACAAAGGGGCGGGTTGTGGCGTCCAATGAAGCATGGGTTTTGTGGCGAGAGCGATGCTTGGGCTGCTGCCGGTCGGGTTGCTGGCGGGGGGAGTGGCGGGGGCGCAGAGTTCCGGGAGTGTTCCGGATGCTCCGGCCCCGACGGCTGCGGCTCCCTGTGTTCCGGCGGATGCCTCGAAGACGTCTGCCCCGGGGGCTAAGCCTTGCGTGACGCGGAGCGTGTCGCAGCAGTTTCCTTTCCCGGGAGAGAAGCCGGAGACACCGGCGGCTCCTGATCCTGTTCCTGGGAAGGCAGGGGCGGCGGGATCGGTGAAGGATAAGTTTCCGTATCCCGGGGAAGAGAAGCCTGCCGCGCCGAAGCCGGGATCGGCGGGGGATAAGTTTCCTTACCCGGGTGAGACGAAGGACTCGCCGGATGCGGCTCCGGAGACTCCGGACTTCGCCCCGGACCCGGATGCTCCTCCGAGGAAGCCGAAGGGTGAATCCGGGAGCAGCAGCAGTAGTTCGAGCTCGGACGACGATGCGGCTCCGGGAGATAATCCGGCGGCGAAAGAGGATGACGAGAAGCCGGGGTTGAAGGATGAGGGGAGCGAGGGGTCGACCGCGCATAAGCGGAGGCTGCTGCATAACCGCATTCCGGCGCAGAAGCCGCAGACGGATGATGACCGGGTGGCGGAGGATCTTTCGGTCGCGCAGTTCTACCAGAAGACGGGGAACCTGAACGGAGCGTATATGCGGGTCAAGGACGCGCTCAAGGTGCAGCCGAACGATCCGGACGTTCACCTGGCTCTGGCCGGCGTGGCGGAGAAGCTGGGGAAGAAGGATGAGGCGGTCGCGGAGTATGAGACGTACCTGAAGGCCGATCCGGATACGGATGAGGCGAAGAAGGCGCGGAAGGCTCTGGAGAAGCTTAGGCCATGACGCTTTCGGTTTCCTTACCGGACGTTTTGAGGCTGACGAGAGATGGCGGGATGGGTTAGTCTCCCGTGGATGCATCCCGTTCTACAGAAGCTGCAGCGCGAACTTCATGATGGGCTGGCGGGACTGTCTGCTGAACAGACGCAGACGCGGCGCGGTCCGGACAAGTGGAATATTCAACAGATCGTTGAGCATCTTCTTCTGACGTATGAGTCGACGCGCTTGCTGGTGGAGGGGCGGATCGCCAAGGGGACGCCGACGAAGGCGATGCCGACGGTGCAACAGCGGCTAGGGCAGTTCGTTATTGTGACCATGGGGCGGTTTCCCGGGGGGCGTATCTCGCCGGTGATGGTGAGTCCGCCGGAGGGAACGGTTCGGATGATGTCCGCCAAGGAACTGGATGCGCGTGTGGCGGAGGAACTCTATCCGATGGATGCGCTGTTTGCCGAAGCGGAGAGGATGTGGGGGCCGTCGCGGCGATGCATGACGCATGGCGCGCTGGGGTCCATGACCGCGCAGCAGTGGAGGCGATTCCACTTTGTGCATGGCGAGCACCATCTGCGGCAGATCCTGGCTACGCGGACGGTGATGGGCGTTTGAACGTCGCTAGGTGATGGTGTCGTTGAGCTGGGCGAGTTTTTTCGCCGAGTCGTCTTCGATTTCGTCGGTGATGCGGAGGTAGCGGCGCATGTAGCGGAGAGGCTCCTCGGCGACGGCGAGCTCGCGGAGGTGGTAGCGCCAGACGTCCTCGCGGGCACTGCGCCGGGTGTAGCCCTTACGGGTGACGGTGCCGATGGTTCCGTCAGCCTTGCGGCGCTGGAAGGTCTGAGTGGGGACGAGGAAGGTGATCTGTTCGCCGGCTTTCCAGAAGTGCTGGGCGAACTCGTGCGAGAAGAGGAGGACGTAGTAGCGGCGCTGTTCGGCGAGCGTGGCCGTGGCCTTGGCGGCGTTAGTCCACGGCAGGCCGAGCTTGGCGACGTACCACTTGCGGAACTCGAATCCGTTGACTCGAGCCTGACCGATGAGGAGTTGCAGGAGTTCCAGCTTTGTCATGACGGTGCCCTGAATTGCTCTGCGTGTGGGGTCGGTAAGACGAGCGTCGAATCAGTTGCTGGGGTGGGTTTGCCGGTATTTGGCGGAACACGCCACAAGGATATAGTTAGTCTGAGTTCTGGCTTGTGGCTGGTTCAGAGGCGGCTGGTTCGACCGGGGGCTGTATTGATGGTGTGGAGTAATGGCTGCATGAAGTGTAGACGAGCGATACGGTTTGGAGTTGCATCTGTTTTGTTCGGGGCTTTGCTGGGCGGGCCGGCCCTGGCGCAGAAGGGGGATTCGGGGGGGCACACGGATCCGTTGAACCTCGATCCGGCGGTTCGGGATGGCTACGAGCACTTCTATAACCTTGATTACGACGGGGCAGAGGCGCGGTTCGATGCGGTGCAGAAGGCGCATTCGGGTGAGCCGATGGCCTACAACTACCTGTTGATGGTGACGATCTTCCGGGAACTGTATCACCAGGATCTGCTGGATACGACGTACTACGCGCATGACTCGTTTCTTTCGTCGAAGAGAACGGTTGTGGTGGCGGATGAGACGCGGAAGAAGATCGAGTCTCTGACGGACAAGGTCACCGACATGTGCGACCAGAGAATCAAGACCAATGGGCAGGACAAGAATGCTTACTTCGCGCGCGGGTACGCAGAGGGATTGCATGCGGCGTTCATCACGCTGGCCGATCATAGCTTTACGGCGGCGGCGCGGCAGGGGTATGCGGCGAGGAGTGATAGCGAGAAGACACTGAAGATCGATCCGATGTATGCGGACGCGAAGATGGCTGTGGGGATACAGCAGTTCGCGGTCGCGAGTCTGCCGCGCTTCATACGGATGATGGTGGGGATTGTGGGGGTGGGAGGAAATAAAGAGAAAGGGCTGGAGTTGCTTCGCGATTCGGCGACACATGGGGTGGCGACAAGCGTGGAGTCGCGGACGACGCTGTCGTTGTTCCTGCGGCATGATGCGCGGTATCCGGAGGCGCTGGAGGTGCAACGGGGGCTGGCGGAGCAGTATCCGCACGACTATCTTTTCCGGCTTGAGCAGGCGAATCTGACGAAGGATGAAGGTAATGGCCCGAAGGCCATTGAGGCGTATCGAGCGGTGCTGGCGGATGCGAAGAGGCCGGGCTACTTTGTCGACGCTCGGCTACAGATGACCTACTTCGGGCTTGGGGATACGCAGAGGGGGCAGAACGATATTCGCGGGGCGGCGGAGAATTATTTGCTGGCGGCTTCGCAGCCGAAGTGCTCGGACTGGCTGAGGCGGAGGGCGCAGTTGAACGCGGGGGAGATGCTGGATCTGCTGCATGAGCGGGATCAGGCCGTGAAGCAGTACCAGATGGCGGCGGCCCCTTCGGGGGATCAGTCGCAGGCGGACCTGGCGAAGAAGTATATGAAGACGGCTTATGCGGGGAAGTGACTAGAATAAAGCTGGAGGTGCGTATGACCGGAGAACGTGGGACGGGTTGGTTCGAGCGGACGGTGGGTGAGATTGAGGAGGCGTTTGTGCTTCCGAAGGGGAGCGGGAAGCTGGTAAGGCCGCGCTTTCCGCGCAGGATCGCTGGCGTTTGCTCGGGACTAGCAGAGTACTTTGGGTGGAACCTTGCGGGTGTGCGGGTGATGTTCGTGGTTTGCTCGGTGGCGTCTTCGGGGCTGATCGCAGTGTTGTATGCGGTGCTTTGGGTGGTGATTCCGGAAGGGCAGTTTGAGTTGGCGGAGAATGCGGGGACGACTGCTTCCTGATGGCTATTGCTACGTCTGTTACGTCCGGACCGCGTCCGTTTTTTTATAAGGTTAAGAAGCTTGTGTGTGGGGCTGTGGATCTGACTGCCCTGGCTAAGGAGCACGGGACTCCGCTTTATGTGTATTCGGCGGAGCAGATCCGGTATCGGCTTGAGTTGTTTGAAGGGGCGTTCTCCGGGCGAGCGCATACGATCTGCTACGCGGTGAAGGCGAATTCGTCGCTGGCGATTTTGAAGCTGCTGGCGGATGCCGGGGCTGGGTTCGATATCGTTTCGGGCGGGGAGTTGGAGCGGGTTCGGCGGGCTTCAAAGGCGGCGCTGAAGCGAGTGGTGTTTTCCGGGGTGGGGAAGCAGGTCTGGGAGATCGATGCGGCGCTGAAGGCGGGGATCCTGCTGTTCAACGTGGAGTCGGAGGCGGAGCTTTCGCTGCTGGCGGAGAGAGCGAAGCTGGCGGGGGTGAAGGCGCGGTTTGCGCTGCGGGTGAATCCGGATGTGTTTGCGGAGACGCATCCGTATATCTCGACCGGGCTGCGGGACCATAAGTTTGGGATCGCGATTGGTGAGGCTCGGAGGATTTATAGGGCGGCGAAGAAGATGGGTTCGCTCGATGCGGCTGGGGTGAGCGTGCATATCGGTTCGCAGATACGGCAGGTTGAGCCGTTTGGCGCGGCGCTGGGGCGCGTGCTCGGGTTGGTGAAGGAGCTGCGGGAGGATGGGCACTCGATCCGGTACGTGGATGCCGGGGGTGGGTTGGGAATTGATTATGGGATGGACGCTTCGGCTGTGTTCGATCCCGCTGGGCAGGTGGAGCGGTACGCCGCGGCTCTGCTCGCGGTGATGGGAGATGAGGGCGCTCATCTTCTGCTGGAGCCTGGGCGGTTTCTGGTGGCGCAGGCGGGGGCTTTGGTCAGCCGGATACTGTTTGTGAAGAAGAACGGGACAAAGACGTTCGTGGTGACGGATGCGGGGATGAACGATTTGATCAGGCCGGCGCTGTACCAGGCGCATCATGAGATCGTTCCGGTGAAGCAGCCTTCGGGTGCGAGCGAGGCGGTGGATATCGTTGGGCCGGTGTGCGAGTCCGGAGATTTCTTCGCCCGGGATCGGGTGATGCCAAAGGTGAAGGTGGGGGACCTGGTGGCGGTGCTCGATGCGGGGGCTTATGGGATGAGCTTGGCTTCGAACTACAACACGCGGGGGCGTCCGGCGGAGGTGCTGGTGGATGGGGACCGGTGCGATGTGATCCGGCGGCGGGAGACGGTGAAGGACATGCTCGCGCTGGAGCGGATGCCGGGGTGAGTTCTGTGCGCTCTACGTGCTAGAATCGCTTGGTTGTGGTGCCTTTGGCGCTGCTTATTTTGTTTATTTTTCTTTATTTGGGGTAGCGTATGTCCGGCCATTCAAAATGGGCGACTATCAAGCACAAGAAGGGCGCGCTGGATGCCAAGCGCGGCAAGATCTTCACACGTCTGATCAAGGAAGTCACGATTGCCGCCAAGACGGGCGGGGGTGATCCGGATGGAAATCCGCGACTGCGTGGGGCTATCGCTGCTGCCAAGGCTGAGAATATGCCGGCGGATAACATCAAGCGGGCGATCCAGCGTGGAACGGGCGAGCTTGAGGGCGTGAACTACGAAGAGATCACGTACGAGGGCTACGGGCCGGGTGGAGTGGCACTGATCGTCGATGTGCTGACGGATAACAAGAATCGCGCGGTGAGCGAGATCCGGCATGCCTTTACGAAGAACGGCGGGAACCTGGGCGAGTCGAACTCGGTTTCGTGGATGTTCACGAAAAAGGGCGTGATTGTTGTCTCGAAGACGGCTGCCAATGAGGACAAGCTGACGGAGATCGTGCTCGATGCGGGTGCGGAGGATCTTTCGGACGAGGGAGATACCTGGGAGGTGCTTTGCGATCCCAAGGACTTCGAGGCCGTGACCGAAGCTCTGAAGACGGCGAAGATTCCGGCCGAACATGCGGAAGTGACGAAGATTGCTTCGACTTATACGAAGCTTGAGGGGGCTTCGGCGAATCAGATGATTCGTCTGCTGGAGACGCTTGAGGACCTGGATGATACGCAGAATGTGTATTCCAACTTCGACTTCGATGAGGCTCCGGTGGCGCAGTAGTCGGTACACGGTTTTACGGGGCCGCCGGTTTCCCGGCGGCTTTCGTTTGCTCGGTTATGCTGGGATTGGCAACGGCAGTAGCGGAATCAATAACACTGGCCTTCGGGCAGAAGCGGAGTTCCTTTGTCTTTCTTTCAATTCCTGACGGTAGGTTGTGGGCGGCGCTCGTCGACGATGGTGGTGGGTCTGGGGCTTCTGGCGGGATCTGTTGGATCTACGATGGGATGGGGACAGGCCTTCTCGTCGAGCGTGGATAGTGCCGGAGGGACTCCAGTGGTTGCGGCTACTGCGAGCGGCGGGCAGGTGGCGGCAAATGCTTTCGGGAGCGAGCGCTCGCGGCCGCTTGAGTATGGCGTTATCGTGCAGGGTGGCAAGGGATTTACCGATAATCGAGACGACTTCAAGTTCATCATGGCCGGGATTCATGCAGGCAAGGTGCTTACGGATGATTTTGGGCTGGGAGTGTTGAAGGGCAACTTCGAGTATGCGGTGGAGATATTTCCCTTCTGGCAGTCCTATACGCCGAAGTTTCAACGGGCGAACTGCGTTCCGATCACGGGATCAACGGTGATTAGCTGCTCAGGACTGTATACGACGGGTGGGACGTATTCGGGCGTGTCGGTGACGCCGATCATTCTGCGTTGGAACTTCAAGGGGACGGGTAAGTTCGTGCCGTGGGCCCAAGGGGCGGGTGGGCTGCTGTGGACGAACCACAAGTATCCAGCGTTTGGGTCGCCGATTTTGAACCTGGGGAACGATGGGCCGAATACGGATGCGAGTGTGTTCAACTTTACGCCGCAGGGCGGGGTGGGTTTCCACTACTTCGTGAAGCCGAAGCGTTCCGTCGATTTCGGGATCAATGCGGTGCATATTTCGAGCGCCAGCCTTGGGGATAAGAATCCGGGCGTGAATGCGTCGGTGCAATTCAACGTGGGGTACACGTTCTGGAAGTAGTCTTGTGACTGCTTGGGCCCGGATTGCGATCATGACTCCAGAAGCGATTATCGAGTGTGTTCCGAACTTCTCCGAAGGAAATGACGAAGGGGTTGTGCGCCGGATCGTCGAGGCGATGCAGATTCCGCATGTGAAGCTGCTGGACTGGTCGCTGGATGAGGCGCATAACCGTTCGGTGGTGACGATTGCGGGGCCGGTGGCAGCGGTGGTCGAGTCAGCTCTTCGAGGGGTGGGGAAAGCTGCGCAACTGATTGATTTGACTCGGCAGAGCGGAGTGCATCCGCGGATCGGGGCGGCTGACGTGGTGCCGTTTGTGCCGGTGAGCGGGGTTTCGCTGGCGGAGTGTGCCATGCTGGCGCGGCAGGCGGGCCTGGAGATGTGGCGGCGGTATGGGGTTCCGGTGTACTTCTACGAGGCGGCGGCGATGCGTCCGGACCGGGTGCAGTTGGAAGACGTGCGGCGAGGCCAGTTCGAGGGATTGCGGGAGTCTTCGCATCGGGATTCGGCACGGCGACCGGACGTTGGGGGGCCGGAGGTGCATCCGACGGCGGGAGCGAGCGCGGTGGGGGCGCGGAGCTTTCTGATCGCCTACAACATCTACCTGGAACAGCGAGCCGTAATGCAGGTAGCGGAAAAGAGCGTCTCAACCGGTAACGGAGCGCGTCCGGTGATGCCAGGCCAGCCTGATATCTCGGCAGCGAGGGCGATCGCGCGGGATATCCGGGCTTCGAATGGCGGTTTGCAGGGCGTAAAGGCGATTGGCGTGGTGGCGAATGGTCGGGCGCAGGTGAGTATGAACATCACGAACTATCGCGCGACGCCCATGCCGCAGGTTTTTGCCGCCGTGCAGGACCTGGCACGGAGGCATGGTGCGGTGGTTGCCGGAGCGGAGCTGATCGGGTTGATTCCGGAGGAGGCGTTTGAGCCGGATTCGGAGTGGGTACGTCAAATCGGTGGGTTCGTTCCGGAGGAGAAGGTTTTGGAACGCAAGCTGCATCATCCGCTGGATTGGCCTGTGGTTCAGGTTTGACCTTGCCGGGACTCTCAATTGAGAGAAGAATGTCTGGCTAGGGTGCATGATTTCCCGGTGGGGTAGATGCCGGAATGGTTTTGGTCGATAGGATTTGAGGAGAAGGAAGGCGATGATGATTTTCGGGAAACAGGTAATGGTAACGGCCCTGGCGGTATCGGCGACGCTGAGCCCAGTGATGACGCGGGCGGCGGAGCTGAGTGGTGATGCGAAGTCGGCGATCCCGCGGGACACGCAGCAGGTAATTGTGGTGGATTATCGGGCTATGCAGAATTCGTCGGCGGCGATGAGCTTGAAGGACCGGGTGCTTCCTCCGGAGTTGAAGAAGCTGGAGACGGCGCTGAAGACTTCGGGGCTTAAGGTCGACCAGGACGCCGACACGCTTGCGTTTGCTTCGTTCAAGGTCGGTTCTGAAGGCGCGCGCATCGTGGGAATTGCGCAGGGGCAGTTTCATACGCGGGAGATTCTTGCGAACTTTACGAAGCAGAAGACGAAGTTTGTCACGCTGCGGAACAACAGCATCTACCCGATGGGTTCAGCGGGGATGAGCGTGGTGTTTCTGAACCAGACGACGATGGTGTTCGGGGACAAGGATGCGGTGAAGGCCGCGCTCGATGCGCGGGATGGGTTGGCGCCGAACTTCCTGCAGAACTCGGACATGGTCAATGAGATGAGCGTGGTGGATACCAAGGCTGTGTGGAGTCTGCTGGACCAGAAGGGCACGCAGACCATGATGAAGGGCGTGCTCGGCGATGCGGCGCAGCTTGCGGATTATGACACGGTCAAGAACCGGATGAAGAGCTCGCGGTACACGATGGATTTCAGCAACGGGGTTCGGTTCAACCTGTCGGTGGTGACGTCGGATACGATTACGGCGGCGACGGCGGCGACGCTGATGAAGGGCGTCGCGATTATGCGCAAGACGCAGGGAAGCCCGCTTGAGAAGACGGCGCTGGATTCGACGACGATCGATTCGAACTCAGGGACGATTACGGTGGACTACTCCTCGTCGGACAGCCAGTTTGCGAACCTGCTGACGTCTCCTCTGTTTCAATCTGTTGTGAAGTAAGAGCGCTTCGAGCTTTACGATGGGCGGCCCTTCGGGGTTGCCCATTTGTTTTGTCCGGTGCCTTAGGTTCCTCTAACGCTAAGTGGTCCGTCTTCGGTCGGGTAGATGCATAAGTCACGGCATGGACAGCGGACTTTATGCGGCGTACAGCGGACTGCTTACCAGGACGCAGGCCCTCGATACGGCGGCCAACAACCTGGCGAATATCGGGACGGCGGGCTTTCGGGCGCAACGGGACACGTTTCGCGGGGTGCTGGCGGGAAGCGTCGTGAACAGCGGGGACGGGGCTTCGCAGGTGGGGCAGGCGGTGAACGACTACGGAACGCTGGGCGGCTCCGGGATCGATCTGAGCCAGGGACAGCTTACGGTGACCGGGAATCCCCTGGACCTGGCGATCCAGGGTGAGGGATTCTTTGCCATCAAGACGGCGCACGGGACGCGGTATACGCGGGATGGCGGGTTTCTGCGGTCAGCGACGGGTGTGCTGCAGACGCGCGAAGGCGAGCCTGTTCTTGATACCACGGGGAACCCAATTATCGTGCCGACCGGGTCGGTGAGCGTGAGTGGGGATGGCACCGTGTCGGTGAACGCCGCCGGGGGGAATGCGATCGCGGGGCAGGTAGGGAAGTTCACGTTCGCCGATCCCGCGAGGCTGCAGGCGGAGGGGACGAACCGGTTCGTCGCGGCGGATGGGGCGATACCGATTGCGGCTTCGGGGGAGATCCACGAGGGTGCGCTCGAGGGGGCGAACCAGGATGCGGTTCACGGCACGATGCAGCTCATGCTGGTGCAGCGGCAGGCCGAGATGATGCAGAAGGCGCTGAGCGTGTTTCACAACGACTTCGATAAGACGGCAGCAGAAGAGCTGGGCAAAGTTTCGTAACCGGACGGGGAGACCTTCATGATTCGAGCGATGTATACGGCGGCAAGCGGGATGAGTGCACAGCAGGCGAACCTGGATACGGTGGCGAATAACCTGGCGAACTCGGCGACGGCGGGCTTCCGGAGCAGGCGGCTGCAGTTCGAGGACATGGTGTACCAGAACCTGATTACGCCGGGGTCGGCGGAGAGCCAACAGACGGTTTCGGCGGGGCTGCAGATCGGGCTTGGGGTGCGGGACGCGGCGACCGAGATCATCATGACGCAGGGGGATTTCAACCAGACGCAGAACCCTCTCGACGTGGCGATTCAAGGGCATGGGTTTTTCCAGTTGACGCGCCCGGACGGGACGATTGCGTATACACGCTCAGGGAACTTTCACCTGACGAACCAAGGGGTGATCGTGACGGCGGAGGGCGATCCGATTCTGCCGTCGATCACGATTCCTCCGAACGCGACGAACGTGACGATCTCGGAGTACGGGGTGGTGACGGCGACGATCCCGGGCCAGACGACCGCGGCTCAGCTTGGGACGATGCAGCTTGCGACGTTCGCGAATCCGGGCGGACTGAACTCGATTGGCGGAAACCTGCTGACGCAGAGCACGTCTTCCGGGAACCCGATCACCGATGTACCAGGTGGCACGAGTGGGCTTGGGCTTCTGCAGCAGGGGTATCTCGAGGCCTCAAACGTGGACGTGGTCGCGGAGTTCGTGCAGATGATCCTCGCGCAGCGGGCCTATGAAAGCAACTCCAAGGTTATTCACGTGGCCGACGACATGTACTCGCAGATCAACAACCTGGTGAGATAGATGAAGACGCTCAGACGGCTAGTGACGATCGGACTTCTGGGATTGGGGGTTTCCGCCGGGTTTGCGGAGACCCCTTGTGCGAGCACTCCGGCGGCGGCGGTTAAGGCTTACGAGAGCGGACAGCCGATCGCGGGAGACCTGGTCGAGGGTTACCGGGTTGCGAGTTGGTACACCGATCTTCCGCTTCGCGTGAACTGGGCGCAGGTGGAGCGATGCGGACATCCGGGCTGGCCGGAGCTCAGCATCCGGATGGCGCAGAGGCCGGAGGGGGCACTCCTCGTGTCCGCTGTCTCGCCCTTGTCCACGGTAGCTGCTGCAGGCGTCACGACAGTTCAGGTAGGTCGTACAAGTGCGTTGCTGCTCGAAAAAACTATCCGGGCTGGTGAACCGGTACGGCTTTGGAGGATTGAGCCAAATTTGCGGATGGAGATGCCGGCCGTGAGCGAGGAAAGCGGCGGAATTGGCGAGAGGATCCGGCTGCGAGTCGTGAGTAACCAGGAGAATGTGCAGGTGGTGCGGTATGTCTTCGGGCTGGTACGTGGGCCGGCAGATGTGGAGTTGGAGTGATGGGGAACTGGAGGCGGTGGGCGGTAGCGTTCCTCCTGATGACTGCGGCTGGTTCGGCCCAGGGGCAGGGGGTAAAGGCGGCGGCGGGCAAGATCGCCAACGTGATCAATCCTCCGAACGTGAATGTCGCTTCGACGTCGCTCAAGGACTATCTGGCACGGGTGAAGGCGACAAGCACGGGCGATCTGCCGACGCCCGGCGCGATCTGGACCGATAGTGGGCGATTCACGCGGATGTCGTCCGATGTGCGGGCGATGCGTCCGAACGACCTGATCTCGGTAGTGGTGTCGGAGAGTCTGGAGTCGGAGACG
This sequence comes from Granulicella sibirica, assembly GCF_004115155.1. NCBI lineage: Bacteria > Pseudomonadati > Acidobacteriota > Terriglobia > Terriglobales > Acidobacteriaceae > Granulicella > Granulicella sibirica. The sequence continues at coordinate 384,326 of NZ_RDSM01000002.1, forward strand.
GATGGGACGGTGAAGAACTCGCGAAGTTCGTCGGCGAGTTCGCAAGTCTCGGCGTTGTTTGGGCTGCTGCACGCTGGCAATGCGCTGCAGAACCTGATCAATCAGAGTTCGAACTCGGGGCTGAATGCGCAGGGAGCGAGCGCAAATAACTCGAGCCTGAGTACGACGTTCGGTGGGCAGGTGGTTGCGGTGCTTCCGAACGGGAATCTCGTGATCGAGGCGGCGCGTGAGGTGGAGTTCAGCCAGCAGACCCAGACTATCCTGCTGCGCGGGCTGGTGCGGCCTGAGGACATTTCGCAGCAGAATCAGGTGCTTTCGACCGCGATCTCGAGCCTTGAGCTTGAGGTGCGGGGCAAGGGAATCATCAACGACTATACGCACCGGCCGAACGCCGTGGTGCGGCTGCTCCAGAAGCTCCTGATCTTCTGATTTGTGTGCCCAAAGGTCCCCCATGCCGGTGCTCCGCTCCAATCCGTATCATCCTGTTTCACAGCGGCGTCTTGTGCTGGGTATGGCGGGACGTTTGACCATCGCGATTCTTCTGCTTGGCGCGGCGGTTGCGTTTGGCTCCGATACTCCGGCTTCGCCTGTGCGGCAGGCGAGGATCAAGGACATCTCTTCGGTTGAAGGGATACGCGACAACCAGCTTGTGGGCTATGGGCTTGTGGTCGGCTTGAACGGGACGGGAGACAGCCAGCAGACGACGTTTCCGACGCAGACGCTGGTGGCGATGCTTCTGCGGATGGGGGTGAGCGTTCCGGCGACTTCAATCCGGGTGCAGAATCTGGCAGCGGTGTTTGTAGCGGCGACGCTTCCTCCATTTGCGCGGCCGGGGACGAAGCTGGATATTACGGCCTCATCGGCTGGCGATGCGCACAGCCTCGAGGGTGGGCTTCTGCTGATGACACCGCTGTATGGGGCGGATGGAAAGATCTATGCGCAGGCGCAGGGGCCCCTGGTGGTGGGTGGGTATTCGGTGAGCGCGAACGGGAACACGAAGCAGTTCAATCATCCTACGACGGCGCGGATACCGTACGGGGCGATGGTGGAGCGGGCGTTGCCGAGTGAGATTGCGGGCATGGACAAGTTCTCTATTCTGCTGAACGACGCGGACTTTCGCAGCGCGGAGGCGATGGCGAAGGCGATCAACACGGAGTTAGGACGTCCGGCGGCCCACGCGGTCGATAGCCGGAGGGTTTCGCTTTCGGTCGCTGCGGGAGAGGAGATTCCGCTGCTCCTGGCGCGGGTGGAGGCGATCGAGGTGCCGTTCTATCCGAGGGCCAAGGTGGTGGTGAACGAGCGAACAGGAACGGTGGTGATCGGCGGGACGGTGGTGCTGCTGCCGGTATCGATCCTGCATGGGGGACTTGCGGTGAACGTGGTGAGCGAGTTCCAGGTCTCGCAGCCGGGGCCGTTCTCGTCGGGGACGACGCAGACGGTTCAGCAGACGCGGGTGGAGGCGCGGGATAAGCCGGTGAGCCGGATTGAGTTGAAGCAGGGCGCGACGGTGGATGACCTGGTGCGAAGTCTGCAGACGATTGGGGCTTCGGCACGTGATGTGATTTCGATTCTGCAGGCGATGAAGGCTGCGGGTTCGCTCGAAGCGGAGATTGAGGTCCTATGAACGGAATATTGGGATCAGGGGCGGCGCAGGCGAGCGTGATCAAGAGTCCGGATGCCGAGGCGCAGGCGATCCAGCAGCACAAGCTGGAGGGCGCGGCGCAGGAGTTTGAGGCGATGTTTCTGCAGGAGATGCTGAAGCCCATGCGAAAGGGCGCGGATGGTGACGACGATAGCGATGGCGGAGGCGATAAGGGCGGGGAGATGAGCGCTGGGAGCGACACGCTGTCGAGCTATGGGACCGAGGCGCTGGCGGGGGCGATCGCGAAGGCAGGTGGGGTGGGGATCGCGCGGCAGATTGTTGCGAAGGTGAGTCTCGAGCACGCCCAACGTTCATTAGAAAAAGCTAATCACCACTAAAGTTGCAGGCTCCTCCGCCGATCAAGCAAGTAGACGGAGGAGACGGAAACGATGAGCTACACAAATGGACTGAATAATCTGCAGCACTTTATCAGCACGGCGGTCACGAGCACGCCGAGCGAAGCCAAAAACGCAAACACAGGGGTGGAGACGGCGGCCCGGATCAACGGCGTGGTCGCCTCCGATAAGGCGAGGCTGAGCACAGCGAGCAGCCTGGTGAGCCTGGCGATCAGTGGGTCGGATGTGCGGTCGGAGAAGATTGCGCCGTTGCAGGCGGCGATTGCCGCGGGGACATATCACGTGTCGTCGTCGGAGGTTGCGGGCAAGGTGCTTCATTCGCTTTTGAACTAAGTGGTGGGCCGGGTGAGTGAGGAGCGGTGATGAGCGTAGAGATGGCGAGGACGCAGGCGATGACGGCGGCAGGAGGTCTTCTGGTCGACCTCGAGGATGCGATCGCCGCGTTGACGGCGCTCGATGGAGACCGGCTCGAACAGATTGAACGGCGTGTCAACGAGACTCTCGGAACCACCGACTTTCGTACCCTCGTGTCAGGTGTGGCGGCGGGGGGCGGCGAGTTGTCTGGGCTTTGGTCGAGGAAGCAGGTGCTTGGGATCCTGCTGGAGAACACGGGCAGGAATCTGAGGGTCCTGGAACGGCTGCATAGCCGCGGAGCTTACGGAGGAGACGTATGGGTACGCTAAGTTCCCTGGTGGATCTATCGAAGAGCGCGCTGCAGGCGAACCAGGCGGCGCTCGATGTCACGGGCAGTAACGTGGCGAATCAGAATGTCGTGGGTTACACGCGGGAGACGCTGAACTGGTCGTCGGATGTGGTGCAGATCGGTGGGGCGTCGGTCGGGGTTGGAGTGAGCACCAGCTCGCCGGTATCGCAGCGGGATCGGGTGCTGGAACAGAGGGTGCAGCAGCAGACGCAGGTTTCGTCGCAGTCGACGGCGCTGCAGTCCGCGTTGAATCAGCTTCAGGGTGTGTTTGGTTTGAGCGCAACGTCTGCGTCCGGAACCACGACTGACCTCAGCAGCGCGATCGATGGGCTTTACAGCTCGTTCAGCTCGCTTGCCGCTTCGCCTGCAAGCAGCACGGTGAGGCAGACGGTTCTAACTGCTGCTGGGACGCTTGCGTCGGCGTTTCAGTCGGCGTCTGGGCAGATTGCTTCGGTGAACTCCGGGCTGACGCAGACGGCGATATCCACTGTGAGCGCGATCAACGGGCTGACGGCGACGATCGCCTCGCTGAACCAACAGATTGCGCGGGTCTCTCCGGATGCGGATGCGGGAACGCTTGAGGATCAGAGACAGGCAGCGGTGGCGCAGTTGTCGCAGTACATCGGGCTCGACCAGGTGACGACGGAAAATAATGGGCTGACGCTTTCGACGAGCAGCGGTGCGGTGCTTGTGGCGGGGGCGCAGTCATTCGCGCTGAAGGGGTCGTCGGTTGCGGGGAAGACACAGATTACGGATGGGGTCAGCACAGTCGATATCTCGGGGCAGATTACAGGCGGGCAGCTTGGAGGCATTCTTGCGGCGCAACAGAACGAGATTCCTTCGTTGACCTCGTCGCTCGATCAACTTGCCTACGCCATTGGGACCTCTGTGAATACACAGAATGCGGCGGGGCTCGATGGGAATGGAGCGGCGGGGGGTGCGCTGTTTGCACTGAATGCGACGTCGAGCGGGGCGGCTAGTTCTATTGCGGTGACGACGACCGATCCTTCGAAGATCGCGGCGGCGGGAACGGGCGAGGGAAGCGCGGGGAATACGAACGCAAATGCGCTGGCGGCTCTGGGGACGGCGTCGCTTCTTGGTGGAGAGAGCGCGTCGAGTTATCTGACGGGTGTGCTTGGGACGCTTGGGAGTGCGGTGGCGGGTGCGACGACGGACCAGACGGCGCAGCAGGCGACGCTGGCGCAACTGACGACGCAGAGGGATTCGCTTTCGGGGGTTTCGCTGGACGATGAGGCCGCGGACCTGACGAAGTATCAGCGTTCGTACCAGGCGGCTTCGAAGCTGTTTCAAATTGTCGACACGATCATCGAAGCGGCAATCAATCTTGGTACGGAGACCGCGGTCTAAGAGAGCTTTGAGGAGTTTGCATGCGCGTTGATCCGAATTACATCTCGAACCTGGCGTCCACCATCTCGCAATCGAACGGAGCTCTGGCCAACCTGACAAATGAGCTTGCGAGCGGACTGCGAGTGAACTCTCTGGGGGATGATCCGGCGGCCGCGGCGGCGAGCCTGAAGCTGAGTACAACGATCACGAACGACGACACGTTTGTGCAGACGGCGACGCAGGAGCAAGGGCTGCTACAGGTGACCGACTCGGCTCTGGGCGAGGTGGTGACACAGTTGACCTCGGCGATTTCGCTTGCGACCGAAGGAGCGACTGGAACGCTGGATTCCGCGCAACAGCAGGCGGTGGTCGAGCAGTTGAAGGGGCTTCAGACACAGATCCTTTCTCTGGCGAACACGAGCTACCTGGGACAGTATGTGTTTGGCGGGAGTCAGGGATCGACGCAGCCGTTTACGCTCGATGCATCCGGTACGGCGACGTACGCGGGGGATTCTGTGCAGCAGACGGTTTTGACTCCGAGCGGGCAGTCGCTGGTGACGAACCTTGCGGGGTCGAGCGTGTTCCAGGCTTCAGGGCAGGATGTGTTCGCCGCGTTGAGCTCGGTGATTGCGGATCTTTCCGCGACGCCTGCTTCGTCGACGAGTGCGGCGGATAGTGCGGCTCTGGGGGCGGCGTTGGCGAACGTGACGCAGCAGCGAAGCGTGTTGGGGAGTTCGCTGGCCCGGCTGCAGCAGACCAGTACCTATGTGCAGACTCAGGTGGCTGGTTTGACAGCGCAGCAGAGTGCGCTGGTTGCGGCGGATCCAGCTTCAGTGGCTACGGATTTGAAGACTGATGAGACGCAGCATGACGCGCTGTTGAGTGTCATTGCAACGTTGAGCAAGGGCAGCTTGTTCGATTACCTGTAGGGCTATACTTGGGCATGCTTCGATCTCTCCGATTTCTCTGGTTCGCGACGCGTGGCAACAGGCTTCGGCCATGGCGAAGTGCGTATCTGCGATGGCGTTTCGAGACGTATACGGGCAAGCGTGCGGAGACGGTGACGCTTGGTGACTTCTGGGGGCTGTTCCGCACGGAATGGAGGCAGTTGCTACACTTTCTGCGATGGACAAGCGAGATTCAGGAGTACGCGGCATCGGGCAGGAACTAGTTCACCGACAGACAGATGGGGAGGCGGCGCTGATTTCGAGGCGCCGTTTTCTGCGTTGGTCTGCGGGTGCCGGGGTGCTGCCGTTCGTGGGGTGTGGGCATCGCGCGGTGCGGGGTGGCGGGGTCCCGGTTGTGAGCTCGGTGACGAGCTCTTTGAAGGCGGCCGGTGCGGCGCATGGCCTGCTTGTCGGGTGTGCGGTGGATACGAGGGCGCTGCGGGCAGACACGGCGTATGCGGCCCTGGTGGCGGAGCAGGCGAGCATCGTCGTGGCCGAGAATGCGATGAAGTGGGGGGCGTTGCATCCGGCGCGGGACACCTATGACTTTGAACAGGCCGATTCTCTCGTGGCGTTTGCTGAAGGGCATCGCATCAAGGTGCGTGGGCATAACCTGTGCTGGCATCGCTATGTTCCGGAGTGGGTGATGAGACTGTCTCCGGGAGCACAGGCGAAGGGGGTCTTCGTGGAGCATATCGAGCGGGTTGCGGGGCGGTATGCGGGCCGGATGCACTCGTGGGATGTGGTGAATGAGGCCATCGAAGTGAAGGATGGGCGTGCGGATGGGATGCGGGTTTCGCCGTGGCTCTCGCTTGTGGGGGACGACTACATCGAGGTCGCGTTTCGTGCTGCGCGGGCGGCTGACCCGCAGGCTTTGCTGACGTACAACGAGTATGGGATTGAGGGGGAGGATGAGGCTTCTTACAGGAAGCGGCGGGCTGTCTTGATGCTGCTGCGGAGGTTGAAAGCTCGGAACGTGCCGGTCGATGCGATGGGTGTGCAGTCGCATCTGTCGGCGGGCGATGCTTCCTATGGACCGGGGCTGAGAGGGTTTCTGAAGGATATGCGGGAACTTGATCTGCAAGTGTTTCTTACCGAGATGGATGTGAATGATCGCGCTCTGCCTGCTGATGTCGCGGTGAGGGACAAGGCTGTGGCTGGGGTGTATGGGCGTTATCTGGATCTTGTGCTGGCTGATCCGGCGGTGACGGCGGTGCTGACGTGGGGGATCACGGACCGGTATACGTGGCTGAATCATGAGGGGTCGCGGAAGGATCAGCTCTCCGAGCGGGCTCTCCCGTTCGATGTGGACTACCGGGGGAAAGAGGCGTTCGACGCGACGATTGATGCTATCGATCGCAGGCCGAAGGCCGGAGCGCGTGGGTGATGTGCTTGCCTTATGATGAAGCAGTCGCGATGCGTCGCGACGTGAAGGGAATCGATACACAATGGGTGATTGGACAAAGCTGACTGCGGCGGATGGGCACGAGTTGAGCGCGTATGTGGCTACTCCTTCGGAGCCGCCCACGGGCGCGGTCATCGTGCTGCAGGAGATCTTCGGGATCAACGCGTATGTGCGGTCGGTGGTGGATGGATATGCGAAGGACGGCTTTCTGGTGATTGCGCCGGCGCTCTTCGATCGCTATGAACGTGGACTTGAACTGAAGTACGAGGGCGAGGATCAGAAGAAGGCGTTCGAGCTATACGCGAAGCTCGATCCGAAGCTGGAGCTTCAGGATATCGCCGCAGCGTATGAGTTTGTGCAGAAGGCGGGGAAGGGAATCGGCGTGGTTGGTTTCTGCTATGGCGGCTTTCTGAGCTGGCTGACGGCGACGCGTGGCGAACAATACGGGATGAAGCCGGACTGCGTGGTTGGTTACTACGCGGGTGGCATTGGCAAGGTCGCGAAGGAGCAGCCGAGCTGCCCGGTGATGCTGCATTTCGGAGCGGAGGATACGCATATCGGGCAGGATCAGATCGACGCTGTGCGCGAGGCCCATCCGGATGTCGAGATTTATATTTACGAGGGTGCGGGGCACGCTTTCAACCGCGATGTCCATCCTCCGAGTTATAATGAAGGGGCCGCGCGGACTGCGCGCGCTCGTACTTTGGAGTTTCTCAAGACGCATATCTCCTAGAATGTGGATCCGGCTGTTTAGGCCGGGGTTCTGTTCGACAGACGCGACGGCTTCCCGAATGAGGCCGAACGTCGGGGCGTGCAATTGCTCTGCTTTCCAAGCGGTGCTATCGTTACGTTAGACACTATGTGAAGTGGACTAGAAGATCAGGAGTAGAAACTGCTGTGTTGGCACCCGTAAAGAAGACAGACATTATTGCAAAGTTCCGTACCCATGACTCCGACACCGGGAGCCCCGAGGTGCAGATCGCTATTTTGAGCGAGCGCATCGGCGAGTTGACGGAACATTTCAAGACGCACAAGAAGGACCATGGCTCGCGCCGTGGACTCCTGATGCTGGTCAGCAAGCGTCGCCGCCTGCTGGACTATCTGAAGAAGTGCGACTCGGACCGTTACCGCGACGTCATCGGCAAGCTCGGTATCCGCAAGTAGTTTGGTGGGCCGGCCGGGCCGGTTCACCATAAAACTTCGGTCACCCGATCCTACCTTGGAAAAAAGCCTAGGAAGAGCAGCCCAGGAAGACCAGCCCTACATGGAAGCACGTCGTACCCGCCATCCTTCGGCCAACTGCCCCGTACGGGATCTGACCAGATCCTGTCGTTGGAGCTGCTGATGATGGCGGGTCTGGATGGTGTTTTCCCTCCCCGCCCGCTCGCCGCGTACGCCGTTTCCGGCTCACGCGCTCCACAACCAGCCTTGAAAAGCGCTACCCGCACGCGGATTGTCTCGATGAGCCGCCAAAGCCGGGTTGCGCTTTGCTGCGTTCGGTAACGCGCCACTGGGCGCACGAGCGACGGGCTACCAAAGATCCCAAAGCGAAGAAAAAAGAGAAGAGGCAAACGATGAAGCAGGACGTAACCGTAGAGCTTGCCGGCGGCAAGCAGATCAAATTTGAGACCGGGCGTATGGCCAAGCAGGCCCCCGGCGCAGCCTTCACGACAAGCGGCGATAACGCCGTGCTGGCAACGGCGACCTCTTCGCCGGACCCGAAGGAAGGCATCGACTTTTTCCCCCTCACCGTTGAGTACCGCGAGTTCACCTATGCCGGTGGACGCATCCCGGGTGGGTTCATCAAGCGTGAAGGACGCCCGAGCGAGAAGGAGATCCTGACGAGCCGTCAGATCGATCGCCCGATTCGTCCTCTGTTCCCCGAGGCTTTTCGGAACGAGACACAGGTAGTTGCATTTGTGTACTCGGCTGACAAGGAAAACGATCCGGACGTGCTTGGCATCAACGGCGCGAGCTGCGCACTGGCGTTGAGCGACATCCCGTTTCACGGTCCTGTGGGCGCGGTGCGCATTGGCATCCTCGACGGCGAGTTCGTGGTGAACCCGACGTACGCGGAACGGGCAAAGAGCGCGCTGAACATCATGGTTGTCGGTACGAAGGACGGCATCGTGATGATCGAGTCGGGTGCGAAGGAGATCGAAGAGAGCCGCGTGGTCGACGCGATCGAGTTTGCGCATGAGGAGATCAAGAAGATCTGCGCAGGCATCGAGGATCTGGTCAGCCGCGCCGGTAAGGCGAAGAAGACGGTCTCCGCTGTGGAGACGGACTTCGACTATCTGAATGCGCTGACCGCGAAGGTTGGTGATCGTCTGAAGGATGCGCTGGATACGCAGAAGCATCCGAAGTTCGAGAGCTATGCGCTGGTGAAGGAGATCAAGGACGAGCTGAAGAAGGATCTTCCAGAAGGCGATCCTTCGGCTGGCAAGAAGCTGAGCAAGTACTACGAACTTCTGCGCGAGAACATTTTCCGCGAGCAGGTTCTGGATCAGCGGATTCGGCCGGATCATCGTGCGTTCGACCAGATTCGTGCGGTGACGGTTGAAGTCGGCGTGCTTCCCCGTGTGCACGGCTCGGCTCTATTTACGCGTGGCGAGACGCAGGCACTTGTGAGCGCAACGCTTGGTACGACGGACGACGCGCAACGGCTCGAGAGCTACGAGGGTGAGCAGAAGCGTCGCTTCATGCTGCACTACAACTTCCCTCCGTTCTCGGTGGGTGAGGTTGGGCGTATGACGGGTGTTGGCCGTCGCGAGATCGGCCATGGCGCGCTGGCGTCGCGTGCGATCGAGGCTGTGCTGCCGGCTGAAGATGAGTCGCCGTACACGCTGCGCGTGGTGTCGGACATTCTTGAGTCGAATGGTTCGTCGTCGATGGCAACGGTATGCGGCGCTTCGCTCTCGCTGATGCAGGCTGGTATCCCGCTCAAGGGCGCGGTTGCTGGAGTGGCGATGGGCCTGGTGAAGGACGGCGACAAGTACGCCATCCTGACCGACATCGCGGGTGCGGAAGATCACTACGGCGATATGGACTTCAAGGTTGCGGGAACCCGCAAGGGAATTACCGCGCTGCAGATGGACATCAAGATCATGGGCATCACGCCGCAGATCATGCGGGAGGCGCTGGAGCAGGCGCGTGTCGGGCGGCTTTCGCTGCTCGACACGATGGACGCGACGATCTCGGGTGCAAGCGCAGAGAAGTCGCAGTTCGCTCCCCGGATCCATACGATCCAGATTCCTACGGACAAGATCCGCGATCTGATCGGACCGGGCGGCAAGGTGATTCGTGGAATCATCGATGCGACCGGTGTAAAGATCGACGTGGACGATACGGGCCGGGTCAACGTGGCTTCGAGCGACGCCGATGGTCTGGCGAAGGCGATCCAGATGATCAGCGATATCACGGCGGTTCCGGAGATCGGCAAGATCTACCTGGGCAAGGTAGTTCGCATTGCCGAGTTCGGCGCGTTCGTCGAGATCTTCCCGGGAACGGATGGCTTGCTGCACGTTTCCGAGATCGCGGAGCATCGCGTGAAGGAAGTGAAGGACGAGCTTCGTGAGGGCGATCAGATCCTGGTGAAGGTGCTGTCGATCGAAGGGAACCGCATCAAGCTTTCGCGTAAGGCTGTGCTGCGTGAGCAGAGGGCGAAGCTTGGTCTGCCTGAGGTTCCGCAGGACTCGGCGTATGGCGCGCCGGTCGAGCGTCCTGAGCCGAAGGATATGGCTGCCGAGGGCGACGCGGACGGTGACGATGACTTTGAAGGCGATGACGAGGATGGCGGCGATGAGCCGAACTTCAATCGTGCGGAGCCAGTCGTCGCGGGTGCGCCTGGAGCGCCGGTTCGTCCGGCTGGTGCGGGTGGACCTGGTGGAGATCGTCGTCCGGGTGGTGGAGATCGTCGTCGCCGCCGTGGTGGTCGTCGTCCGGGTGGTTCCGGTGGCGGGTCGCCGCAGGGTGGCGGTCAGCCCCAGGGCGGCGGCAATCGCTAGACTTTGGGAAACGGTACGTCGAAGGGCCATGCTTGCGCATGGCCCTTTTTCTTGCCTGGGTGTTTCCGGCTCGCGAGGTGAGGCGTGACGCGGCGGCAGGGGATCGGCTTCGTGTTGCTTTGCCTGTGGGCTTCGGCGGCCTGGTTCACGGTGGATCTGCTTCCGGGCCGGCTTGCGCTTATAAACGGGCAAGGATTGCATTTTTTCCTGATTGGTTTTCTGGCGATGCTGTACCAGGGACTGCGGCGGAGGCGGGGTCCTGGGGGCTTTGCGAGCGTAGTGCCGTGGGGTGTGGTGGGGGTGGGGTTGCTGGCGGTTCCGCTGGTTCTGCTCGACGCGGCACAGAGTATGAGTGCGTTGGTGCCGGGCGTTGTGGTCTTCGCGCTGATTCCGGTGGTAGTGGTTACAGGGGTTGGGAGGATGGCGCTGCTGGTTCCGGCGCTGGCTGGGGTGGCGGGTGTGCTGCTGCTGGTGCCCGCGCAGATGCCGGGGTCGCCGAGAGGGTGGGAAGGGCTGGGATTGACCGTGCTCGCGGCTGGAGTGACAGGCGCTTGTCTCGTGGTGCTGCCGCGCATGCTGCGTGGGGTGGAGACGGGGTGGGCCGTGGCGGTGATGTGCCTCGGGAGTGGGGTTGTGCTTGGCGGGGCGGGGGTGGCGGCTGGGGGGGAATGGACGTGGGGTGCGGTTGGCGTTGAGATGGCGAGGGGGGTGCTGTTCGATCTGCCGGAGGTGGTTTTGCTGCTGTGGCTGGTGAAGGCGGTCGAGCCCTACCGGGTGGCGGCGCGTTACCTGGTGGCTCCGCTGTTTACCGTGATCGAAGGGTACGTCCTGCTGAAGCCGGGGTTGGATCTCCGAACCGGTGTGGGTGTGACGCTGCTGGCGGGGGGAGGCTGGTGGCTGCTAAGGGCGGAGGCAGAGGAGCCAGTGAGGCTGGGGCTGGTTTGAACTCGGCTTTACAGCGTGGCTGCTTTACACTCCTCGCGTGAGGTGGCTCATGCTCGCGAGGCTCTTTCGGTTTCGGCTTGCTGGTCTGACTGCGGCGGTTGGCATGTTCTTCGTTCTGGCGATTGGTGCCAGGGCTCAGGAGGATGGAGGGTCGGCCTCGGGTGACGGGGGTGGGCAGGAGGTTCTGGAGAGCATCTTCGTTCCCTACGTGGCGCATGCGCCGTTCAGCCTGACGCTGGCGACCGAATGGCAGAGGCCCATCAGTAACGGCGGAACGTACACGGTGGTGAACTCTAGACCGATCCGGCGGGACGGTGCGGGGCGTATCTACCAGGAACGCTGGCTGCTCTCGCCGAAGGGAAGCGGTATTCCATCGCGGATGAGCTGGATTCAGATCGCCGATCCGGTTGCGCATACCTACTATGAGTGCAGTCCGCGGCAGCATGTGTGCGAAGTGGAAACGCTGAACGACAATACGGCGCTTCGGCTGGATCCGAATCGGTTCAAGTCCGGGGATCTGCCCGACGGCAAGGGAACGCGGACGCATGAGGACCTGGGAGCGCAGACGTTAGCGGGGGTTCCGGTCCATGAGTATCGGGATACGACGACGATCAATCCGGGAGTGCTTGGAAACGATCAGCCGATGTCGACGATTCGACACTTCCGGTTCTCGGCGGAGCTTGGTCTGAATCTCACGTCGGTGGTGGAGACGCCGCGACTGGGGAAGCAGACGTTTACCGTGACCGAGATCAGTACGACGGAGCCGGATGCGCGGTTCTTTGCGCCGCCGGAAGGGTACAACGTTGTAGATCATCGTAAGCCGGTACAGCCGAAGGACTGATCGGGGGGTTGAAGCGGGTGCCCGGGGAGTTGTGGCTGGCGAACTCCCCAGGCATTCCGGGTGAACGAAGACTCGGGTTCAGACGGCGTGATCGCCCTCGCTCAGGCGGCGGTGGAAGAAGTTGAAGACAAGTTGCATCATGCTGTGGGCGAGGTCGGGGTCGTAGCGGATGCCTTCGTCGCGGAGAAAGGCATGGGCTCCGTTGACTTCGATCCAACTCATGCGGGTTCCGGCCTGGTTGAGACGGGCCTGGATGGCGGTGCGGCCTTCGAGGGAGACGTGGGGATCCTGGCGGCCCCAGACCATGAAGAGCTCGCCCTTGATGTCTTCGGTGCGGACGAGGGAGTCGTCGTGCATGCCGGCGCCGAGGGTGGCCTTGTGGAGGTCGGTGGCGTAGAAGCAAACGGTTCCGAGGACCTCGGGGTTGAAGGCGGCGCGGAAGGCGAGATGGCCTCCGATGCAGATGCCCATGACGCCGATCTTGCCGTTGCAGTCGGGGCGGGAGAGAAAGTGGTCGACGACGGCGCGGGAGTCGGCATCATAGCCGGCAATGGTCTTGGTCGTCTTGAGGGCGTTGCCGCGATCGGAGCCGGCCTGGTCGTAGGGGAAGATCTCTCCGGCGGGGACGAACTCGTGGTAGATCTCTGGGACGGCGACGATGAAGCCGTGACCTGCGAGCATGGCTGCCGTGCGGCGGATGGGGGCGGTGACCTGGAAGATCTCGGAGTAGAGGAGGATGGCGGGATAGCGGCCGGGCGCGGCGGGCTTGAGGATGTGGGTGCGCATGAGCCCGTTCGGTGTTTCGAGGTCGACGTAGTCGCCGTTCGTGATGATCATGATGCTCCTAAGAGATTGGGCGGAGGGTTCGCCGGGTTTGAGGAAGGCTAGTGGGATGATAGCGCCTTGGCCAAAGGGTTTGAGGCAGGGAGCGGGGCATGGTTGCCTTGAGTCTTGAATGAAGGGCAGTCGCACGGTTGATTTTGAAGGGTAGCGGTGACGTTATCGGTAACGAAATGAGTGATTTGCATGGGTTAGTTGAAGCGGTTCATACTGAGTCGTCCGCACCCCGGACTATCGCTTTTATGAAGGGTCACACCACGCATGTCTACACCCGCAGCCGCCACGCAAGACGCGGCCAGCATCAAGCCAGCCACAGGAAAATTAGGAATCATGATCCCCGGGATGGGAGCCGTAGCGACGACTCTCATTGCCGGGGTGGAAGCCGTGCGTCGAGGATTCGCGAAGCCGATCGGGTCTATCTCGCAGATGGGGACGATACGGCTCGGTAAGAGAACGGAGGCGAACTCTCCGTTGATCAAGGAGTTCGTGCCTATTGCCGATCTGAACGACATTGTGTTTACCGGATGGGATATCTTCGGCGGGAACTTATATGACGCGGCGAAGACGGCTCAGGTGCTGGATAAGGAGCAGTTGGAGCAGATGCGGCCGTTTCTTGAGTCCATCGAGCCCATGCCTGCTGTCTTCGATCAGTACTACGTGAAGCGTTTGACGGGAACCAGTGTAAAGATCGGCAAGAACAAGTGCGACCTGGCTAACCAGATTCGCAACGACATTGCCGCGTTCAAGACGAAGACGGACCGGCAGGTGATGATCTGGTGCGGTTCGACGGAGATTTTTCTGGAGCAGACGGCGGTGCATCAGACGCTCGAGGGCTTCGAGAAGGGGATGGTTGAGGACGATCCGGGGATCTCGCCCTCAATGCTGTATGCGTGGGCTGCGCTGAAGGAAGGGATTCCGTTCGCGAATGGGGCGCCTAACTTGACGGTTGATATTCCGGCGCTCCGTGAGTTATCGAGGAAGATGAATGCGCCTATCTGCGGGAAGGACTTCAAGACGGGGCAGACGTTCATCAAGACAGTGCTTGCCCCGGCATTCAAGACACGGATGCTTGGGGTAAGTGGGTGGTACTCGACGAATATCCTCGGTAACCGCGATGGCGAGGTGCTGGATGATCCGGAATCGTTCAAGACGAAAGAGGAGTCGAAGCTTGGAGTGCTGGATCTAATCTTCCAGCCAGAGCTGCATCCTGATTTGTATAAGGATCTGTATCACAAGGTTCGGATCAACTATTACCCTCCGCGCGGGGATAATAAAGAAGGCTGGGATAACATCGATATCTTTGGGTGGATGGGATATCCCATGCAGTTGAAGGTGGATTTCCTTTGCCGGGATTCGATCCTTGCGGCACCGCTGGCGCTGGATCTTTGTTTATTCATGGATCTTGCGGCGCGGACGCCTAGCCTGCGTGGGCTGGGGATTCAGGAGTGGCTGAGCTTTTATTTCAAGGCTCCGGATTCGGCTCCCGGGGTTTATCCCGAGCATGATCTGTTTATCCAATCGATGAAGATGAAGAATACCCTCCGGCACATTATGGGGGAGGATTTGATTACTCATCTTGGGTTGGATTATTACGGAGCGTAGTTCATTTGGGACGGCGGCTTCGGTGGCTGGGGTGGAACGTACCTCAGCAGCTGAAGCCGCTTACCTTTGTTCGTATGATTGGCAGGGAAGCCGTGCCTGTAAGCGGTACGGTCAGGCCTTTGGAGGCCGTGGAATAACGGCGAGTGCTGCGTGGGCGGCGGTAGGGGTTCCCACCTTAGCCGACGATAGAGCTGTCGGCGAAGAGGGGGCACCCTTTTCCGAGGCCGTCAAACTGAGCGCGGGGTAGCTACTCGGCGAGGGAGGTGAGGCGTTGCCAGAGTTGCGGGATTCCGGCATTCGTTTTGGCCGAGATGGGGAGGATCTCGGGGATCTCGTGGGCTTGCTTGAGGGCGGCGATGCTCTTGTTGAGGTTGTTGTTCGAGAGGCGGTCGGCCTTGGTTCCAACGACCAGGTAGGGGCGCTGGGTCTGCTTGAAGAAGTCGATGAGTTGGGTGTCGCTCGCTTGTGGTGGGATGTTAGTGTCGACGAGGCAGATGCAGAGGGCGAGCTGCTCGCGCTCGGCGATATAGGGCTCGATGAACTGGGGCCATTCGGCGGAGATTGATTTGGAGATTTTGGCGTAACCGTAGCCGGGGAGGTCGGCAAAGATGAGGGTGGGACGGATCTTCTTCTTGTCGCCAGAGCCCTCGTGGAGAGCGAAGAAGTTGATTGCGCGCGTGCGGCCGGGAGTGGAGGAGGTGTGGGCCTCTTTCGAACCCAAGAGAGCGTTGATCAGGGACGACTTGCCGACGTTGGAGCGGCCGAGGAAGGCGATCTCGGGAGCGTTGTGGGTGCGGCTTTCCGCGGGGAAGTGGCTGGGGTCGGTCGCGGAGAGAAGGAAGACGGGGGTGAGGCGCATCTCTTGAGTTTACGCGGGCAAGAGTAAGGGCGCGACCCTTGGAGGCCGCGCCCTGTTTTCTGCTTGACTGCTTGGGGTTACTGCACTCTCAGCGGGGTGTTCAGGCGGAAGGTGACGGTGGATTCGGAAGGAATGACGACATCCCGGTTGCCTGTGTAGGCGGCTGCGGCAGTACCTCCGCCGCCTCCGGCGAGACCCCCGATGAGGGCTCCCTTGCCGCCGCCGGCGATGCCTCCGATGATGGCCCCTAGACCAGCGCCGCCACCGATGAAACCAGCAGACCGCTTGCCGCGGCCCTTGCTCTCCTGCTCATACTCGCTGGTTGAGACCCGCTCGCCGGCGATCGTGGTGAGTTCGATCCCGAGGGCTCCAGCGCCCTTGAAGCGGCCCTTGCCCTTGGCGGCAACGACGGTGCCGCGAACGGCGGTGCCACGGGCGAAGACCGTCTTGCCCCCGGTTGCGGTGAGGGGCTCGGCTAGGACTCCTGAGAAGCTGTCGCCGACTTCATTATGGCTGGCGCTTAGAGTCTGCGTCACAGTGACGGCGACGCGCGCGCCGGCGGGAACAGTGCGGTATACGGGAGCTGGCGGGGGTGGTGGAGCGGTTGCAGTCGCCGGAGCAGGAGCCGGTGTCATCGCCGGTGGTGGTGGCGGTGGAACATTCGCCGCAGGCTGCGGGTTCGGATTTGGCGTGAAGGTACCGTCAGGATTCAGTGTGCCCTGCTGGGGCGCATTGGTGGCAGTGGCGGGCGGGGTAGCGGGAGCCGCTGCGGGCGGCGGTGGTGGAGCACTCTTGCAGCCGTTGGCTATAAGTCCCAGAGCCAGAAGGCCCGTCGCGGTGACTCTGCCGATCGTGAGGGGCTTGATTGGGTGCGCGATATTCATTTCGTTCTCCGGATCGAATTAGTCTGTCTGGCCCATGGCGCGGGCGGTTGAGGTGCAGAACCGTGCTGTCCCTTACGAATGGATGCGTATGGGTGGCTCCGAGGTACTTCATTCTTGCAGGCTTTGTACAATCAGCAGAACGAAGATTTCGGAGAGAAGCCTCACCATGACGATCGAAGGCCGTACCTATCCGCACAGCATGCTGCGTGAGATTAATGAGCAGCCGGACGCCATTACGCGGACGCTGGAGTTTTACCTAGAAGCCGGATTCAAGAGCTTCAAGAACGGGTCGATGGCGGAGGCGGCGAAGCTGATCTGCAAGCAGCCTCACCTGGTGATCGTGGCGAGCGGTTCGAGCCGTCATGCGGGGCTTGCGGCGGAGATCCTGCTGGAGGATCTGGCGGGAATTGCGGTCGATGTGGAGTATGCGAGCGAGTATGCGTGCCGGAGCACAAGTGCGAAGATTGATCCGGCGTGCCCGGTGATGGTGCTGTCGCAGTCGGGCGAGACGGCGGACACGCTGGCGGCGCTGCGCGAGGCGGCACGGCGTGGGCATCCGACGATCGCGGTGACGAATGTGCCGCACTCGACGATGTCGCGGGAGGCGGGTTTCTCACTGCCGACGCTGGCGGGGAAGGAACTGGCGATTCCGGCGACGAAGAGCTTTACGACACAGCTTGTGGTCGTTGCTTTGCTGGCGCTGAGCGTGGGGAGCCATCGGGGAGTGATCAGCGCGGAGGAGCTAACGGCTCATCTGGAGGCATTGGCGGGGATTCCAGGGAGCCTCGCGCGGCAGTTGCCGGAGTGGGAGACGGTTGTTCATGGGCTTGCGCCGGTGTTCCGGGATGCGAAGACGTTTCTCTATCTTGGGCGTGGGGTTCACTACGCCATGGCTCGCGAGGGGGCGCTGAAGTTGAAGGAGTCCTCTTACCTGCATGCGGAGGGATATCCGACGGGTGAATTGAAGCATGGGCCGAATGCGCTTGTGTCGGCGGAGGTGCCACTTGTGGTGCTGGCGACGGTGGATAAGGCGAATGCTGAATCGGTGCTGCGATATGAGAAGACGGTGGGGCTGCTCGAGGATATGCAGAGGCAGGGAGCCCGGGTCGTCGCGTTGGTGAATACGGGGGATGCGATTGTGCCGGGGCTAGTGGGGTACGTGGTTGAGGTGGATGCGGAGCCGGAAGGACTGTTTCCGATTACGGAGGTGGTGCCGCTGCAGCTCTTCTCCTACTTCACGGCGGTGATGCATGGAATCGATGTGGATCGGCCGAGGAATCTGAGCAAGGCTGTGCTGGCGGAGTAGTTCGACTCAGGCTGCGGCGGGTGGGATGGGCTCGTCGCGGGCCATGAGGAGGATGGTGGCGAGGCCGAGGAGGAGGGTGGCTCCTTCGAGGCGCTCGGAGAGCGGGTGGAGACGCTCGAAGTCGATGCGGGCGGGGTCGGTGGGCGGGATGGACTCGATGATGCCGTTTGCGGCGAGACGGTCGCGTTCCATCCTGGGCAGGATGCCGAATTGGGACGTTGCGGTGATCAGGAGCATGAGGGCGATGAGGGCTGCCTGGATCGCGACATTGCGGGGTCTTCGGCTGGCTTGGAGAAGCAGAATGCTGGCGAGGAGAAAGACAGTTCCGCAGACCATGCCGATACTGTGAAGGGCCAGCAGGGTGTAGCGGACGACGATCCCGGCCTCGTGCGGGCTGGGGAGGTTTCCGAAGGCGACGGGGGCGACGACGAAGGCGAAGAAGGTTATTCCCCCGACCCATACGACGATGGACAGGAGGCGTAGGGCGCGGAGAACGGTCGGCATTCATTAAGACTACACAGGGAGTTGTAGTGAAAGGTGTTTACTGTGAATTCATAGTCCCGTAACATTGAGGTTAGAGAAGAGAGCCGTTTTTTGCGGATGGGTGTGGGCCGGTGCAGGAGTTGTTGACGGAAAATTTTGTAGTGGTGGACGGGGTGCGGGTTCACTTTGGCAAGGCCGGGTCGGGGCCGGCGCTTGTACTGGTGCATGGCCTGGTAGGGTCGGTGGGGAACTGGCGACGGAATATCGTGGAATTGGCCGAGGACGCTACGGTGTACGCGGTCGACCTGACGAACATGGGACGGTCGGAGCGGGTGAAGGGTCTGGATGCGAGCCTGGCGGCTACGGCGGATCGGCTGGCGGCTTTTATGGAAGCGCTTGGGCTGGATAAGGCGGATATCTCCGGGCACTCGCATGGCGGGGCGGTGGCGATGATGTTCGCGGCTCGGCATCCGGAGCGGGTGCGGAGCTTGATCCTGTTTGCCCCGGCGAATCCGTTCTGTGACTTTGGGCATTTCCTGGTGCGGTTTTACCAGACGCGTACGGGCAAGGCGCTGGCTCGGATGGTGCCCTATCTGCCGAAGCAGCTGCATGCGCTTTCGCTGCGACGGATGTATGGGGATCCGCTGCGGGTGACGGATGGGTCGCTTGAGGGGTATACGGATGGGCTGCGGGTTCCGGGGACGATGGAACATATCCTGCGGATCGTTGGCTCGTGGTTCGAGGATATGCGGCTTCTGCAGGGGGAGTTGGAGCGGATTGCGATGACGCCTACGCTTCTGGTGTGGGGGGATCGGGATCGGGCGGTTGGGCTTCGGTCGGCAGAGTTTTTGCAGGAGATCCTGCAGCGGTCGCGGTTGGTGGTGGTTCCGGGGGCTGGGCATATTCCGTTTGAGGAGATGCCGGAGGAGTGCAACCGGGCGGTGCATGGGTGGTTGAGTGGGGCGGTTTCGGCTTAGGGCTTTGTTTGAGTGTGGGGATGAAGAGCAACTAACGGGACGCAAAGCGAAGACGTAGAACTTGCAATGACAAGTGCTCCGGCTATCTGGCGGTATGGGCTTCCCACCTTAGCAGACGGTTATGCTGTCGGCGAAGGTGGGGCACCCGCTTTGGGTGAGGTATCTGGTTTACGTTTGGGTACACGGTTTGGTGGGTGCTCGTGGTTTGTGGGGTAGGATGGTCTTCGATTTGGAGGGACTATGCCTAAGTTTCTGATTGAGCGGAATATTCCCGGTGCGGGTGATCTGACGCCGGATCAGTTGAATGCGGTGTCGAAGACTTCGTGTGCGGCGATTCGGACGATCGGGCCGCAGGTGCAGTGGGTGGAGTCGTTTGTGACGGATGACAAGATTTACTGTGTCTACATTGCTCCCGATGAGGCTACGGTTCTGGAGCATGCGAAGATCGGCGGGTTTCCGGCGAATTCGGTGAAGGTGATCCGGACGATCATTGACCCGACTACGGCTGAGTAAGGCATACCTCAGGGGCTGAAGCCCCTTTTTTTTCTCGGGCCTGGGTGGCACGGCTGAAGCCGTGCCCTTAAGCATGACGCCGCCAAGCCACAGTCCGACCATGTTGGCTGTTCGACATCCACCCTTCAGCTGTATGGGCTCCCACCTTAGCCGACGATAGAGCTGTCGGCGAAGGTGGGGCGCCCGGAGTCTTGGCTTGCTGCTAGAGGTTGAAGGTGGTGGAGAGCCAAGTGCGCATCTCGGCTTGCATCTGGTCGAGTTTGGAGCGGGGTGAGGTGGGGACGCCCTGGAAGAAGTGATCGGCGCCTTCGATCCAGACGAGGTGTTTGGGGTCGGGGGCGTGGGAGAGGACTTCCTGCATGGTCTCGGGTGGGCCGAACTCATCTTCGGTGCCGCTGATGAAGAGTTTGGGCCCGATGCATTTGGGGAGGAAGCCGTAGGTGTAGTCGCGACCGGCGGCTCGGACGGGGAGTCCGAGGCCGATGAGGCCCTTGACGCGGACGTCCCCGCAGCAGGCGCGGAGGCCGATGTTGGAGCCGAAGGAGAAGCCGGCGAAGAGGATGGGGAGCTTGTAGTTGTGTTCGAGCCAGGAGAGGGCGGCGCGGACGTCGTTCTGCTCACCGTGGCCATTGTCGTGGGCGCCTTCACTGAGGCCGGTTCCGCGGAAGTTGAAGCGGAGGACGGGCAGGCCGAAGGAGGCGAAGGCTTTCATGGCGTGGTAGACGACCTTGTTGTGCATCGTTCCGCCGCTCGGGGGGTGGGGGTGGCAGACGATGGCGGAGAAGGGGGCGTCGGGGCGTCCGGTGTTGAGTACGGCTTCGAGGCGACCGGCGGGACCGTAGAGGTCGTCGACGGTGCGGACGTGAGAGATGTGAGGGGAGGCGTCGGTCGGCGGCGTCATGAATCGTTAGTTTACCGCTCGATGGCTGCGGACGCTTGCGGGGGCAGGCTCGGGTTATTCTGGACGGGCATGAACCTAGATCCGATTGAACTGACTCGCAAGCTTGTCAATATTGAATCCATCAGCTATCACGAAGGCGTCGTGGGTGCGTTTTTACACGAGTTTCTTGAGGGTGAGGGGTATGCGGTCGAGAGAATGGCCGTGGATCAGCCGGATCCGGAGAGGACGCCGGGTGGGGGTACGGGGGAGCGGTTCAACGTCTATGCGGTGATGCCGGGGGTGACGGCAGACTTGGTTTTGTCCACGCATATGGATACGGTTCCACCGTTCTTTGGGTGCACGGAGGATGACGAGTATCTGTACGGGCGCGGGACCTGCGATGCCAAGGGAATCATCGCGGCGCAGGTGGCGGCTGCGGACCAGTTGCGGCAGGCGGGGGTGAAGGTTGGGCTGCTGTTTGTCGTCGGTGAGGAGCGAGATTCGGGTGGGGCGAAGGTGGCGAATCTGAATCCGCGTGGGTCGAGCTTTCTGATCAATGGGGAGCCTACGGACAATCGGCTGGCGCTAGCGACCAAGGGGGCGCTGCGGGTGGAGATTCGGGCGAGTGGGCGGATGGCGCATTCGGCTTATCCGGAGCTGGGCGATTCGGCGATCGATAAGCTGCTGGCGGCGCTTTACGACGTGCAACAGCTCAACCTGCCGATCGAGCCGGAGATTGGGCCGACTACGGTGAACGTTGGACTCATTCATGGGGGAAGGGCGCCGAACGTGATTGCGGATAAGGCGGAGGCGCATCTGCTGATTCGGACGGTGGGGCCCTCGGAGGATGTGAAGCGGGCGATTCTGAAGGCTGTGGGGGATCGGGCGGAGGTGACGTTCTCGCTGGATTTGACGTTTGTGCGGATGCGTCGGGTGGGCTCGCTCGAGACGATGATCGCGAAATTTGCTACGGACATTCCTTCGCTGACGAGGTGGGGAGAGCCGTTTCTGCTGGGGCCGGGGTCGATCCATGTGGCGCACACGACGGAGGAGCGCATCAGCAAGAAGGAGTTGCTGGAGTGCGTGGGGCTTTATGTGGATCTGGCTACTAGTCTGGTGAAGGGCTAGGGCTTCGGGTCAAGGCCGGCGAAGAGGCTCGGGAGATCGACGAAGATCGGGGTTCCGGGGACTTCGAGGCGGGCGGCCGCAGTCCAGCTTGCGCCGATGCACATGCGTCCGGTGCGGGTATCGGGATCGATGATCCAGATGGTCTCGACTCCCATCTTCCGATAGTCTTCGGCTCGGCGTTGGGTGTCAGAGTAGCTGTCGTCTGGGGAGAGGATTTCGATGATGAGGACAGGGGCGTCGACAAGAACCGGTGGCTGAGGGCCAGATGTGACGACGGTGACATCTGGGATGCGAACACGAGTAGAAGATACGCGGGCTCTCCACTCGACGGCGACCATAACCTGCCATTCTGATTCGTGGGAGAGAAACCAGCCGCCTAGAAGCATCTGGATGCGAGCGTGTTCCCAGGTTCCCATGTTCCGCTCCACGATTTCGCCGTCGATATACTCGCGGTCGGGCCGGTAGGTCCGCTCGAGGTACTCGGCGATGGGAATTTGAACCGAGGTCGCCATATCTGTTGGCTGAAGTCTAGCAGATGGGTCAGGAGGAGAGGACTTCGAAGGGGAGGGTGTTGAGGTTGTCTTCGGCGAGGACGGCGGTTTCGTCGGGGTTGGTGGGATTGTAGCGGATGGTGAGGGTGGGGGCTCCGGTGGCGACGCGTTCGGCGGCGGAGTGGCTGGTAGGGGTGGAGTGGGCGTAGCCGCCGTAGTATTCGCCGTTTAGGGTGAAGTGGAAGCCGGCCTCTATCTGATAGTTGCTGGAGAAGGAGGCGTTGGGATCAGAGACAGGATTGACGGACCAGCGGTTGATCTCGGCTGTGGTTTTCGGCCAGGTGGTGGCCTGTTGGATCTTTTTCCTGCGTTTGGACTCGCGGAGGGTGCGCTGAATGCTCTCGAACAGGGGAAGGCCGTGCATGGGTGAGATCGTAATACCCCCGGTGTAGGTGCTTCAAGTGGTTGGAAAGAGTACGGCGCGAGTAGTATTTTGGACGGGCACTTATCTCGTACGTTCGAGGTCTGCCATGATGCGTGTCGCGGTGCTTTTTCTCTTTTGCTCTTTGCGTGCTGGAGAGTTGTTTGCACAGGCCGGAGGGGTTTTGGGTGATTGCCCGATCGGGATGCGGGCTCGTTATGAAGGCGGATTGACGGCGCAGCGTGTCACGGATGGGAAGGTTGAGGTTGTGCAGAGGATGCATCTCAACTTCTGGAATCTGGAGAAGCGCGAGGTGGCGGGAGCTGCGGCTTCCTTCCATGGGTATACGGCGCAGGTTCGGTATGCACCGCTTGAGCCTTCAGGCAAAGGTGGATCGGATATTTCACGGACAGTGGATTTTCAGTTGGCGCTTGGCAAGGGTGAAATGGCGACGAAGCCGTTGGCGTTGAAGTCATTCGGGTCGGTGAGCTGGATCGATTTGCGATCGGTCACATATGCCGATGGTTCGGTGTGGAAGGCTGCCGAGGGAAGCAACTGCCGGATTGAGCCGGATCGGTTTCTACTGGTCGGCGGGCAGTAAGGGGAGTTTCGGGCTGGTTTTCCTCAACGGAAAAGAGCAGCGACGGAAGCCTAGAATGGAGAGATGGCAGCAGAATTTACCCATCTCCACCTCCACACTGATTACTCTCTCCTTGATGGAGCATGCGACGTTGACAAGCTGGCCGGGCACCTGAAAAAGATCGGGCAGACGGCGGCTGCGATGACGGACCACGGCAATATTTTTGGGGCCGTGCATTTCTTCGACGCGATGCAAAAGAAGGGGATCAAGCCGATCCTCGGGTGTGAGCTTTACATCTGCAAGAACGACGACCACCGGGCTGCTCCTGAAGGCGACAAGTACAACCACATGCTTGTGCTGGCGGAGAACGAGGCCGGATACCGGAACCTGGTTCGGCTGACGTCGGAGGCGGCGCTGCATGGGTTCTACCGGAAGCCTCGCGTGTCGAAGAACTTTCTGGCGAAGCATACGGAGGGGTTGATTGGCTTTTCGGGGTGCCTTGCGGGTGAGGTGAATCAGCACCTCATGGCGGGGAAGTATGACGAAGCCAAGAGGGCCGCAGGCCAGTATGAGGACATGTTCGGGAAGGGAAACTACTTTCTCGAGATACAGGATCATGGGCTTGAGCCGGATAAGCCGGTGTGCGATGCGTTGTTCAAGATGGAGCGGGAGCTGGGGATTCCGCTGATCGCGACGAACGACGCGCATTACGTGGGCGCGGATGACTCGCGGGCGCACGAGATCCTGCTATGCGTGCAGACGGCGGGGTCGATGAACGATCCGAACCGGTTCAAGTTCGATACGCAGGAGTTCTACATTAAGACGGCGGACGAGATGCTGCGGACGTTTGCGCAGAATCCCGAAGTGTGCACGCGGACGATGCAGTTTGTCGATCGCTGCAATCTGAAGATGAAGAAGGTCGACGATCCGTTTCCGGTGTTCGATTGCCCGGATGGTATGACGCTCGATGAGTATTTCGAGGATGTGTGCCGCAAGGGTTTGAAGATGCGGCTTGAGACGGCCGTCGCTCACCTGCAGAGCAAGGGGTTGCTGAAGAAGACGATCGCGGACTACGAGGCGAGGCTGAATAGCGAGTTGGACGTGATCAAGAACATGAAGTTTCCGGGCTACTTCATGATCGTTTGGGACTTCATACGGTATGCGCGGGAGCAGAGTATCCCGGTGGGTCCGGGGCGTGGTTCGGCGGCGGGTTCGCTGGTGGCGTATGTGATGCAGATCACGGATGTCGATCCGCTGCAGAATGAGTTGCTGTTCGAGCGGTTCCTGAATCCTGAGCGCGTGTCGATGCCTGATATCGATATCGACTTCGATATGAACCGGCGCGGCGAGGTGATCGAGTATGTGCGGCGGAAGTATGGGGTGGACCAGGTCGCGCAGATCATCACGTTCAATACGATGGCGGCGAAGGCGGCGATCAAGGACGTCGGCCGTGCGCTCGATATGCCGTATGGCGAGGTCGACCGCATCGCGAAGATGATTCCGGCGACGATCGGGATCACGATCGACCAGGCGTTGAAAGATTCGCCTCCGCTGGCGCAGGCGTATGAGAGCGATGCGCGGGTAAAGGAAGTGATCGACGCGGCGCTGCGGCTTGAGGGACTGGTGCGTGGGGCGGGCGTGCATGCGGCAGGTGTCGTGATTGCTCCGCAGCCTTTGACGGAGCTTGTGCCTGTTACGCGGACGAAGGACGAGGCTGTTGTTACGGCGTATGACATGAAGGCCGTCGAGAAGATGGGTCTGCTCAAGATGGACTTTCTTGGGCTTACCACGCTGACTGTTATTGATGATTGTTTGAAGCTGATCAAGAGCAATCGTGGGCTGGATGTGGATCTGGCTACGATCGATCTGGATGATGCGAAGACGTATGAGCAGGTGTTTCACCGGGCGCTGACATCGGGTGTGTTTCAGTTTGAATCGGGTGGGATGCGGGATGTACTGCGGCGCTATAAGCCGACTACGGTTGAGGATCTGACGGCGTTGAATGCCCTGTATCGTCCGGGGCCGATCCAGGGCGGTATGATCGATGACTTCATCGAACGCAAGTGGGGACGCAGGGCTGTCGAGTATCTACTGCCGGATCTTGAGTTGCTGCTGAAGGAGACGCTGGGCGTCATCGTGTATCAGGAACAGGTGATGCAGATCTCGAACGTGCTCGCTGGGTATTCGCTTGGTGAGGCCGATCTGCTGCGGCGCGCGATGGGTAAGAAAGACCCGGCTGAGATGGACAAGCAGAGGAATCGCTTCATGTCCGGTGCCGCGGAGAAGAAGCACCCGAAGGACATGGCGGGGAAAATCTTCGATCTGATGGCGCAGTTCGCGGGGTATGGATTTAATAAGTCACACTCTGCGGCTTATGCTTTACTGGCATATCACACGGCTTGGTTGAAGACGCATTTTCCGGTGGAGTTCATGGCTGCGTTGCTGACGAGTGAAACGTCGAAGCCGGAGAATGTAGTGAAGTATATCCAGGAGTGCCGCGAGATGAATATCTCGGTGACTCCGCCGAACGTGCAGGTTTCGTCCACGGCGTTTACTCCTGTTGGCGATACGATTTTGTTCGGGTTGGCGGCGATCAAGAACGTTGGGCATAACGCAATTCAGTCGGTGATCGAGGTAAGGGCAGGTTTGCAGGCGGAGGGTAAGTCGGGGTTCACGAGCCTTTGGGAGTTCTGCGAGAAGGTCGATCTTAGGCTGCTGAACAAGCGGGTGCTGGAGTCGCTGATCAAGGCTGGAGCGATGGACTCCTTTGGCCGTCGAGCGCAGGTGATGGCGGCTCTCGATAAGGCGATGGAGCAGGCGCAGAAGGCCCAGAAGGATGCGGCTGCGGGGCAGCATGGCTTGTTTGGGATCTTCGATGATCTGCCTGTTGCCGGTGCGACGAAGGCGCAGGAGTTGCCCCCGGCAGCGGAGTGGGATGAGCATACGCGTCTGCAGAACGAGAAGGATGTTCTCGGCTTCTTCGTTTCGGGTCACCCAATGGATAAGTATCGGGAGAAGTTACGCAATATGAAAGTTGTCGATACCGCGACGGCGTGTGAGATGAAGCCGGAGCCGCAGGTGTTTCGGCGGGGTGGTGGAAACGACACGCAGAACGAGATCGCCATTGCTGGTGTGATCACCGGGCTTAAGGTGGCGAAGTCGAAGCGGTCGGGCGAGATGTACGCGCAGGCTTGCCTCGAAGATACAGTTGGGAAGATCGAGTTGATTGCGTTTCCGCAGTCGTACGAGAAGCTGGCGGAGAAACTGAAGATCGACGTGCCGGTGGTGGTGCGTGGTGTACTGCGGGGGGAAGAGGACTCGGCTCCGAAGCTGGCGGTGTCGAGTATCCAGGCGCTCGAGGATGTGAAGCTGAAGCTGCCGGAGTCTTTGCGAATCAAGATTCCGCTGCACGCGAAGGATGAGTCAATGCTGGATAAGCTGCATGCTATCTTCGTTGGAGCCCCAGGCAGGGGACGGCTTCTGCTGGACCTGGAAGAGCCGGGTGAGTTCTGCGCAGTGCTTGAGCCGCAGGATTGTATGGTATCGGCGGACCGGTTGTTTATCGATCGGGTGGAGGAACTTGTTGGCGCTGGCGGCGTGCGGGTGATCGACTAAGGAGGCGAGGCGATTCTGCTGCGGAGTTCAGAGGTTAAGGAAAAGGTCGTGAATACTCTCCGCGCGCTCGAAGAAGAGCTCTTCGAGCCTGCTGTCCGGAGGAACATAACGCGGCTTTCGGAGGTGCTCGCCGATGGATTCCGTGAGTTCGGGAGTTCGGGGCGTGTCTTCAGCAAAGCACAGATTATGTCGGAGCTGCAGCACGAATTGGAACGACGAATCTCGCTCTCGGAGTTTCGTGTGAAAGCAATTTCCAAGGACGCGGTGCTTGTGACTTACCGCGCGACTCGCGTTCAGGAGGGCCTGGCGGATGTTCACTCGCTTCGCTCGTCGATCTGGATGAAGCGCGAAGGGCGGTGGGAGATTGTCTTTCATCAAGGAACAGTCGTTCCCTAGCCAGGAACCTTCTCATGGATTTCGTGCGGGCAGTGAGCGTTCTTTATGCCTTCCTCATGGAGCGTGTTGCATCTTCATGGTGTCGTCCTTTCGGCGCACGAGGCTTTGGCCCGATGAAGATTGTCCATACAGAGATGGAACTGCGCGCGAGCGGAACAGAGCGGCTTCGCCGCGCGGCCGACGGTGCGAGACTGCATGCGCTGGCCCGGAGACTACGGCTCGCCGTTTATGTGGTGGTGCTTGTTGCCGCGGCGCTGCTCGTCGATTCTCTCTTGCTGAAGTAAAGCAGAGTTGTCAGTCAACATACGGAACGCGGTGGCAATCGAACTCTTGCACACCTTCAGACCAACAGCGGCTCCAGAACTTCGCGCCGCTGCACCAAGCTAGTTGCCGTGTTCCTGGCTGATACTTATGGCGGGACAGTCCTTTTCATAGACTTTTCAACTTCCGGGAGTGTTGCCGCCATGAAACTGTCCGAAGTGCCGAGCGGAAAAGAGACTGATCAACATCACTCCTGCTGCCACAGCGAGGACGTTGCTCGTCGATCGCACATCAAAGCTCCCGACCCTCAGTACGAGCACGTAACCGATGACCGCGTTGAACAATCCCCATAGAGCGTTGATGGTTGAGGATGAGAGTCCCTCTCCTGGCGGTTTTGCGAACGGGCTCTGGAACGGCTGTCCCATGGTGCCGCTCACAAAATGCGGGACGGCGTTTGCGAAGAAAATCCCACCGAAGAAGTACGAGACAAAATGAAGCCAGTTCACTTGATTAGAGTTCCTTTCGCTTATAGATCAGTAGCCGCGCAACGATGACAATGCGGAAAGAACTCGATGACAATCTCCCCAAGGTAACCACGGGTCCACGAAA
The DNA here is from genome assembly GCF_004115155.1 of Granulicella sibirica. Classification (NCBI taxonomy): domain Bacteria; kingdom Pseudomonadati; phylum Acidobacteriota; class Terriglobia; order Terriglobales; family Acidobacteriaceae; genus Granulicella; species Granulicella sibirica. The sequence goes on from NZ_RDSM01000002.1 coordinate 412,364, forward strand.
CCCCTTTTTATGGCCGACGGTTATGATTGGCAACCGGCACTTCTTCGATGCGGAGGCAGTCCACCGGCAGGCATAGCTTCACGAAAGCGGCTTATCGTCGGTGATTCGGTTGAGGAGACCGAGGGCTGCCGACAGCTTCTGCCTCTCCAGGGCTGAGAGCTTCTCGAGAATTGCGGTGGTGAGCCAATCCTGCTTTGCGGCGCGGCTTTCCCGAAGTAACTTTTCGCACTTCTTACTGAGCGACATCAGGGTCTGGCGACCATCTTTCGGGTCGGAGGAACTGCTTACCAAGCCTGCATTCTGCAGGGGGGTAACGATGGAGCTCATCGATTGGGGTCGCATTCCCTCGGCGCGGGCCAGACCTGACACTGTCACAGCGCCCTCCTTTTCAAGGCGAAGCAGGACCGAGATCTGAGATGGCGTTAGATCATCTCGCCCGCCCTGCTCGCGCATCCGACGTTTCAGTTTGCCCAGTGTGGTCCGAATCTCCGTCGCTAGATCAGACGCGAACTGGGATTCCGGGACTAGAGCCACCTTTCTCATATGGCGAGCGTACCATTTATACAGCTAATCTGTGCAGGTAAACTGTATTATTCGGATCAGGTCTCGCGTCATGAGAACCCTCTTTGGGCTCTCCCTCCTACTGATTCGCAGGTCTCCTTTGCAGCCACCGGCGGACGCGGTCCACACAAGGCTCAATAAGAGTTTGGGATCAGGCTCTTCGTTCCCGGGGCACCTCAATAAGCCATTTGTTTGGCCTTGTTTCGGCAAGTTGCGAGGGCAAGCACATTTTCGCGTGCCCTGACGGGCGAATATCAGGCTCGCGCTGACATACAATCAAAACGGTAGAGACCAACGATGGCAGAACACGAAGCGACACGCGTAACGCACACTCCCCCTGCCGCACCGGTTCCCGAGGCGTGGATTCGGACGGAGCTCGCACGGGACCCGCAACGCCCCTATCCCATGGACTTCATCGAAGCACTGTTCACCGACCTGAGCGAGCTCCACGGCGATCGTGCCTTTGGCGACGATCCGGCGATGATGTGCGGCATGGCGCGTTTTCACGGGGAAGCTGTGATGGTGATCGGCAACCTGAAGGGCCGCACGCTCAAGGAGCGGGTGAGCCGGAAGTTCGGGAGTCCAGAACCGGAAGGCTATCGCAAGGCGCTGCGCGCAATGAAGATCGCGGAGAAGTTTGGGCGGCCCATCTTTACCTTTCTTGATCTCGCGGGAGCATACCCGGGGATTGGAGCAGAGGAGCGCGGCCAAGGAGAGGCGATCGCACGGAATTTGATCGAGATGTCACGTTTGCGAGTTCCTACGATCGCCACGATCACGGGAGAAGGCGGATCGGGCGGGGCTCTTGCGCTTGCGGTGGCAGACCGTGTGCTGATGCTTGAAAATGCAATCTACTCGGTGATCTCGCCCGAGGGTTGCGCGTCGATCATGTGGAAGGATTCGAGCAAGAAGCAGCAGGCGGCTGCGGCGCTGAAGTACACGTCGTTTGATGTGAAGCGACTGGGATGTGTGGACGACGTGGTTCCCGAGCCGACGGGAGGAACGCAGAAGGACTTTCCGGCGGCCATGGGCATGCTCGACACGAGGCTTATGGCGCATTTGGACGAGATCCGCTCGATGCCTGTGAATCTGTTGCTGGAACAGCGTTACGAGAAGTTCAGAAAGATAGCTCAGTTTTATACGTCTTCCTAGAATGAGGGCGGTTCGCCCGTCCTCGTCTTGTGAATGTTGCATGCCGTGAACGGGCGTTCGGCGTCCCGGAGACTTCCTTCTTTGTCGTTGTTTATTACTCCAGATATCGCGTCGTCCCGCCTGCGTCGTCTACCGCAACTGCTTCTCTTTGCCGGGTTCGCAGCGTGGTATTACGGGTCGGACGCGCTCGCGTCACGAGCCGCGAATGGGTTCTCGGTCCGCTTCCGGCTTGGCCTCGGTGAACCCCTGCTGGAAGTGATCTTCCACCTGTTCCTGCTCGTCCTCGGCTTTGTAGCGCTCGAGACGATTGCTCGGCAGGCCGTGCCGCTTGGTGTCTTGATCGCGCTCCCCGTGCGGCTCACCTCGTATCGGGAGTGGGCGATCGGAGCAGCCGTAGCATGGGCCACAGTCATAGTGGCTCTGCTTCCGCTGATTCTTTCCGCGCGCTTGCATGCGCAGATCGAGTGGACGGGCCGCAGTCTGATCGCGACGATCCTGACGCTCGGCATGCTTTGGGTGGCCTCTCTCGCCCATGAGATCACCTTCCGGGGATACCCGTTCCGCTGCCTGATCGGAGCGGTCGGGGCAACGCCCGCCGTCATCCTCATGATGCTCGGCTCAGGATTCGCGGTCTGGCGCAACCCATACGCCCCACGAGCAGGGGTTCTCGCGGCGATGCTTATGACCCTCCTGCTTTCGCTCGGCTGGCTAAGGACGCGCGGCATCTGGCTTCCGTGGGGACTGCACTTTGCCCTGACGGCAAGCCTTGGCGTGCTGTTCGGTCTGCCGATCGCTGGCGTCTCGGACCTCGCTTCGATGGTTCGGGGAAGCACCCTTGGCCCCGACTGGCTTACAGGTGGAGATTTCGGGCCGAGTGCCGCGCTCTTTTCGCTCGTGGTCATGATCGGAGCGATCGTGGTTCTCGTCAGGGCGACCCGCGACTTTGCATGGGAGTACACTCACGCGCCGATCGTGGCCGGAGGATACGAAGTGGTCGTTGCCCCTCCAGCGGCCCATACCGCGATGGAACAGGCGACGGTGAAGAAAGCTCCGGCGCTCGTGCAGATCCTTCCATCTGCGCCTCAGGGCATCTCGGCTCCCAGGCCCGACACTCCGGCACCTCCTCCACCGATGCCGGATCGTCTGCACTGAAACCGTTTCGGGTCGAGTTGTCATCAGATCGTCAAATCCCGACAAAGGTCCTTGTCAAAAGGGTAGAAAAAGCGCAGCATTTCTTCACCGGTTCGATTTAGGTACTTTGTACAAGAGGTCTCGGCCATGTGGGTTCCCAGGGTTCTTCTTCTGGCGGCTGTTTTCTCCATTCCTGCTTTTGGGCATTCACAGGTGTTCGTGGTTGGGGAGAAGACCGCGACGGATGATCTTCCGACCGACTTCACTCCCACCGATCTTGCGCTTCCATCGGAGAGGTTGAGCGAGCGCGGGCGCAGGGGCCTAGTACGGGATCTCAATGCGGAGCAAGGGTTTGCCCATCGGGCACTTCCGCTCGGTAAAGGGCTGACGCTCATGGCGAACGGCCCGCTGCAGCAGACGACGGCCGAGTACAAGAAGATGATCTACACCAAGGGTGAATCGGTCGCGCCGGGCGATCGGGTCGTGATCACCGCGCTCGAGATCAAAGGCGATCGGCTCATCATTGATCTCAATGGCGGCCCGTATGCGAAGCATCGCTTCCTGAGCCATATCCAGTTTAACGACAACAACGTTGCGCAGAATCAGCAGCAGGCGACGGGTTCGCGTGTGACGCTTGCATTCGAGGGCGGCATTCCGGAGATCACGGCACCCGAGGTGAAGGCTCTGCTCTCGCCCGTGATCGATTTCGGGGTGAAGTCGAGCGTGCAGGCCTATGCGGACACTCTTCCGAGTCCGGTCAAGAAAGCCATCGCGCAGCACGACGTGCTGGTTGGCATGGATCACCGTATGGTGCTGGCCGCCCTGGGCGCTCCAGAGAGCAAGGTCCGTGAGCATAGCGGGGATGATCCGTCGCAGGCTCGATACGAGGAGTGGATCTACGGCGAGGTGCCGAAGACGATCAAGTTTGTGCGGTTTACCGGAGACCGTGTCACCCAGGTGAAGATCGCGGCGATGGGAAAGCCGATCGAGATTCACGACAAGGACGAGATGTCGGGGTTCCAGCCGCCGGACGCGACGCATGAGGTCGTGATGGCGGATGCACAGCCTGGCGAGGAACGGGCGCACATCCACCAGGCTCCGCCTACGCTCCGGAAAGAAGGCGAGGCTGCTCCGGCGAACGCGCAGGGTAAAGTGCAGTTCCCGGATGAGAAACCGCAGCCGATCCCTGCCACACCGCGTGGAGATTCGGGGGAGATGGGGTCAGCTCCGATGGGTTCGTCCGCACCGACCCCGATGGGCTCCGCTCCCATGGGTCCGACGCAGGTTGGTCCTGGCTCAGCCGCTCCTACTCCGGTCGGGCGTGGTGGCACAGCATCCGAACCGCAGTTGCTTGGGCAGGTTACGCCGTAGGTCCGGAGCTCTGAGGCCTCTGCTGGTGTAAACTAGGTGTTGCGTGACCGCAAGCCCTCGAGCTTCGCTAGCCGGGCTGCTTCGTGCGCATTCGCTTTGCATGCGGAAGTCGCATGGCAGGCGCAAAACGGACACAGATTTGATTCAGGGAGAGTTACACGATGGCGAAGATTGCCAAGACCGGCGACCGTAAAAAGGTTATGGATACCAACAAGAGCACGGATTGTCCGAAGTGCTCCAAGCCCACACGTATTGTCAAGCGCGTCAAGGATCGTGAACGCAGCATTCCGGGTGGTGTGTATATTTCGTGCTCGGCGTGCGACTTCTTCGAGAAGCTCTAAGCGTTTTAGTTCGAGACGTTTAGTGATTGGATGAGGCCCGGTGACGGGCCTTTTCTGCGTTTGCGCCATGCCACAAAGGTGGACGGTACCTCGGAACGGGACATCGATGAAAATCTATCCAAACGACTTGACGATCGTGTCTTCGGGTGGGCAGACTCCATATCGAAGGCAGGTACCCGTTTTATGCTTAGCAGCACAATCAAGCTTCAGACACTCGTTGAAAAAACAGCTTCAAACGAATTCACTCCCTCTCCCAGCTTTACCCGTCCGACGTACTTGATGTGTCCTCCCCAGTGGTACGACGTCGACTACGTGATTAATCCATGGATGGCCGGAAATCTACACCGTCCCTCGCGGGATACGGCGTTTCACCAGTGGAAGAGTCTCTACCAGAGCCTGCAGACGGTTGCGGATGTGAGGCTTTTACAGGCTCGTCAAGGTGCCCCAGACATGGTATTCGTCGCGCATACTGCGGTTGTTCAGCACGGCATCGCGGCCGTTTCGAGCTTTGCGCATCGGGAGCGGCAGGCGGAGGAGAAGCACCTGCGGGAGTGGATGCGTGCGCATGGGTTCCTCGTCTGGGAGACTCCGAGAGAGACGGCGTTCGAGGGAGAGGGGGATGTTTTGTTTGATGATCAGGGACGACGGCTCTGGGCTGGTCATGGATCGCGGACGTGCCTGCAGAGCCATCGGCATGTGGCGGATGCGTGGCATGCTCCTGTGACCTCATTGCATCTTGTCGATCCGCGGTTCTACCACCTCGATACCTGCTTCGCTCCGCTCTCCGGCGGGTTTCTGCTTTACTTTCCGGCTGCGTTCGATGCTCCTTCGCTGGCAAGGATCGAGGAGGCTTATCCAGCGGAGAAGAGGATCGCGGTCAGTGAGGCAGAGGCGATTCAATTCGGGTGCAATGTCCTAAACGTTGGACGGTCAATCTTCATGGGGTCGGTGAAGTCGAATCTCGCGCAACGCCTTGGAATGTCTGGATTTGAAGTCACCGAGCTTACCTTGTCGGAGTTCGTCCGGGGCGGAGCTTCAGCGAAGTCACTTGCGCTTCGTTTGAGTGATACCGGGGTTACGCATTCGATCGCTGCATGATCGAGGGGGCGCCCCACTCCCCCTATGCAGCATTCGATTTCTTTTATTCGTCTTGACGGGTTTTCTAGGGTTGCTCAGACCGAGGCGATCTCGGCGAGGATAACGCGGGCAGTCTCGGCCGGGTTCTGAGACTGGGTAATGGGGCGGCCTACGACGAGCATTGAGGCTCCGCTTTGGATGGCTTCGGCGGGGGTGGCTATGCGTCGCTGGTCGCCGGTCGGGGAACCCGTAGGGCGGATTCCCGGGACGACGAGGTAAGGTATTGCGCCGAGAGTCTGACGGATAGGGGCGACCTCCTCGGCTGAGCAGACGAGGCCATCAACGCCGCAGGCGGTGGCGAGATGAGCGAGGCGGAGGACCTGGGTGGCGGGGGTGTCGTGGATGCCGATGCCGGTGAGCTGGGAGGTGTCCATGCTGGTGAGGACGGTGACGGCGAGGAGGCGGGGGCTGTTGACGTTTTCTGCGGCTGCCTCGGCGGCGGCGCGGAGCATGGCTTCGCCACCGGCGGCGTGGACGGTGAGGAGAGAGGCTCCGGCGGAGGTGACGGTGCGGATCGCCCCGGCGACGGTGTTGGGGATGTCATGGAGTTTGAGGTCGAGAAAGACGTTCATGCCGCGGTTGCGGAGAGTTTCGATGAGCGAGTTACCGGCGGCGCAGTAGAGTTCGAGGCCGACCTTCATCCAGCGGCAGGAGCCTTCGAGCGAGTCGACGAAGGCGATGGCCTGGGCAGCGGTGGGGAAGTCGAGTGCTACGGCAAGGCGGTCGGCGGCGTTTGGGGCGGTGACGGCTGCGGCGTGAGTTGGCTGGGGAGCGGCGATCATGTAGGCCTCCGATGGGGTCTTGATGATGATACCGGGTGTGTTCGGTGTGGTGGTGCTTCAGGGCTGGAGAAGAAGGCCGTACCTCAGCGGCTAAAGCCGCGCTGCTCCCTGGCTGTCTGTGGCGCGGCTGAAGCCGTAGCCTTAGGCGAGACGGCCCTTCCGACGAGCGGTTCAGTCGAGATTGAGGGGCGAGGCCGTGCGGGATGCGAGAGGGGGCGACACAGGATTACCGCGCAGATGAGGCGGGAGTGGGAACGAGGAGGGTGCGGAGGGTCGCGAGGTGGCAGAAGAGGACGGCGGGGACGATGAAGGCGGGGAGGAGGACGAAAGGGAAGTAGAGGACGGCTACGGTGGGCTGGTCGAAGGCTATGCGCTGGAAGCGAAAGGGGGCCGAGAGTAGGGCGCGGGCTACGACGTTGGCGAGGGTGACGAGGCAAAAGGCGTTCCAGGTGAGGAAGAGCTTGTTGTTGAGCTTTCCTTTGCGGCGGGCCCACCAGATGATGGGTGCGGTGAGGCCGGCGAGGATGTCGATGTTGCCGGCTTCGAAGGTCATGAGGGCGGGGACCTGGTGGGCGAGGAAGAGATAAAAAAGAGTGATCTCGACGGGGATGCGGACGGTGTGGAGGAGGATGGTCCAGTCGAGCTTCATGTTGTCGGCGAGGCGCTTGCCGGCGGGAAAGAAGAGGATGCCGAGCACGAAGGCGAGGGGTGGGAAGAGGGCCAGGGCGAAGTGTGGTGGGAGTGTGGAGATGTTCAAGTAGAAGCCGGAGAGGCTCACGGCGGATTGGAGGAGGATCCAGCCGATTGACCCGAGGATGACGACTTTGGACTGGGTGGCTTTGGCGAGGAAGAACAGGGTGAGGAGGACGGTCAGGCCGAAGAAGAGGAGGAGCGGGAGCGAGACGGCTTGATCCATCGGATGGGTCTTCCCTGGGTGTTGGGCTTTGCCGGGTGGCTTGCCCGGCCCCTTAGTGTGGCATGGGTTTCGGCAGATCGGCGTGGGCTTTGACGATTTGTGACGGAAGGTCTGCCGACAGAAAGCCTTTGTTTTCATGGGAAGGCAACTCCGCGTCTGTCTCTGGAGTCGATAGAGAGTGAGAGGACGTAAGCGGGTCGCACGACAGACCTGGACCTCGACTTCACGTGAGATGGTCTGGAGGGTGCAATGAGAGCTGTGTGGATGAGGGCCGCGGTTGTTGGTCTTGGAGTATGTCTGTCGGGCGCGGCGTTCGCGCAGGATACGACTTCGGATGACAAGAAGTTTCTTGTCGATGCTGCGCAAGGGAGCCTGTTTGAAGTCAACCTGGCGAAGCTTGCGTTAGAGAAGTCGGGCGACCCGAATGTGAAGGAGTTCGCGAGCAAGATGGTGAAGGATCACACCATGTTGATCGAGAGCATGAAGCCGTTGGGGAAGAAGCTTGGCGTGAAGGAACCTACGGGGCCTACCGTCGCCTCACGGGCTAAGTACCAGGAGCTGAAGCTGAAGTCGGGAATCAGCTTCGATCGGGCTTACGTCGAGACGATGGTGAAGGATCATCACGACGATCTGAAGGACTTCATGGATGAGGATCAGAAGACGACGAACCCCGAGGTGAAGGCGGCGGTAGAGAAGGGTCTCAAGGTCATCAAGGAACATACCGTGATGATCGATGGGATCGCCCGGCAGGGTGGGATCGATGTTCCGGCTATGCCTGGGGAGTAGCTTGTATCTTGTCGCGAGGGCCGACCTTTTGAGGTCGGCCCTTTTATTTGCCGGGTGGTAATAAGCGACGGCAGCAGAAGACGCCGATTCTCTTCGGGAATGACAACCAGAACGGCAATAGTTGCGGGCGTTAGTTTTCGGTGGTCTCGCGCTTGTAGGGCTTTTGCATCGAGGCTCTTGCTTCGTTGACGGCGCCCTGGGTGTTGTCGTTGGTTTGGACGGCGAGGCGGTACTCGTTGACGGCGCGGTCGCGCTGGCCGGTGACGTCGAAGATGCGGCCTAGTTGGACGTGGCTCCAGACTTCGGTCCACTTGGGCTCGTCGTCTCCGCGGAGGGCGTCGCGGAACGAGTTCGCGGCGGACTGGTAGTTGCGCTGGTTGAAGAAGATCTCGCCGATGCGGTAGCTGGCGAGGGAGCTATTGCGGTTGGCGTCTAGGGCTTTCTGGTACTCAACTAATGCGGCGGTGGTGTCCCCTTGCGCTACGAGCTGCTGGCCACGGAGGACGGCTACGCGGACGGTCAGGTCGGGTGTGCTTTTCAGCAGCCAGTTATCGGCGTCGATGGTGATCTTGCGGGGGCGGCCGAAAGTCTCGATGGAGTAGTTGGAGTCGTTGCCGCTGACGTCGATGCGCTTAAGCTCAGTTTTGCCGTCGGTTTCGATGCGGAGCTCGACGGGCATGCGGAAGAGGTCGAGATCCTGGGTGATGGCGCCGATGGTGCGGAAACCCTTGTTGTTGCCGAGGCGGAAGACGGAGAACTTGTCACCGAAGGCCGGGGCTCCGGTGCCGTCGAGCCACTGGGCGAAGAAGGGGGCGAGGTTGTCCTTGGCGTCACCGACTGCGATGTTCTCGGCGAGGTTCTGGACGTTGATGCTGCGGATGCCCTTGTCGGTGTACTGGGTGAGGAGGGTCTTGAGGAATTTGTAGAAGCCGTCGTCGCCTAGCTCCCAGCGGAGCATGTGGAAGACCATGGCTCCCTTGCCGAGGGTCATGGACTGGAACTGGGGGGAGTAGGGGTCGAGGCGGCCCAAGGTGGTGAGGGGCTCGGTGTCGTAGGCGAGGGCTTCGGCGGAGAGGTCGCCGATGGAGGTCTGGAAGGAGTTTTTGCCGGCGGAGTCCTCGAGGAAGAGAAGTTCGGCGTAGCGGCACATGCCGTTGGTGATCCATGCGTCGTTGAGGGTGTAGGGGGAGACCTTCGATCCCCACCACTGGTGGGCGAGGGTGTTGGCGAGGAGGCGGCTGGCGTTGCGGTAGTCGACGATGCGGTTGCCGGCGATGGCGATGATCTCGGGCGCCCATGCGGCGGAGGCTCCGAGGTCTTCGGGGAGCTCGACGATGTTGAGGCGGCCGGATTCGGGCTGGCCGAAGATGCCGGACATGAACTCGAACTCCTTGTCGGCCTGCTGGGCGAAGGGGACGGCTCCGGGCTTGCGCTTGTCGGTGACCCAAACCTTGATGTTGTTGACGCCGGGTGCGGTGATGGGATCGAGGAACTTGCCGGCGATGATAGTTCCGGGGAAGCCGGGCTTGGTCCAGTTGAAGGCGTACTCGGCGCGGTTGGCGGGGAGGGTCTTTTTAGCGGCGAATCCGCTTCCGCTGCCGACGACGGACTCGTCGGCGGGGACGCGGATGTGCATCTCGGCGGTGAAGCGGTCGGTGAAGAGACCGGTCATGGGAAACCAGCGGCCGGGGTAAAGAAGGATCGAGATGGGGTCGCCGATGGCGGCGAGCTTGATGCCTTCGACGGGGCTGGTGTCGGCTCCGACGAGCTTGCCGGTGTACTCGAAGGTCCAGGTGTTGACGCTGTTTTTAGCGAGGGGGGTGGCGAGGGTGAAGCGGACGGAGGAGTTGGTGGACAGGCGCTCGGAGGGCAGCGGGGTGTTGTGGCCGTCGGTGACTTTGGTGAGGGCGAGGCCGTTGTTGAGTTCGAAGGAGACGATGGGGAGGTCGTCCATGGCGGTGAAGGTGACGATGGCGATGGCGGTGAGCTGGTTCGAGGCCGGGACTAGGTCGGCGGAGATGTTGTAGGCGGTGATGTTGATCTGCTGCCGGGCGGGCGCGGCGTAGGCGGCGAGGGTGGAGAGGCAGAGGACGGCAAGTGCGGCGATGAGGCGGGCTGGGCGTTGCGGGAGGCGCATGGGTCTGGAATTCCTCGAGAATCTTCTGTCCACAGAAGGAGAACGCATAGGGAGTGATGATGGACGTGCTGCTGCATTAACCGCTTGTCGAGATGTTAGACGCATGTGGGGTCGAAGTGGACTTGAGACCGGGATTGTGACGTTTTGATGACAGGCAAAGGGTCCGGCTGGGCCGCCGGACCCTCGGGCTCGTTAGTTGGCGGAATATTTTTCGACGTGATCAATGGCAATGACTTCGACGGGGGTTTTTTCGGCGTCGAGCTTGAGGCCGACCTGTTGGGTGAGGGCCTCGAAGAGGCTGGGAGCGGCTACGGTGGTGTCGGTTGCGGCGGGGATGGGGGGTGGGTGACCGGCGAACTGGGAATCGTTTGGGGTGAACTTGAAGCTGAAGTCGTACTTGCCGGTGAGGCCGGTCTTGTCGACGACGGGACGGTCGAGGACGAGGGTCTGAAGGAAGTTGGTGAAGTCGGTGAGTGTGCCGTTGCGGACGCCGAGGGTGAGGCCGCCGTCGCCGGGGCGGAAACCGAGGCCGGGAAGAGGGCCGGTGAGCTGGGTTGGGGTGAGCTTCTGTCCGGTCTTGTCGACGGTGAGGACGTAAGCGGAAAGCTCGCGCTTCTCCATGTGGAAGGTGAGCTTGAAGCGGTCCGCGAGGAGCTTCTTGATCATGGTTTTGAGCTGCTTGGGGTTGGGGACGCCTTCAGTGTCAGGGACGGCGTCGATGTCGAAGCGGTCCTTGTCGACCCAGTCGGGGGCTCCGACGATCTGCTTGGACTGGACGTCGTAGGCGAAGGAGATGAGGTCGCTCACGGCGGAATTGCGGGTGGTGAAGTTGCGTCCGCGGACGTTGAGGCCCTGGATCTGGGAGGCTCCTGAGGGATTAGGCTTGATGGTGGCGACTTCGAAGGCGGGGTCGGCGTCGGCGGCCATGAGCTTAGGCGGCGCGGGCGGAGGTGGGATCTCCCAGGCGGTTTCTTTCGTGGCACGGGCGAAGTTGACGGGCTGGGGTTTGGGGCCGCCGGTCATGGTTCCGGTGATGGTGTTGCCGTCGGGACTGAGGGTGCCCTCGTAGGTCGCGCCCATGACGTCGATGGTTAGCTTGAAGGCGGAGCCGTCGAGGGTGATGGTGGAGGTGTTGATGGGCTGGGCTCCGTCGTCGCGGATGATGAAGAGCTTTCCGGCCCAGCCTTTTTCGGCCTTGGTGATGCGGAGGACGATCTTTGTGGGTTTGCCAAAGTCCAGCATGCCCTGCCAGTCTCCGGCGAGGTCGCCCTTGGCGTGGGTTTCGGTGATCGCTGCCGGGGCGGGCGTTTCCTGCGCGTGGATGGCGGGGGCGGCGGACAGGGCTGCGATTGCCAGGACGGCTATGGTTGCGAGCCGGACCGGTCGTGGGTGGGTGGAACGTGGGGACATTGCGTTCTCCTTGTTCCTTATCTTCCTGTGGGTCCGGGTGCTTGTCGGGGTTCGATCTGTAGACGTTTGGTGATCCGGGCGCGTATGCGGTTGGGAAGGCTTTATTTTGATGGGCGGTTGAGGAGTTGGTCGACAGCGTCGGCTACACGTTCGATGGGGGTGGAGTTGGCGGGAGGTAAGAGCGTGGCGCGGGCCTGGGCGAGGTCAGCCAGCATGGCAGCGCGCCTCGGAGAGTCGGCGAGGAGAAGAGTCAGAGCCGGGGCTACGTTGGCTGAGTTGAAGTGCTGGTTGATAAATTCAGGGACGATGCGCCGGCCGGCGATGAGATTGACCATAGCGATGGGGAGATTGCCGTGATCGTCCTTTGGAGCGGGGATCTCGCGGGGATAGGCGACGAGAAGTTTCGCGAGGGCGAAGGTAGTTGGGGAGACGCGGTAGACAACGACAAAGGGATTTCCTATAAGCAAGGCCTGGACGGTGGCGGTGCCTGAGGCCACTAGGGAGGCGCGGGCGTGGTGGAGGGCCTCCCGAGCGTCGGGGACGAGGCGGATCGTCGGAAGAGATAGGGAAGGCCTGACTTCCTTATGCCGCGATTCGAGTTGATCGGTGACCATGTGCTGCAGTTGTTCGCGATCGATCGTGGTTGCCACGGGTAAGAGGTATTCAGCCCCATCAGGGAGACGAACTGCCGTGTCCAGCATTTCAGGCAGGTTCAGCCTGATCTCCTTCCAGCGGCTGCCGGGGAGGAGCGCGATCCAGGGCATCGTGGGATCGAGGTCGTATCGGGAGGCGTATTCGCTGCGGGGGGATGTGGGAAGCGGGAGTGAGGCGAGGGGGTGACCTACGAACTCGGCGTCTACGTTTCGGGCGCGGTAGAACTGGGCTTCGAAGGGGAAGATGACGAGCATGCGGTCGACGCGCTGCTGGACCCAGCGAAGGCGTCGACGCTTCCAGGCCCAGAGCTGGGGGCTGACGAACCAGAGGACCGGGATTCCGAGGCGCTTGCAGTGTTTGGCGAGGCGGAAGTTGACGTCGGGGAAGTCGATGAGGATGGCGGCGGCGGGACGCTCGGCTTTGATGGCGGCGACGAGCTTGCGGTAGCTGGCGTAGATGTGAGGGATGTGGCGGAGGATCTCGGTGATGCCCATCACGGCGACGTCTTCGGCGCGGATGACGCGGCGCTGGCCGGCGGCTTCCATCTCGGAGCCGCCGAGGCCGAAGAAGGTGGCGCCTGGGTGGCGGCGGGTGAGTTCGCTGATGATCTGCGCGCCGTAGTGGTCTCCGGAGGCTTCGCCTGCGGAGAGGAAGATATGCGGATTGGACGTTATGCCGATTTGGGTAGTTTAGCTTGGGGAATTCTGGATCGAAGAAGTCCCGGCGAGCAAGAGTTTTCTGGGTGTGCCCGGCGTTTCCGGCTGACGAAAAAGTGATTCTTGTGCGGCGCTTCGATGATATTAATAGTGCGTCCACCCCAGACAGGCCTGATCGACGATTCGCCTTGAGGCGCTATGGAACTGAAGCCGAAGGTTTTAGTTGTGGACGATGAGGAGAGCCTGCGCAGCTCAATCGGGAAGATCCTAGAGATGCATGGGTTTGAGGTGCGACTTGCGTCGAACGTGCCTGAGGGTTTGGCTTTCATTCGCGCGGAGTCTTTCAACGTGCTGATTAGTGATTTGAAAATGCCTGGGCCGGGCGATGGATTGACCGTTATCGAGGCGATGCGCGCAAGCAATCCGAAGGCGATCACCCTGCTAATGAGCGCCTTTACGGATCCGGGACAGGCTACGGTACGGCTGCGGGCCGATGAGATTCTTCGGAAGCCGGTGGCGATGCGAGAGGTTGTGGGGCTGATCCGGCAGAAGCTTGCGTCGGCGGGAGAGCCACAGCCGGGAAGTGCCGCGGAGTAAGGCCTGGCCTTGCTTTCCCACTTTGGTAGAGCGGGCATGTGAATGGTTATTCCTTTTGTGCAAGATGGATGCGCCGGGCGGTAGGATTTGCTCGTGTCCCACACTGCCTCATCGACGGTGGCTGATCGCGCCCTCTTGGTTGCGGGTACGAGCAGGATGGCGGAGGCGATCCGTGCGCATGCGTGGGTGGGGACGTCGCTGGGTGCGATTGGGTCCTGGTCCGACACGCTGCTTACCCAGGTGAATCTGGTTCTGTGTTGTCCTTTCCCGGCTAGTCTTTCCTGGGGAGATGAACTCTTGCTTTTTTGTAACGACGCCGCGATCGAAGTGTTGGGCGAACGAAGCGGGTCGGCGCTGGGGTGCTCGTACCGCGATGTGTTCAGGGAAGCCTGGAAAGTACAGGGGACAGAGATAGAGGACTGCTTCGCATCGGGACATGCTTCGAAGCACGACAACGTGCTGATGGCGCTGGGACAAGGTCCAAACTGGGACGACCGCTATTGGGAGTACCTGCTGATGCCGGTCCATGAGGACGGACAGGTTGTGGGGGTGCTAAGCATCTTTCAAGATACGACGGGGGCGGTCCTGTCGAAGCTTAGGCTGGTCCGGGAACGCGCGGATCTTCTGGCGCTGTTCGAGCAGGCACCGGTGACGATTTCGGTCATGGAGGGGCCGGAGCATGTGTACCAGAGAGTCAATCAGACGCACAGGATGATGATCGGAACGCGGGATGTGTTGGGGAAGCGAGTCATCGACGCGATTCCCGAGGCGGAGGAGCAGGGGTATCTGCAGATTCTGAACGAGGTCTACCGGACTGGCAAAGCACACCGGGAGGGTGGCAGGCGGCTGAGACTGCAACGCGCGCCGGGCCACGATCCTGAGGTTCTGTATGTGGACTTTGTGTACCAGCCGCTGCGGGATGTGGACGGGCGAGTGTGCGGGATTATCTCCCTCGGAATCGATGTGTCGGAGCGGCAGAGGGCGGAAGAGGCATTGATCCAAGCAGAGAAGCTGGCGGCAGTGGGACGGCTGGCGAGTTCGATCGCGCATGAGATCAACAATCCGCTGGCAGCCGCAGTGAACTATCTGTACCTGGCGGAGATGAGCGAGGATCTGGGGGAGATTCGGCAGTACCTGTCGGTGGTGGAGCGAGAACTGAAGAGGGTCTCGGCGATCAGCGGTCAGACGCTGCTTTCGCAGAAGCAGGCGATGTCGCTCAGTTCGATTGATGTGCAAGAGCTGGTGGAGAGCATCCTCCCGCTGTACTTGGGGCCGATTCGAAATGCCAAGGTGACGGTGGAGACGAGGTATCGAGCGGAGCGTCCGCTGGTGTGCGCGGAGGGAGAGATCCGGCAGGTCCTTGGGAATCTTCTTTCGAACGCGATTGACGCGATGCACGAGGCGGGTGGACGGCTGGTTGTTCGAGGCGCGGAGGTTACAGACTGGACGACTGGGGATAAGGTACACCGGATGACCGTCGCGGATACGGGTGGCGGGATTCTTCCGGAGTTGATGAAGGATATCTTCAAGCCCTTCTTTACGACGAAGGGGTTTGCGGGGAATGGGCTTGGGCTTTGGATATGCGAAGAGATTACGGCCCGGCACCACGGGCGGATCAGGGTTCGAAGCAACCCCAAGGGAAGCGTGTTTACGGTTTCTCTGCCGCGAATTCCGGATCAGAAGCGGGTCTGAGTATGGACCCCTACGGATTACTATACTGGGGTGATTCTGGAGACGGGCATGGAGGACGCGGGGAAGAGGTTTCGGGGGGTGCTTGAGCGGGGAGACCAGGGGCTTGGGTGGATTATCGTTCGGGTGCCATTCGTGCCGGGTGAGGTTTGGCCGGAGATGGTTCGGCTGCGCGTGAGGGGCGAAGTGAATGGGGTCGCATTTCGGACTTCGTTCTTTCCGCTCGCGGGAAGCGGTTTCTTTCTTTTGGTGAATAAGGCACTGCAGCGTGGAGCGGGGATTGGGGTCGGGAATGCCGCGGAGTTTGCGCTTTGGCCGGATTTGGAGGAGCGGGCAGCGGAACTGCCAGATGAGTTGGCAGAGCTGCTGGATGAGGAGGCGGGGTTGCGGGAGTGGTATGACAGGCTGACCGAGTACACGCGGCGTGAGATCGGGAAGTGGCTTCTCGGGGTAAAGGGTGATGAGGCTCGGTCGCGCCGCGCGATGCAGATGGCGGAGAGGCTGATGGCTACGATGGAGGCGGAGCGGGAGCTGCCGCCGCTGATCGCTATGGCTCTGCGAAGACGTCCGAAGGCGAAGGCCGGGTGGGAGAAGATGACCGAAACACAAAGGCGGGGAGAGTTGATGGCGGTGTTTTACTATCAGACTCCAGAAGCTCGGGAGAAGAGGCTGGGGAAGATGCTGGATCTGGCGGAGACGAAGGCGGGCGATAAATAAAGTCTTACGGGGACGCGTCGAGGATGCCGATCCGGGGTCATAGGGGTCAGTACCTAGTTCACCTAAGGAGATTTCATGAAGGTCAGTGTGATTGCATCGCTTGCGGTGGTTGCCATTTTGCTTTCCAGTGCCGGGGCGCAGAAGACGGTTACGGGCAAACACGGAAGCACGGCGACGGGGTCAGCCACGCAGAAGGGCGCGACGGTGAGCGGATCGGGCACGGCTACGGGGGCTCGGGGAAACACTGCTTCGGGCAGCGGAAGCGTGGCGAAGACCAAGACCGGGACGAGCGAGTCCGGAGTGGTAACGGGGCCTAAGGGTGGGACCACCACGGTAAGTGGGACGACCACGAATAATGGTGGTAACACCACTGCTTCGGGGACTGCTACCGGACCCCGGGGGAAGACGAAGAGCGGTACGGCAACGAGGTAGCGTTCCGCGATCTAGGCTGAGGCGAGGGTTGGGGCGGAGATCTCCTGGTCGCGGTACTGGAGTTCGTAGAGCTTGTAGTAGAGGCCTCGATGAGCTAGCAGTTCCTGATGGGTGCCGCGTTCGCGGAGCTGGCCTTTGTGCATGACGAGGATCGAGTCGGCTCGCTGAATCGTTGAGAGGCGGTGGGCGATCAGGACGCTGGTGCGACCGGCGATCATGCGGGAGAGGGCGAGGCGGACGCGCTGCTCTGTTTCGGTGTCCACGGAACTGGTGGCTTCGTCAAGGATGAGGATGCCTGGGTCGTGGGCAAGAGCTCGGGCAAAGCTGATGAGTTGCTTCTGGCCGGTGGAGAGGGTGGCTCCGCGTTCGATAACGGGTTCCTGAAACTGCTTCGGCAGGGCACGGATGAAGTCGCCTATATTGACCTCGTCGACGGCGCGCGCGAGGCGTTCGTCTGTGATCCACTTCGAGCCGAGCCGGATGTTGTCGGCTATCGTTCCGGTAAAGAGGAACGGGTCCTGAAGGACCACACCGAAGCGCTTGCGGAGCGACTGGAGTTCCTGGTCGCGGACGTCTACTCCGTCGACGAGGATCTGGCCGTGCTGGATGTCGTAGAAGCGCATCATGAGGCCGGTGATGGTTGTCTTGCCGGCTCCGGTATGGCCGACGATAGCGGCGGTTTCGTCGGGTTCGATGATGAAGGAGACGCCGCGAAGGATCCATTCGATGCTGGCGTCGCCGGGGGCGGCGTGCGGAGCGTCCTGGTAGGTGAACCAGACGTTGCGGAACTCGATGCGGCCGTGGGTTGGCCCGGTCTTCGCGCCCTGGATCGGGTTAGCGGGGGAGAGGATGCCGGGCTCGGTGTCGAGGAGTTTGAAGACGCGTTCGCTGGCGGCCATGGCGGCCTGCAGGATGTTGTACTTCTCGCTCAGGTCCATGATGGGGCGGAAGAAGCGCTGGGCGTATTGCATGAAGGCGATGAGGACGCCAAGAGTGACGGTGCCGTGGAGGACGCTGGCTCCGCCGCGCCAGATGACCAGGGCGATGGCGATCGCGCTGAGGAGTTCGACGGCTGGATAATACAAGGCGTAGGCGAGGATCGCGTCTTTGAAGGCGTCCATGTGGAGGCGGTTAATGGCTTTGAAGTCGTCGTAGGCGTACTCTTCGCGGTTGAAGAGCTGGACGATGGCCATGCCGCTGACGTGTTCTTGCATGTAGGTGTTAATAGCGGCGATGGCGTGGCGAATGCGGCGGTAGCTATCGCGGACATGCTTGCGGAAGATCTTGGTGACCCAGAGGATGGCCGGGATGACGGAAAGAGTCAGGAGCGCGAGCGGCCAGCTCATGCGGAGCATGATGATGACGATGAAGGCGAGGACGAAGACGTCCTCGAAGATGGCGAGGACGCCTGAGGTGAACATCTCGTTGAGGGCGTCGACGTCGGACGTGACGCGGGTTACGAGCTTCCCTACGGGGTTCTTGTCGAAGAAGGCGGGAGACATGCGCTGGATATGGCGGAAGATCTGGCTGCGGAGATCGAACATGATCTTCTGGCCGGTCCACTGCATGAGGTAGGTCTGGAGGAACTCGAGGGCGTAGGTCAGGAGGAGCGAGGCGAGGTAGAGGAGGCTGAGGGCGGTGATGCCGCCGAAGGGGGTTGGGGGAAGATGGCGGGCGAGCCAGGAGAGCTTGGCTGGTGGCGTGTCGGCCATGTAGGTGTCGACGGCGACCTTGACGAAGTAGGGGCCGAGGACGTCGCTGCCGGCCTTGATGATGATGGCGGCGGCTGAGAGTGAGGTTTGGAGCTTGTAGGGCCCAAGGTAGGTGACGAGGCGGCGCATGAGGCGGCTGTCATAGGCCTTGCCCACGACGTCGTCGTCGGGCGGTGCGGATCTCTTTGGGTCTTCTTCAGCCGACTTTTCTTCGGCCGTTTTGGCCGCTCCGATGCCTTCAGGGCCTGACTCGACGGCTTCGGCCGATGGGCCGTCGGGTGCAAGCGCGGCGGGCTGGGTACACTCGGAATCCCTGGCGGCGTCGTTCTGGGTGTCTTGAAGATCCATGCTCTGTTGTGATTCTAGATGCTCTCGAAGGTGGTTAGTTTCGTGAACCTCCGATGTTTCCGGGATGGGATCGAACGAGAGCAAGGCTCTTCTGGTCCGATGTGAGCAGGTTCGAGGCGACGACCCCTAGGATGACGCCTTGATTTGGACTCTGGGCAAAGACGACGAGACGGATGGGCCGTCCGAAGCCGGTGGTGCCGAGGGCGAAGGCAACTGGTCCGCCGTTGAGGTCTCTCAAGGTGCCGATGCGGGTGAGGGAGCGGACGACTCCGACGTGCCGGAGGGTCTTGCCGCCGTTCTCCCCATTGCGGACCTGGGTGATGTCCTCGGGGTCGACGATCGCAGCGTAAAGGTCAGCGTCTGCGGTGGCAGGAGATGAGACGTGAAGGGTGGCGGAGAGCATTTTGCCAGTGAGGGTCAGAGGCTCGAGCCGGAGGGCAACAGCTCGGGGGTGGGCGGCGGCCTGGGCGATGGCCCGTGAGGCGGCGTGGGGGTCGCTGCCATTGAACTGGGACTGACCGTCAACGACCATCTGCGGTGTGTAGATGTCGGGGAGATCGAAGCGATTGCTGTAGCGGCTCTGACGCTCGGTGGTGGCGTGGGAGGAGAAGCGGTCTCGCCAGCCGAGCTGGTCCCAATAGTCGACGTGCTCGCTGAGAACGATGACGTTGGCGGAGGCAATAGGTTGGTCGCGTTCGAGACGAGCGAGGAGGGCGTCGGCCGGCGGGCAGCTCGAGCAGCCTTCGGATGTGAAGAGCTCGACGAGAACGGGCGTGCGGGAAGATTGGCCGGCGGCGAGAACGGACGAGAGAAGAAGGGCGGTGGCGTAGATACGGAGGGGCATGGTACCTCAGGGACTGAGCGTGAAGGATTGTGAATGCTCCGCTGAGGGTTAGAGGCTGTCGCCGGCGTTTAGTTACCGATCATCATGAAAGAATGAAGTTGTGACTTTCTCCGTGCAAAGAAGAGATGATGCGGTTGGGATCTACCTCTCCGTGCCTTTCTGCAAGGCGAAGTGCAGCTTTTGCAACTTTGCGTCCGGCGTGTTCCCGGAGAGCCGGATAGAGGGTTACATCCAGAGGCTTTGCGCGGAGTTGCGGGGCGCGCGTGCCGCAGTGGATCGGCTTGGCGGGCGGCTGCCGGAGCGAGTGGATACGATTTACTTTGGCGGTGGAACTCCCAGTCTTTTGCAAGCGAACCACTTCGCCCAGGTGTTTCGGGTTTTGCATGAAGAGTTTTCGGTGGACGCGGACGCAGAAGTGACGCTCGAGGCCGCGCCTGGGCAGATGGATCACGTTGCACTCGAGGCAGCTATGCGGCTCGGGGTGAACCGGGTCAGCTTCGGGGTGCAGTCGTTTGTGGATGCGGAGTCGGCTGCGGTCGGTCGGCTGCATACGGGGGCGAAGTGCCGGGAAGAGATTGCCCGGATGGAGCGGATGGGGGTGGAGCGGCTGAGTCTCGATCTGATTGCGGGTCTTCCGCACCAGACGGGTGACAGTTGGGACTTTTCCGTGCGGGAGGCAGTCGAGACCGGTGTGGGGCATGTGAGTGTTTACCTGCTTGAAGTGGATGAGGACTCGCGGCTCGGGCGGGAGGCGATTGAGGGTGGAGTGAAGTACGGAGCGGGGGCGCTACCCTCGGAGGACGTGGCGGCGGAGTGGTATCTGGCTGCCTGCGAGAAGTTGGGAGCTGCGGGGCTGGCGCAGTATGAGATTTCGAACTTTGCACGGGTGGGGCAGGCTTCGCGCCACAATTTGAAGTACTGGCATCGGCAGCCTTATCTCGGGGTTGGGCTGGATGCGCACTCGATGCTGGTTTGTGACGGCGATGGTGGTGACGTGGCGGTTCGTTGGGCGAATACGGATGACATGGATGGATATATGGCTTCAGGGGTTCCGGCGCGCGGGGTGCAAGGGCTGACGGTGCTCGGGGCCGGAAGTCCTGAGGTGGATCGGATCGGGGTGGATGAGGCGTTTGAGGAGTCGTTTTTCCTAGGACTGCGGCTGAATGAGGGGGTGGACCTGGGCTGGCTGCGGAACGAGTTTGGTGGGGTGAGGATGGATCAGGCGCTTGGCAGTTTGCGGGACGTCGAGGAGGCCGGGTTGGTGGAGCGGCGGGACTCGAGGGTTCGGCTTACGGCAAGTGGGCGGCTTGCCTCCAATGAAGTATTCAGCAGGCTACTGGTCGCCTAGGCGGTCGGCCCATAGGGAGGCTTGATGTACGGATTGGGAACAGCGGTGGAGACGAAGCAGGTTGAGGGTCAGATCAGGCAGCCGGTGGATCTACGTAGTGACACGGTCACGAAGCCAACGGACGCGATGCGGGAGGCGATGGCTTCCGCTGAGGTGGGGGACGACGTGTACGGGGAAGACCCAACCGTCAACCGGCTGGAAGCGCGGGCGGCGGAGGTGTTCGGGCGCGAGGCGGCGCTTTTTGTGCCGACGGGGTCGATGGGGAACCAGATCGCGATTCGCCTGCATACGCAGC
This sequence comes from Granulicella sibirica, assembly GCF_004115155.1. Classification (NCBI taxonomy): domain Bacteria; kingdom Pseudomonadati; phylum Acidobacteriota; class Terriglobia; order Terriglobales; family Acidobacteriaceae; genus Granulicella; species Granulicella sibirica. Next base: position 433,380 of record NZ_RDSM01000002.1, read on the forward strand.
ATGGGCAGGAGGTGATCTGCGAGGCCCGATCGCACGTGCTCGATTGGGAGATGGCGATGATGGCGGCTTTCTCCGGATGCCAGGCGCGGGCGGTGGCGGCGGAGCGAGGGATTCTGACGTGGGAGCATATCAAGCCGGCCATTGGGGCGAAGATCTACTATCGGGCGCAGACAGGGCTGATCTGTCTTGAGAACTCGCACAATATGGCGGGCGGGACGGTGACGCCGGTGGAGGTAATGCGGGAGATATGGGATGGGGCGAAGGATGCTAGGCTGCCGGTACACCTGGATGGGGCGCGGGTTTTTAACGCGGCGACAGCACTTGGGGTCTCAGTGGCGGAGTTGACGGAGGGGTTCGATACCGTAATGTTCTGCCTGTCGAAGGGGCTGGGAGCTCCGGTGGGGTCGATGCTGGTGGGCTCGGGTGAGGCGATCGAGCAGGCGAGGATGCATCGGAAGGCGCTGGGCGGTGGCATGCGGCAGGCCGGGGTGCTGGCTGCGGCAGGGCTAATCGCGCTGGAAGAGATGCCGGCGGTGCTGACGGCGGATCACGCCAATGCACGGATGCTGGCGGGGACGGTCGCACGGTTCAAGTCGGCGGAGATCGATCTTGGTGCAGTCCAGACGAATATTGTGATCTTTACGCTTGTCGGGAATGGAGATGCCGCGGCTTTTGTGGGAAGGCTGAAGGCGCGGGGGGTGCTGGCGAGTGCGACTGGGCCGCACGCGGTGCGGTTTGTGACGCACCATGATGTGACGCTGCGGGATTGTGAGCGGGCGGCTGGGGTGGTGGCGGAGGAGTTGGAGGGGTTGGGGTAGGACTTTTGGGGACGTAGTTTCATTGACCGCCAAAGGCAACCGCCAAAAGCAAAGGAAAACGCAGATTCCCTTCGGGAATGACAACCAAAAGGGGCAAGGGCAACTGCGAAGGCAAATAAACAAGGCTAGGGAGACGATTGAAGCGGCTTGGTTCTAGTGGCGGGATTCGGCGATGATTTTTTCGTAGAACTGCTCGTAGAGGGTGACGATGCTCGAGGCGCAGAAGTGCTTCTGGGCAGTTCGGCGGGCTGCTTCAGCCATCTGTCCAAGGCGTGAGGGGTTTTGGAAGAGGGCGATGGCGGCAGCTGCCATGGATTCGACGTCGCCGACGGAGAATAGGAGGCCGTTGACGCCATCTTCGATGAGCTCGGGGACTCCTCCTACGCGGGTGGCGATGGCGGGGACGCGGCAGGCCATGGCTTCGAGGGCGGCGAGGCCAAAGGACTCCATCTCGGAGGGCATGAGCATCAGGTCCGCGAGGGGGAGTAGCTCGTTGACGTTGTCCTGCTTGCCGAGGAAGTGGGTGCGGTCCTGGACGCCGTACTTGCGCGCGAGGTGCTCGGCGATGGAGCGGTCGGGGCCGTCGCCGATGAGCATGAGGCGGGAGGGGATCTCCTTCGCTACACGGGCAAAGACTTCGACGACGTCGGCTACGCGCTTTACCGGCCGGAAATTGGAGAGGTGAACTAAGAGGCGCTCGTTTTCGGCGGCGTAGCGGGGGCGCATGTGGGCTACTTTTTCTGGGTCGCGGACGTAGACGTCGCAGTTGACGAAGTTGCGGATGACCTCGATGTGCTGGTGGATGCCGAAGGCTTCGTAGGTGCGGTCGCGGAGATGGGCGGAGATGCTGGTGACGCCGTCGGACTCCTCGATGCCGAATTTTGTGATCGGGAGGTAGGAGGGATCGAGGCCGACGAGGGTGATGTCGGTGCCGTGGAGGGTGGTGACGAAGGGGAGGTGAACGCCGCGGGCGGCGAGCATCTGGCGGGCGAGGTAGGCGGAGACGGAATGGGGAATGGCGTAGTGGACATGGAGGAGGTCGAGTGAGTAGAACTCGGCGACCTCGGCCATGCGGGTGGCGAGAGCCAGGTCGTAAGGTGGGTGCTCGAAGAGGGGGTAATGGAAGACGGCGACTTCGTGAAAGTGGATGTTCTGCTCGCGGCCGGTTAGACGAAAGGGCTGGGAGGAAGTGATGAAGTGGACCTCGTGTCCACGGGCGGCAAGCTCGATGCCGAGTTCGGTGGCGACAACTCCGGAGCCGCCGTACGTGGGGTAGCAGGTGATGCCGATGCGGCGGGGTGTTGCGGCGGGCATAGTGTTAGACCTCGCAGGGCGGGCGCTGCTGTGAGTGATTATTTCGCTGCTGCGTTACAGAACGTGTTCGTAGCCGGAGGCCGGGGTGAACTGGCCGATCTCGCGAATGCGGCTGTATGGGCCAAGGCTTCCGTAGTGGATGAGTTCGGGTGGGGAAGGATTCTTCTGAAGATTTGGGATGTTGGTGAGAAGGGCTTCTCGTTCAACGTCGCGACTGTTACGTAGTCGGGTAGCGATCTTGGAAAGGGCCTCGTCGTTGTAACCGGGGTGGACGACGAGTTCCCAGGTTCCGGAGCTCGGAAGGGCCTCGAGGATCTGGGACAGAGTGGCGCTGGTGAGATCCCCGGTGGTGGATACGGCGGATGTGCCGTCGGTGGTGGCGACATTGGGAACGGTGGTCTGCAAGTGTGTGTCGAAGCGCCGGCGAAACGCGTGGTCAAGCACGCGAATTTCCAGACGGCGAAGAGCGGAGCCGTGGCCGAGAGCGAAGGCCCAGGTCGGCTCGAAGGGGTTGCGGATAGCGCCGATGTTGCAGCGCTCCGCGACGTGAAGGAGGGAACGGGTGACGATGGGGAAGAGGTGGGAGTGCTTGTGGGTGTCGAGATGGGTGATGTCGACGCCCGCGCGCTGAAGCTTCTGGACCTGGGCGAAGGTTTCGCGGGTGATGTCGTCAGGATTGACACGACCGCGGAGGATGGCCTGGGCGAAGTCGAGGAGGGAGGGACGGAAGGTCTTGCCGTCGGCACCGAGAAGGGTTGGGATGTCATCGGGATGGGAGACGGGGATACCGTCGGTGAGAACGACGTGACATCCTACACCAAGAGTGGGATTGTCTTTTGCGATGGCGACGGCTTCAATAAAGGCTGGGCCTGTGGCCATCAGGGTGGCGGAGGTGAGAGCGCGGGCCCGGTGGAGCTCGGCGATCGCACGGTTGATGCCGGAAGTGAGGCCGAAATCGTCTGCGTTGATGATGAGGCGGGGGGGCATGTGGTGATGGCTTCAGGCTGCTCTTATCAGTGATTCGCTTCGGCGGTGAAACCTTTCATAGTGATGGGTGGTCCATAACGCAGGAGAACTCTCTAAGCAAAGTAACACCGCGGGCTATCTGGATGGGCCATCAGAGGCTGAGGTCCTTTCTCGCGAGGAAGTATGAGGCGCAGTTGAGCCGTGCTCTTAGAAAATGGATCTGCGGCAAGGTAGATCATGCGCGACGGATCGTTCGCGCAATTGATCGGTGTGAGTGAGGACGGATGAAGGTGGGCCATCGGATGGAGCTTTCGAGTTGATGGGAGACTGGTCGAGCTTTAGAGAACTGAGGGCTGTGAGCGAGCGGCTCTCGGAGGATGAAGGTGGGCCATCGGATGGAGCTTTCGAGTTGATGGGAGACTGGTCGAGCTTTAGAGAACTGAGGGCTGTGAGCGAGCGGCTCTCGGAATTGCTTGGCCTTAGGGGAGTCGTTGTTTGGCTTGTGCTTTGCATGATGCCATTGGCTGGGGTGGCGCAGGGAGCATTGGTAGCTTCTGTCGAAGATCTGCCGGATGCACCAGGCGGGGCGGTTTCTGAAGATGGGGCGACGAACGGGAGCCTATTCGGAGTCGTCAAAGACAGCAATGGCGCTCTCGTAGTGGGGGCGAAGGTGCAGCTTGCAGGGAGGGTTGCTCCGGGTGGCCGGGAGACGGCTTCAGGTGCCGATGGTGGGTTTCGTTTCGAAGGGCTGCAGGCTGGCGGGTTCACCCTAACGGTGAATTCGGTTGGGCTGGCGACGTGGGTCACGTCGGGGGTGTTGCATACAGGGGAGAGCGTTGAGGTGCAGAGGATTGGGATGACTCTCTCGAAAGCGTTCGCCAATGTGACGGTCCTGGCGTCGCAGCAGGAGATAGCGGCGGCGCAGGTAAACCTCGAAGAGAAGCAGAGGGTGCTCGGGGTGTTCCCAAACTTCTATGCAACTTACATCTGGAATGCCGCCCCACTGACGAGGAAGCAGAAGTTCGGATTGGCGTGGAAGTCTGCAACGGATCCAGTGACTTTTGCGCTGACGGGGGTGACGGCGGGGGTCGAGCAGGCGAACAACGACTACAGCGGTTACGGGCAGGGAGCGCAAGGATATGCGAAGAGATTTGGAGCTTCGTATGCGGATGGGTTTACCAGCACGATGATAGGCGGGGCAATTCTGCCTTCGCTGTTTCGCCAGGATCCACGGTACTTCTACAAAGGAACCGGGTCCGTGGTGTCGCGGGCTGAGTATGCGGTTGCGATGGTTGTGGTCTGCCGTGGCGATAACGGTAAGTGGCAGCCAAACTACTCGAATGTGCTCGGAAATCTGGCGACGGGTGGGATTTCAAACATCTACTATCCCGCCAGCGACCGGAATGGGGCTCGGTTGACGATCAATAATGCGCTGATCGGGACGGCGGCGGGAGCTGTTCAAAATCTGATTCAGGAGTTTGTGATCCGGAGGATTACGCCGCATATCCCCGATTATGGGCCTTCGAAGAAGGCTTCGGTGCCGTTGTCTTCGGAGTAAGGGATAGGGCAAACCCAGGTTCCCCTTCGGGAATGACGACCAAAAGGCAGCGACCAAGGCTTTACCGGAGGGCGGCTCGCTCTTCGGGAAGACAAGGGAGGCTCAGAGTCAGACGCATGAGGGAACTTTGGCTTTTCACGCTGGTTTTCTGGAAGACGCGCTTGAGGACGAAGCGGGCGCTGGCTTCAGTGATGCGCATTCGCTCAGCGCAGCATTTGACGTCGTGACCCTCGGCAAGAAGTTCGGCGAGTTTGGCTTCGGACGGGGTGAGGCCGAAGAGGCGGCGGAGGAGTGCGCCGCGAGGCGGGGTTCTCGATTCGGGGTCGACGAGGAACACGAGAGCGGAGGGATGGGACTGGAGGATCTCGATTCCTGAGCGGAAGGGCGTGACGACGAGGTGGAGGGGCTTGCGCGGTGGGCGGCGGGAGATGCGGATCTCACCGCCGATGGCAGCGTGGCCGGAGTCGATGCCATTGGAGGTGGTCTTCAGGGCGGAGAAGAGGATGGATTCTAGGAGACGGTCTTCCTTCGGATTGACGGCCTGAAGGCGACCCTGGGTGAGGCAGAGGCCATCGGACTGGGAGATGAGCTTTTCGGCGGCTGCGGTCTGTGACTGCACGGTGCCTCGGGAGTCGATGGTCACGCATGCGACGCCGGTGGTCTCAAGGCCTTGCTCGAGGAGCGAGTTGCCGAGGTTGAGTTGGCTCAGCTTGTGATGGAGTTGGAAGGCCTGCTTGAGGTGGGGGGCGATGAGGCGGAGCAGGGAGGTCGTTCTCGCATCGAATTCGCCCAGCGATCGCGGACGGACGAGGGTCATGCCGGCCAGGGAATAGTTGGCGACTCGGCCTACATTGGCTCCGGCCTGATGGTAGAGGTTCATTGGGCGCATGTAGTCGTTATAGAAGGAGCTCGCTTCGAGCTCGGCATCGGGCAGGAGGGATTGGCGATTGCCGATCCAAGACCCGTGCAGGTTGCCCGCCTGGCGGAATCGGTCGAGGATGAGGTCTTCGTGGACGAAGTGTTCGTTGTAGCTGCGAAGGACGGGGTCTTCGAAGCCGAACTGGTGGTAGAGCGGGGGATGGTGGTCTTCCGGTAGGGCGATCACGAAACTGCAGGCGGCGCTAGTCTCCTGGACCATAGCCTCGATGAAGGCGGTCCAATGTTGCGGCTCGGCTGCTGCTTCATGCAGGAGACGGAGCAGATGGGAGACCTTGGCGGGCGAATGCAATGACAACCTCCGTGGGGTATACGTTCGAGGCGCAATTTGCGATTTACTTCTTCTTCAGAAGATGAGGGAATTATCTCCCATTTGGGAGATATCTTCCTCGCCGGGTGCTGAATAGTCTCAGGCAGTCAGATTACAGAGAATAAAGAGGTTGCCAGTTTCCGGTCCGATTTTTGGAAGGACACTGGTTTGAAGTTTTCCTTTCTCCTTTGGCTGGTGCGGTTTCCGGGATTTCAGTGGGGCGTCTTGAGCGTATTGTTCCCCCGAAGCAGCCTGCCACGGACGAGAGATAACAGCGCTTGAGGAAGATGGTTATGGGCCTTCGTTCTTGGAGTCGAAGTGGTTGCGCGGTCGGGTTGGCGCTACTCTCCGTTGTGTCTGGCATGCCCGCTTTTTCGCAGACGGCAGCGATTGTGGGAGCCCAGGCCGCCCCGACGATGCTGCATATCGAGATCCTCGAAGGCGAAGGTGCGCTGAACAATATCCGCCAGCGCGACGCGCGTGAGCCGGTTGTTCAGATCACGGATGAAAATCACAAGCCGGTTTCGTCCGTCGCTGTGCTGTTCCTGATCCACAGCGGAAGCGGGGGTGCGGGGGCGACGTTTGGCGGACAGTCGCTCGCGCTTACGGTCACGACAGGGCCCGACGGCATTGCGCGTGCGGCGTCGATGCAGCTTGCGAAGTCTCCGGGATCTTTCACGATCGGGGTGACGGCGACCCTCGGAACGGTCGTCGCGACTTCGGTGATTCATGAGAGCAGCGTGCTGACGGCACTTTCGTCCACGGCAGCGGGGAGCTCAGCGGGAGCTGCCGGCTCTTCTGCCGGAGCGACGGTGGCGACACATACGATCCTGGGCATGAGCAAGTTGGTGTTCGTGGCTGTCGGCTCGGCCGTGGTTGCTGGTGTTGTCGTTGGTGTGGTTGAGGGAACAAAGAGCACCGGCACGAGCCTGACACTCGGGCAGGGCACGATCTCTGCTTCGACGCCAGCGCGTGGATCAAGCAGGTAGACAAATCGCCGCCCGAGACCAAATCTCTTTTTGTTTCTTCAGCGTACGTAGATCGACAGGCACATTTAGTTTTTTTGCTGCATGGTAAGGGGTCAGATGGAAACGATAGGACTCAATCATCGGGTGTTTTTGTCGAAGACGTGCTTCGGGGCTGCTGGGGCGCTAGCTTGCCTGATGTCGGTCGGGTGCGGTTCGGGCGGCACGCTGCTTCCTGGGACGAATTCAAGCACGACGAAGCCGGTGCCCGGAGCTCCGGCGGGACCGAACCTTGGATACATCTGGTCTGGTACGGATGGCTCTCTCCGTCCGATTCAGGGCGTGAGCGGGTCGGCGGTGGTGGGGCAGTCGATCGTGGCTACTGGGACGTATGTCGCCGGAGCGGCGTCCGCAGCCAGCGGACTTGGGTTGGTGGAAGACTCGACCGGGAGCCTGTTCGTGCTGGATCTGCCTTCGAGTACGCCCGCGTTTGTCACAAAGGGGCTTCCGAGCCAGGCGACCATCATCTTCTCTCCGAACGGTGGGGAGGCGGTCGCGTATGGCGCCGGGGGAACGAGTGTGACGGTGTTGAGCAATCTCGCGACAAAGCCGCAGGCGAACCAGGTGGGGATGCCAGGCGGTTCGAAGCTCGCGGGCGCAGCAGTGAGTGACGCGGGAACGGTACTGGTTGCGACGCAGGCCAGTCCGGTGGTGGTCGGAACGCTATCGGCTTCGGGTGTGGTCTCGCGGCTGACGACGGTTGCACAGGCGGGCGGCATGAGCTTCCTGGCTGGTGCCGAGGATGCGCTCGTGGCTGATGCGGCAGGGAACACCGTATCTCTTTTGCATAACGTTTCAGGGACGCTCAATGTTCAATCTCTCGGCGCGGCAGGCGTAAATCAGCCATTGGCTGTACAGGGTTCTCAAGATGCGCGGTGGGCAGTTGTCGCGAATGGCGGCGATCACAACGTCCTGTGGATCGACCTGAAAAACGGCGGTGCGCCCGCAAAGTTGACATGTTCGTGCCAAGCGACAGAATTGAGTCTTCTGGCAGGCGGCAAGACCTTCCGTCTCAATGAGCTTGGTGACGGGCCGCTCTGGATGGCGGACCTTACGGGTTCAACGCCACAGCTATTGTTTGTTCCGGCAGTGAAGTAGCGCTCTTCGATCTCCCAGGTAAATGATGCATCCATTCGGACAAATCCGTTCGCTTGTTTCCTCGCGCGCCGCTGGCGTATTCGGGGGACGCGGGTCAATGGTCGCGAGAAGGAAGCTTCTGATGCTGGCGGGTCTGGCGCTTGGCGTGACGAGCGGGTGGTCCCAGACGGCTCCTACGTATAGCATCACGTCGGCCAGTCCAGCCAGCATTCCGGCGGGAGCGGCGGGTGCAAGCATTGGTCTAAACGGGACACTCCCAGACTTTACGAACAATACTTACCAGGTCTGCTTCTTCGCAGGTGCTGGGAGCAGTGCGCCATTGACTCCTACCGCTGTGGGAGGCGTGCAGACGATCTCGGTCCCGGCGTCGATTATCCAGAATATTGCCCCATCGAGCTTTACAGCGGCTAATGGATATGCGGTCTCGGCACTTCTTTCGGTTGCGCCTGCGGGACAGACCTGCGATGGAACGTTCGACGCGACGCTGACGAACAGCCTTTCCATTCCGGTGGTTGAGCCAACGCTTGGGACTTACATCGGGCCAACGTCTCTGCCTCAGGCGAATTCGGCCGCGGGAGTCCAGGGTGCCCCGATCGCGATTACACTTTCTGGCGCAAATTTTGTTGCCAATACGACGGTGGCATTCGGATCGTTTGGCCGAGTCACTCCGCGGACCATTACTCCAACAGCGCTGACTTTGCTGGTGCCGGCGATGTTCTCTTCCAGTGATCCGAATACGACGGCCTCTTTGAGCGTTTGCAACGGAAGCGATGCGACGACCTACTTTTGCAGCACGCCCGCGACCCCTATCACGTTGACAGTGAATGCACTGGCTGCGAGTTCGGGGACGATTACGGCGACTCCCTCGCCCGTGCTGACCTCCGGGCAGACGAGGCTGACGTCGACGTTCAAGCAGTCCGGGTATTCGACCAATCCTGTGGGAAGCCCTTCGGGCACAGTGACGTTTGTCGCGGATGGGACTACGCTCCCGAAAACAAGGCTGATCCTCGATAAGACGGCGGGGTTTACCCCCGTGACCTCGTCGTTGACAGTTCCCGCAGCAGCCACGCCGGTTATTACTCCGGCGGCGGGAACGTACTTGAATAGCGCGACGATAACGCTTACCGACACGACGGCCGGGGCATCGATCTACTACACGACGGATGGGAGTATGCCAACGACCGGCTCGACGCTGTATACGGGACCGTTCAGCATCACGACCTCCGAGACGATTACGGCGATCGCGGCGCTCTCAGGATCCTTTAACAGTGCGTCTTCGTCGGCGACCTACACGATAAGGATCAGCCCGCCGACACAGTTGGCGTTCTCGACGCAACCGGGGACGACTGCGATCAACACGTCGATTGCTCCTGCGGTACAGGTTGCTGTTGAGGATGCAAATGGAAACGTGGTGACCTCGTTCACGGGAGCGGTGTCGGTCGCGTTGATCACGAATCCGGGAAGCTCTACGCTTTCGGGAACACTCAGCGTGAATGCCGTCGGCGGCATCGCGACCTTCTCGGACCTGGCGATCAATAACGTAGCAAACGGCTACGTTATTCAGGCCATTAGCGGACGTCTCACCCCCGCCGTGAGTAACGCATTCAATATCACGCCCTATCCGATCACGTTGACGTTGCAGAGTGAGCTCGTGGGCATCATGTCGACCCTGAACGGGACGTTTACACTCGGGCATCCTGCTCCTACGGGCGGGTTGACCGTCACGCTGGCAAGCTCGGTGCCAGCTAATGTTACGATCGCGCCCGCGACGGTAACAGTCGCCGCTGGCCAGACGATGGGGAGCTTCACCTACAGCGGTGTTGCTGCGGGCGATTCGAACCTAACGGCGAGTGCGCCGAACTACCAGACGGGAACGACGAAAGCAACCGGAACCGCAGCGCAAGTGAGCCTCTACCTTGTTCCGCCGGTGGCTCCGGGACAGTCGGTGAGCCTGGCGCTGAGCCTCGCGACGGCTGCTCCGCCGGGCGGCACGATGGTGACCTTTACGAGCAGCAGGCCGAGCATCGCAACCGTGACCTCAACGATCTCGGTGCCGGCGGGACAATTTACAGCATCGGCGAATCCGCAGGTGACCGGTGTTCTCATCGGGACGACGACGATCACGGCGAATGCTCCCGGGTATGCGCCGGCAAATCTCGTGGTGAATGTCACGGTCACGGCGACGATCAGCCCGAGCACGACAACGATTAATCTGGCGACATCGACCGGCACGACGCTTGCGATCTCAGCGCCGGCACCGACGGGCGGGCTCACTTTCACGTTGAGCTCGGACGATCCTACGACCGCGACGGTTCCGGCATCGGTGACGCTGGTGAAGGGCGCAACCTCCGTGCCCCTTCCAGTCACCGGCGTGAAAGCTGGATCGACGACGATCCGAGCCGACTCGCCAGGTGTAACCGAGGCGACCGGAGCCGTGAACGTTGTAAGCCAGATCGGTAACTCGTCAGTCGCGACGGGCTATCACCTAGAGAATTCGTTCTACCAGTACCTGCCTCTCAATCCGCAGAGCCCGCTCACGGTGACGGTGACGAGTAACGATCCGTCTGTCGTCACGCTTTCGCTCGCTGCGACCACCGTCGGGACGAAGACGGTTACCTTCCCCAACACAACGTCCTCCTATGTCGGATATGTCTATTTCCAGGGACAGAAGATCGGCACCACGACGCTCACTGTTTCCGCTCCTGGCTTCCAGGACGGAACGATAGCTGTCACGGTCGATCCTGCGGGTGTGACTTATTACTACTATCAGCAGACGCTCGCGACGACGACGTTCGCGCAGGCATCGAACGTTACGGCCTATCTGACGATCCTGAATCCCGACCTGAGCGTGCTGGCGCAAGGCTACCAGTTGAATCCGGGGCTGGCTCCAGTGAGTACGCCTGTCACAAGCTCGAACACCGCGATCGGGACGGTAACAGGTAGCCCGCTCACCTTCCACGCGAACGAGTCGCAAGAGACCTATCAGTTCAACCCGGTTGCAGTCGGCACGACGAATCTCACTATCGGCGCGCAACCTGCCGGGTTCGCCACGAGTACGCAAAACCAGACGGTGACAGCAACGGTTACATCCCCGGTGATCTCTGTTGGGGCGATCACGACGGGCAATCACCTGATCAACGGGGAATCTCAATATCTACCGGTAGCTCCTCCCAGCGGAGAGACTGTGACGATCACCAGCAGCAACCCGGCGGTGTTCACGATTTCGGCAAACACGAGCACGGTTGGCGCGACTTCGATCACGTACCCGGGCACGACCGGCACCTATGTTGGTCCGATCTACGTACAGGGACAGAGCGTGGGGACGGCAACCCTTACGGTCTCCGCGCCGGGGTATGTCAGCGGAACGGCGACTGTGACGGTCCAGCCTTCCGGATTTGCGTTCTATGGCGATCGAAGCGGCACGACAACAACCTTCTCTGGCACAACAACAAATGCGGTCTACTCGACGATCCTCAATAGTGACCTCTCATTTGCGTATCCGGGCTACGCCCTAAATCCAGGATATGGGCCTGTGAGTGTCGGCGTCAGCAGCGCAACTACCTCGGTTGGAACCATTTCGCCGGGGACGCTTGTCTTCCATGCGGGTGACAGCCAGCAAACTGTGACATTTACACCTGTTTCCGCAGGCAGTACGGTGGTGTCGATCGGGGCTGCTCCGACTGGCTTCAGCAAGCCGACGCAGTACCAGAGCTACACCGCGACGGTGACCGCGCCTGCGATTTCGATAGGGAACCTTCTGACCGGCGTGCACCTTACGAACAGCATGTCGATCTCTCTGCCACAAGTTCCTCCAAGCGCGACCACGGTGACGGTATCGGTTCCTGCGAACGCGGCTGGAACAGTACTCTTATCCACGAGCGCGACCGCCGTGGGCACAACAAGCCTCACGTTCGCCAACATTACCGGCAGTTATGTTGGTCAGATCTTTTTCCAGGGTCAAGGGGTAGGATCGACGACCCTGACCGTGGCGGCTCCCGGCTATGTCTCGGGAACAAGCACCGTTACAGTGAATCCATCCGGATTCGCGTTCGCCGGGAACCAGAGTTACACCACCTCCACATTCTCGGGAAGTACCCAGCGCACGCTCTACGCCTCGATTCTGGATTCGAGCTTGGCACCGCTTTACTACGGCTTTGCGCTCAACCCGGGTGTCGGACCTGTCTCGGTTGCTCTTACTGACTCAGCTCCCTCCGTAGCCACGGTCACACCAGCAGCTCTGGTGTTCAACACCGGCGATTCTTCCCAACAGATCACAGTTCAGCCGGTCTCGGCCGGTGCGGCGGTTGTCAGCATCGCCGCAACCCCTGCGGGCTTTAGTACGCCGACCATGTACCAGCAGTACACCGCCACGGTGACTGCCCCGGCCATCAGCATCTCCAACGTTGTCGCCGGGCTTCATCTCGAAACCGCGATGGACATTTACCTGCCGGTCGCCCCGCCAAACGCGGTGACGGTGATGGTGCTCAGCAATGGCTTGGCGATCGCGGGGGTGTCCAGCAGTGCCACGGATGTTGGAACGAATGCGGTGCTGTTCCCGAACACAACCGGAACCTATGTCGGTCGGATTTACGTGCAGGGAGAAAAGATCGGAACGACGACGTTGACTGTGATGGCCGCCGGGTATACGGATGGCAACTCGACGATCACCGTCCTTCCGTCTGGCTTCAGCTATGACGGCAGCCCAAATATATCGACCACGTCCTCGTCCTCCACAACTGCTAGAACGGTCTATGCCTGCCAGTTGAATACCGGAACCTTGACCCTGTACTCGTGCGGATACGGGATCAACCCAGACTTCGCACCGGTGAACGTTTCCGTGACGAGTTCCGACCCAACCGTCGGTACGGTGACCAGTCCCGTTGCGTTCGCGGCGAGTTCGGGAACAGGCACGTTCGAGTTCCAGCCGGTTGCAACCGGTACATCGACCCTGACGCTTGGAACACCCGATGGCTTTAGTACTCCATCGCAATACACCACGATTACGGCCACGGTTCAGTGAGACAGATGACGACACTTACCGCGATTCTCCGGTTCAGGACGACGACGCAAGACGCTACGGCGGCGCGTCGGCTTTCCGTGCACGGTGGGCTTGGAGTACTGGTGATGTTGTTTGGACTGGTTGGTGTGAGAACAGCGTTTGCTGATGGGACGAACCTGCCGGTGATCGTGGCCGACTTCAATCACGACGGTATCCCGGATGTGCTGATTCCTTCCAGCAGCGGGCCGACGGCGACAGTTTCACTTGGAACATTGCCGGGGGGATCATTCAACGGAACATCGAGAGCGGTGACCTTGCCCTCAGTCTGTACGCAGACGGCGCAGGGGTCTATGGTGACGGGTGACTTCAATGGCGACGGCTTATCGGATATCGCATTCTTTTGCGGATCTTCGGGCGGGATCGGCGGCGTACTCCTGAGCAATGGGGATGGAACATTCGCGACGGCGAAGACGTTCGGGGGAATCTATTCGACGTCCGGAGTAGTTGGAGACTTCGATCACGATGGCAAGCTGGATATTGTCGTCGTGGGGCCGAACAGCGGATCGAGTGCGGGGCAGGGAATTCAGTTCTTTCACGGCAATGGAGATGGCACGTTCGGAGGGCCCGTATTCACGGCATTTGGCGCTGATTCCTCTTACTCGTTTCCGGTTGCTGTGGATGTGAATAACGATGGGTATACAGACATCGTTCTAGGGAGCTTCACCGCAGGCGCTCCGACGCTCAACGTCTTCGGGAACAACAAGGATGGGACCTTTGGAACGCTGGCCCAAGGAGTTGCGACGGCGAGTGTCTCCACGGCTGTCGGGACCCAGGGTGAGTCAACCGACGGACAGATATTAGTGGGGAACCTCTTAGCGGCTAATGAAATCGACTTCGCTGTGCCCGATACAGGTAGCACACCTGGCTTCTTCCTCGTCAAGAACACTAGTTCCGGAACTATGTTCTCGCTTGGGACCGCCGCTAAGACTGCGTTTCCAGCGCTGAAGGGCGCGGGAGTGGGGAGCTTTACCGGGAGTGGCTTCTCTGACCTTGTCGCCGCTGACGGAACGAATATAACAGTGCTGGTAAACGATGGCACCGGAACCTTCTCCGCGAGTTACGCTTCGCTGGCGATGGCATCGGTGGCGAATGTTTTTGCCGTGGCGGATGCAAATGGGGACACCTACAGCGATATCTACACCGCTGTGCAGCAGACTGGGACAATCATCACGTCGGTGAGCCTTGTAAACGGGTCGGCAACTGCAACCTCGCAGCCCGTTTCGCTGACGGTGGGAACCAAGGCTATTTCGGCTGCGTGGAGCGGAGACGTGAACTTTGCAGGTTCGACGGCTACCGGCACACAGACGGTCAATGGCGTGTCTGCGGCGATCGCATTGAACAGCAATAAGAATCCTTCGAAAGCGGGGGATGCCGTAACGTTTGCGGTTTTGGTCACGGCAGCGCAAGGGACGACGATGCCGACGGGATCGATCTCCCTGCTGGACGGAACGACGACGATCGCCAGCGGGACACTCAGTAGCTCGGGTGCGTTCAGCGCGACGGTGAGTTCTCTGGCCGTGGGGACGCATTCGATTCAGGCCGTGTATGCGGGCGATATGTACTTCACCGGGCTGAGTTCCGGAGTGTTGACCCAGGTGGTCAATCAGGCTCAGCAGATTGTGCCGACGATCAATTGGGCAAATCCGAACCCGATCACGTATGGGACGCCGATTGGAAGCGCGCAATTGAACGCGGCCGCCGTCGACGCCAATGGGGTCGGCGTGGCTGGAACGTTCGTTTATACGCCGGCTGCCGGGACTGTTCTTGGCATCGGGACGCAGACGCTGAGCGTAGCATTCACTCCCTCAGATACGACATATGCTTCGGCGACCTCGAGCGTCAGGATTACGGTGACGAAGGCGACTCCGATGCTGACGTGGCCTGTGCCGTCGGCGATTCCATATGGAACTGCGCTAAGCGGCGTCCAGTTGAACGCATCGGCGAAGGGTATTGGGACGGGATCTCTGCCCGGTAGCTTCGTTTATAGTCCAGCCGCCGGCGTTGTGCCCGCGCCTGGGACGCAGACACTCAGCGTGACGTTTACGCCTACGGATTCGGTCGACTACACAACCGCACTGGGGAGTGTGACGATCGTTGTTTCGCCGCTCACGCTGACCTCTTTTGCGCCGAACGTGGCGCGAGTTGGCGATCCGAACACGACTGTGACGTTGACGGGTTCGGGCTTTGTGACGAATTCCGTGGTGCTGGTGAATGGCGCGGCGGTGGCGACGGCTTATGTCAATCCCACAACTCTGACGGCGATCATTCCGGCGTCCGACTTCGGGAAGGTCGGTACACTGCAGGTTGCAGTCTCCGATCCAGGGATCTCGGCGACGACTGCCGCGCAGACGCTCACCGTCACACCAGCGACCCCAGCGATCACGCTGACAGGGCCGGCCACGACCTCACCCGGTTCTCAGCCGGCGGTGAGCTTTGCGCTCACAAATCCGTATCCTGTGCCGTTGACGGCTTCGTTCAACCTGCTCTTCGCGCCTGCAGTGACTCCTGCGGTGGATGATCCGGCGATCCAGTTTGCGAACGGCGGACGCAATTTCACGTTCACGGTTCCGGCAAACTCCGTGACGACGCCGGCGATTCAACTTCAGGCGGGCACCGTTGCCGGTACGATAACGGTTCCCTTAACCTTAACGGCGCAGGGCGTGGATGTGACTCCGGCGAATCTTGCTCCGGTGACAATCGTCGTACCAAAGGCAATTCCTACGGTCTCAACGACGACCTTGACGCGGAACGGAACGCAACTGAGCGTGGCGATTCATGGTTTCTCGAACACGCGCGAGGTGACGACGGCGACGTTCCACTTCACGGCGGCCGCAGGCGCGGCGATTAATACTCCAGATGTGACCGCGCCTGTTGGGCCGCTGTTTACTACGTGGTTCGACTCGACGACATCAGTGGCGTATGGGTCGACGTTTACGTATACACAGGTGTTCGATGTGAGCGACGATGCGGCGAATGTCGGGACGGTGGAGGTGACCTTGACAAACTCTGTTGGCGTGTCCACTTCGCAGACGGCACAGTAGATAATCCGACGCAGCGCTCTTGCAGTTCCCTTGGGCGGACGTTGCTATCAAGCGTAGATCTCTTTTTTCCGACGGAAGTTAGCAGGCGCGCCAGAAATGGCCTTATCCTATGCGTTTTTTCTTAGAGTCTAAAGGCTCTTCGCGAATGCGCCCGGTTCTTGCCTTGAGGCGATTCAAGCCCTCGGTCTTCCAAAACAGCGACAGGACCTACTCCATTCGAGCGAGCCAATCGGAAAGACAAGAGCTACGGAACCACCTTGCGCATGGTGAGACTTACTTATGTGCGAGTGAAACCATTGTGATAAGTCGGTTTGAAGATGGTGGAGGCGGTGGGAGTCGAACCCATCGAACGCTCTTAGAATCTATAACTTAGAGATTGCAAAGGCCGATGATCCCGCCCATTCCGACTGTCCCGCAATTCCGTGACACAAAATTGACACAAATGATGATGCAGAACCAACACCAGCCTAACGCTGATTCATAGTTTACAGCAGACGAAAATCTATCTCCGTACTTTCACCTGTCTGTCGGCAATGTACCGCTCCAGCGTCCTTTGTGGGATTCGTAGCACTCGCTTCTGTCGAAGGTGCATGCCGCCTGATGTGCCAATGTCAACAACACCAGGCAGGGAGCCGAACTGCTTCAAGATGGTGTCATCGCTCACCGACAAGAATGCTGCCACTTCAGAAACAGTGAGCATCCGAGGCAGGACGTTTTCCGCCGCGCTCATTGCTCCAGCCGTAACGGACCTGCTCCGACTGCTGGAGGACATCTCTACGGGCTCACCGTTGACCACGAATTTCTCATCTTGTGCGAGTGTGACGCGGCTCGGACCCCTGCGTTCGGTGACGCTTACTTCTGCCATTGGCGGACTCCGTAGATCTCTGCGGTATCGAGGAATCCGATACCCATTGAATGATGTTTCAAGGATGGGGCCGCGAATCGCTACCGTCCAATTCAAATATCCAATGGCACAACCAACGTTGCTATTGGATATTCCGATCGTTGCGGTGGTTCTACCTCAGATATTTCCTCCCTCTTTCCGGGATATGTCAGGCCAACGCGGACTTTATTTTGAGGCGGCGGCCGTTATCACTGACCTCGTTCTCCTCGGCCAAGTCCTAGAACTCAAGGCCCGAAGCCAAACCAGCGGTGCGATAAAAGCGCTTCTCGGGCTCGCGCCGAAGACGGCGCGACGAATCTCCGACGACAGTACGGAAGAGGATGTTGATTTGAAGGCGATACAAGTCGGCGATAGGCTACGCGTTCGTCCCGGCGAAAAATTCCGACGGACGGCGTTGTGACTGAGGGCAGGAGTTCGGTGGATGAGTCGATGGTCAGCGGCGAGCCCATTCCAGTCGAAAAGACAGTTGATGCTACGGTCACCGGTGGAACGATCAACGGCACGGGTAGTCTTGTAATGAAAACGGAGCGAGTCGGAGCCGATACTTTGCTTGCACAGATCGTAAAAATGGTGAGCGAAGCCCAGCGTACTCGCGCTCCCATTCAGCGATTGGCAGACGTGGTGGCCTCGTACTTTGTGCCGGCAGTTCTGTTAGCGGCGGTCATCCCCTTTACCTTGTGTGCGATATACGGCCCGCAGCCGCACTACGCGCACGCCTTGGTCAATGCGGTAGCCGTGCTGATCATTGCGTGCCCCTGTGCGCTTGGGCTGGCGACGCCTATGGCAATCATGGTCGGCACAGGAAGAGGGGCACGAGAAGGCGTCCTCATCAGCAACGCGGAGGCACTCGAGATTTTAGAAGGTAGATACGCTCGTTATCGACAAGACTGGCACCTTGACCGAAGGCAAGCCAAGACTTACAGAGCTTTTTTCAGTTGAAGGTGTGAATGACAGCCAATAACGATGCCCCGGCGCTCGCTCAAGCACATGTGGGAATTGCAATGGGAACAGGGACGGACGTTGCGATGAAGACGGGAGGCATCACCTTGATAAAAGGGGATCTTCGCGGCATTGTGAAGGCTCGCCGATTGAGTCATCTCACGATGAATAACATTCGCGAGAATCTGTTCTTTGCCTTCGTTTACAACGCACTTGGCGTCCCATTGGCCGCAGGCGTTCTCTATCCCGCGTTTGGCATTCTCCTCAGCCCGATGATTGCAGGCGCCGCAATGAGTTTCAGCTCTGTATCGGTCATCGCCAATGCGCTGAGACTGCGCGCAGCTAAACTATGAGCAGCGTTTTCCCTACCCGCAGCTACGTTATTTTGCTGTTGTTTTGACTAAAAGCTATGTGGCAGTCTTGATCAAATGCGGGTTGCTTAGTCAGCATCTGGGGGAGTTGGGCCCGTGCTTGTGGCCATTTTCCCGCTAGCCTCCACCGTCCGCGCCGGCGTCTCGGGTTTCAGCCCACTCCGTCTCCGCAACCAAGTCTCCTCCCCGTTCTTGGACCAGGCTCCTACGACAGCATTTTTTGCGAATTGCTCCCATGAGTCGTTCCAATCTCCAAGCGAATACCCGTGCCAGGGAGCGTGCGGCGTTATGGTGGGTAAGCCAAGTTCCTTCCATAACACCTGGGCACGTTCCATGAACTCACGTTTTGGTAGCGCCAGAGGAGCCATTGGATATTTCAATGTGGCGTCTATCAGAAGTGTCGAATCCAATTCCGATGGACCCGACTTCGGAGAGTGTCCAGTCGAACGGTAAGGTTCGACATGAACGTCCTCAACCGGATTCGAGCGGTACGCCAGAGACCACATCACGGCATCCGTATTCTCGGGATCGATATCTTCGCTTACAGCAATGACGATTTTGCCGCTGTCGGCCTGTCTTGCTGCAGTGGCCTGTAGACCACGCCAGACCTCGGTCTTTGGCGTTTCATTCGAGAACTGCACGAAGATGATTGGACGCAAATCGCTAAGATGCTCATGCATGACAACCCGGAGCACGCTTTTGAGGGACAAGGATTCCCGTAGGTAATTCAGGTACAGCGGTTCAAGAGCCAGCTTCTTGATGACGCTTGATTCACTCGGCGACACCTGGCTAATGATGGAAATGAAGACAGGCTTCTTCCTGTGAGTTATCGCCGTCACTTCCATGGACATGTTGAAGTCTTCCAGCGCAACATAGCCGTTGCTCTCGCCGAAAGGTCCTTCTGGTTCGAGCATGTCGGTATCGATAAAACCTTCGATAACGATCTCTGCATCGGCAGGAACATCAAGATTGACTGTAATGGCCTTTGCAATCCGAATCGGAACCCCGGCCAGCGCACCGGCTACTGTAATCTCATCGAGATCAATCGATAACTTTTGTGGGCCGGTGTAGGCGATGACCGGCGCAGCGCCGATGACGATGGCACAAGGCATCTTTTCCTTTCGGTCATGGTATTTGCACCAGTGGAGGTACCCACCAGCGCCACCGATTCGGGATGACATTCTTACCCCAAGACGATCGGTCTTCTTCAATGCCGCGCGGTATGTACCGATATTCTGGATCCCGCTGTCGGGATCGATCGTGATGCACAAGGTTGCTGTCAGATAAGGCGCTGCGTCATACCCCGGGGTCGAAATTGGAACAGGCAAGCTTGCGAGGCCTCCGCCGGGTTTCCGCAACTCATTCCCCATCATCACAACGTCCTGGCAGGGCGGCAAGATCACAACGACAGGGGCAATGGGGTGAGCTATCGCAGAAAGCCAGTCGGCACCGATATCGGCAATCGGCCTGCCCATTCCAAGAGCGTAAATTTTCGGCGAGGCTGCCAACGCTCCCACCACAACCGGGATGTCGTAGTGTCGTCCCTCTGAATCAATAACATTCGTGAACAGGAAGGCGCGACGGTCGTCCTCTTGTATCCCTCCGAGAAATTGACAACGAACGAGTGGATGCAATTCCGTGTCTTTATTGATGGGACGGTCAACGCGGGTGAGCAAACCATTTGCTTCGAGCTCAGCAAGATGGCTCTGAAGATCAAGACTCGGCTTTTTAATCGGAAGAACCTTCTCATCGCTCATGCCCCTTGATGCTCCACTTCAGCAGTAAGGATTGCTGTATCGGATTGCTCAGTGCCTGGCCGCCAAAATGTGGAACTCTCGTCAAAGATCTGCCATCAACTTCACGATGCGGTTTCAAGAACTGGTGCCACGAACTCAATCCCTATGGTCGACACAGATGAGATATCCAACTTGCTTGTTGTACTTGAAGCAAACTGGCAAGCCGAGATGGAGGACCACGCCACCTATAAGGCTTTGGCGTCAGCAGAAACCGACTCCCGCCGGCGCAATGTCCTGAGAGGGCTCGCGGCCGCTGAAAGACACCACGCCCGTCTTTGGGCTGATGAGATCGCTACGCTGGCTGGACCGAAGTTGGTTTACGCAGGGGCTCCGAACGGACGGGCCGCTGCCACTTCCGGGACAACTTCGGGGATCGACACCATACTCCGTCAGCTCAGAATCCATGAACGAAGCGAGATCGAACGTTACAGCAAACAAGAAGGGACGCTCAAGACTGACGCGAGTCAGAAGGTTTTGCTTGAAGTGATTGCTGACGAGAACGAGCACTATAAGACTCTGAGTAATCTGATCCGCGCTCGCCCTCCGCTTCCGGCGATGGACCATTCTCAGGCAAGGACAGCGCTAGCGGCGCTACTGGCTGCTCGAAGGCAGCGGCATCCCGAAGCCGCAGGTTGGCTGAATGATGCCATCTATGCAGCTCATGATGGCCTCGGCTCGATCTTCGGTATTGTGTCTGGCGTCGCAGGGGCGACCTTCGGGAAGAGCCACTATGTTCTGATCGCTGGTTTGGCGGGAATGGTCGGGAGCGCGTTGTCCACTGGCACAGGCGCTTATCTGACGGCAAGAAGCGAACGAGAACTCTATGAAGCTGAAATCGCGCGCGAACGCAGGGCTGTGGATTATGACGAATCGGAGTCGCGGGAGGTCTTGGCACTCAGCCTTCAGGTGCGCGGTCTCCCGGAAGATGTAGCCGAACGTCTCTCACACCTGTTAGCCGAAAACAAGGAGGGTTTCGTCAAGGCACTCGCGCGTACGAGAGCGAATGTCTCAGAAGAAAGCCTCAGTGACCCTTGGACTGCGGCTTTGACGGGTTTTACTGCTACAGCGATCGGAGCTTTCGTTCCAATCATCCCGTTTTTCTTCATGTCAGGGGTATCAGCGATCGCGTCGGCGGGAATTGTCTCCCTTTCTGCTCACTTCGCCGTGGGCGCGAGTAGATCGCTTATGATCGTGCGGCCGTGGTGGCGCTCTGGGCTTGAGTTGACGGCCTTTGGCGCGGTGGAAGGAATCATCACATTTTCCATCGGTCTGGCTCTGGGGCAGTTGGTCGGGACACGCTAGTTGTAGAAGTGATCTACTTTTCAGATTCGATAACCATCACGCTCTTTCCTGTGCCACTCGCGACTAGCGTGTCACACCAAGCGATAACACTGCGTCCACAGCAGTTCGAAAGGCATCCGACATTTTCACACGTCCTCGTTCCGACATCGGCATCTCACGATTTGCTTCAGAAGGCTGACCCGGTAGCGGCAATTGCATCCAGTGGTACCCTCTTGGTCTACCTTCGTAAGGCTGTATGCCGTAGTGTTTGTCACATAGCCAGCAATAGTGACTGGCGAAGACCCGATTAGCACTCCATTGCGCAGCACAACCAAGCGATGGTCCGCTGCGCTCAGAATTAGAGACACTGGGCCGGACATCGCCTTTTGGGGTTCCCAGATTGCTCCGCCTGCGTCCTCCGCCTTCGTTGCCCCCTCGCTCTGCAGCAGATCGGGAGTCGGAGCAAATCGAGGCACCGCGTCGAGGTCGGTGATCACGACAGTCATGCCGCGTGCGGTTATCCCGTATAGGAGCTTTGCAAATGAAATAGGCATCCGAATGCATCCATGGGACGCCGGGTAGCCAGGCAGGTCTCCGGCGTGCATCGCAACCCCTGACCATGTCAAGCGTTCCATGTATGGCATAGGAGCCGAGTCATAAAGGTTTGATTTGTGATGTATCTGTTTCTGCAAGATGGTAAAGACGCCCGTAGGTGTTTGATGGCCAGGCTTGCCCGTCGAAACTGTGGCGACGCCTATAAGCACCCCATTGCGATACACATAGACACGTTGCGTTTGTAGGCTGATTACGGCAAGTACTGGGCCAGATGGCGCAATCAGTGGCGCCCAAAGATACTGTCCTGGCCTTAGCGACTTTATGCCATCCGCCAGATTGGAAGTCAACGGTCTTGAGTCCTGTGCCCGAACCAATGTTGCACATGTGCCGTGTGCAACAAGACTGCCAGCGATATTCCACATAAGCGTCCGTCTCGATTTTCCCAAATCCATACTCCATATCCGACTTTGTCGGTCGATCAACACTTGAGATTGCTGAGGTCATCGAAAGCCGGCAGGGCGGCCAAGACGAGCAGAATCACCGCTAATGGAACCGTAAACAGGAAGCCCATGTGCCGAAATCCCAGCGCACCAACAACGCCCCCGCTAAAGAACAATCCGATCAGTGATGCCAAAAGACTCAGTTTTACTAAATCCACGTCTGCCAAAGGCGGGGTTCCGCTCAGATGACCATAGAGAATTCTTCCCAGCTTGATGCCGACATCCGTGACCATCCCCGTCAAGTGTGTAGTGCGGATCACTGCACCCGAGAGTTTCGTCACGATAGCGTTTTGTAAACCCATCGTGAAGCATAGGAGAGCAACAGTGCCAAGTACCTCCTTGTTCTCGAAAACGTGTCCCGTAAATCCAAACGTGAACAAGAGAAAAGCTTCCAGTATCAGAGGTAAAGCGTATTCACTTTTTAGAGACCGCCGCCTCGCCCATCGAATCATTACGGACGTACAGGTCGCTCCCGCAAGAAAGGAAAGCAGAGCAAACAAGCCTGCAAGAAGAAGGGACAGACTGCCGAGCGCCAAATTGTCCGCCATCGCTGAAACGATCCCTGAGATGTGTGATGTATATTGCCTAACTGCGAGAAAGCCTCCGGCGTTGACCGCTCCTGCGACAAATGCCAGATAGCAGGACAGCTGCCTATTTGCACCTGGAGTTCGCTCATGGCCCGTGAGTTTACGCAGGTAGTGAAGTGGCATCTTCGCTCGGTCAAACCAAGTGTGGCGAGGTTTCGTCCGATGGCACGTCGCGACCTACCGTCGAGTCCTCTGATGTTGGCTCTTTCGATGGATCACTTTCCACAGGTACTTTGTGCAGTGCCATCCAACCCAACCCGGCGAGACTTAGTGTTTGCGGTCCTATCTGGACACGCGGAGTCGCCGGCCAATTCGAGGATCTTCTCGTGAGTCGGAATAGAGCGTCAAGCAACTGCTCTGGACGACAGTGGCGATCGATCGCTTCGTCATAGAGCTGCTCCTCTAAGTTCAATGGAGGCAGTCCGAAAATTAGAATGCGTGCATTTAGATAGTAGAGGCGAATCTCCTGAGCCAGCGTCCTGACCGTTGTCACTCCGAGGCTTTCGCTGAGGATGGCTATCCTAATGTCCGTTTCTTGTAAGCCAGTAGCAGGAACAACGTCATTGGAAGCGGCGACATAATAGTCCGCCGCTGAAAGTAACTGGGCTCTGGCTGCGAGTAGTCCGGCATTCGGTTCAACGATCAGAATCCCTGAGGGGAGAAATGCGTATTGCTTTGAGCTAGTCCTCTGAATTTGCATGATCCTCCTCGTTTCTCGAAAGTTCATCCTGCGGTCTCACGGTGACTGGCGTTAGCGGTCAGTCCCACGCTCAGTTTGGGCTTCTGTGGCCAAGACGTTGACTGATTCTGGTCCCCTTCGAGGGTGGTTGATGTATCGGATTGCACAGTTCAGCAGTACTGCGTGTGGGACCCTCATGAGATGCTGCGCGTTCCATGCCCAGGGCTTAAGAAAAGGTGTGCTTCCATGAAGACGAAACCTACGGACGTAGATGAGCAAATCGATGCTCTTGAGACAGAGGAAACAGCAATCGAAAGTAAGGTGAGTCATCGAGGATTTCGAGACGCAAGTCGTCGAAACCGGATCGAAGAACAGCTTGATGTGCTGCATGAGACCTTGCGACGTGGCGAAAACCAAACACCCAAACCTTGAGGAATGCGGTGACACCGCCACAAACGCTACGAGTTCAATTGCGCCCGGAGTCATGCGTACCATTTTGCTCAGTTTCCACATCGCGCAGCTGAAAGACTCCAAGACGGGTCACAACTGCCCGGAAAGTTGCCTGACCGATGAAATTTGCGGAAGCTTTTAAATTTCAGCCACGAACGGTCGCAAAAATAGCCGGAGCCGCAATCTGTCTTGCTGATTCGACAGAGCAGCAACACGTTTTAGCGGCGGCAGGCCACATGAAGATTTCCCCAACGATCTTCAGCCCTGAAATCATGGAACTGCGGGAGTTGAAGACCTTCGAATTCATCGTGGCAGATCAGCTCATCGCGCAGGAGCTTGTTCTTC
Source organism: Granulicella sibirica (assembly GCF_004115155.1). NCBI lineage: Bacteria > Pseudomonadati > Acidobacteriota > Terriglobia > Terriglobales > Acidobacteriaceae > Granulicella > Granulicella sibirica. The sequence goes on from NZ_RDSM01000002.1 coordinate 457,912, forward strand.
TCTTCGAACATCATGAAGTCGATGGAAACGGCATCAGCCCTGCGATCATTGCTGCCACCCGCCAAGAATCTGTGCCATCTTCGCTGCCGGCGCATCTGGAATGTAATTTTGATGGAATCCTTCAATTTCCAATGACGGCAGAGGAAATATCCAAACATCTGTCCGTGATTATGTTCCCCCCTTGCGCCTTCGCTCAGCGATACAGTGCAGCGTGGAAAGAGCTACGGCTCAACCGGAGAATCGTTCGATCGGTCACTGCCGGTGTTTCAATTGCAAGTGCGACCGCACCCGATCTGCCTCTGGTTTACGTCAATCCCGCATTCGAGGAGATGACGGGGTACAGCCGGGCTGAAGTACAAGGCAGAAACTGTCGATTTCTCGAAGGTCATGAACGAAATCAGCCAGCTTTAGCGATCGTCCGGGACGCTTTGTCGAATCGCCGGAAGGGGATCGCAGTCTTGAAAAACTTTCGGAAGGATGGCACACCCTTCTGGAACGAACTCTCCCTGTCTCCGATTCTCGACGATGATGGTCAATTGACGCACTACGTGGGGATACAGACCGACGTAACTAAACGGGTTGAACTTGAAATTGCCCTTCGGGAGAGCGAGAAGCTTGCCGCGGTGGGTAGACTTGCCTCCTCAATTGCCCATGAGATCAACAATCCGCTCACATCGGTCATGAATCTAAGTTACCTTGCGCAGAGTACGGAATGTTCCCAAGAGACGAAGGATTACTTAGCCACTGCGGAAAGGGAGTTGAAGCGAGTCAAGTTGATCACAGAACAGTCGTTACGATTTTTCAGACAGTCAACAAGGGCGCAGTCCACAAGCCCTGCTGAGCTTCTGGAGCCAATCCTGGACCTCTATCAGTCCCACGCAAGCAACGCGCGAGTAACCACAAGTCTTCGAGAGCAGCCGTGTCGACCTGTCGTCTGCATGGAAAGCGAAATTCGTCAGGTTCTAAGCAATCTCGTAAGCAACGCGATTTATGCGATGAAGGAGCACGGCGGAAAGCTGTCTATCGGAAGCCGTGAGACCAAAGCGCGGGGACGAGGTCGGGAAGGTGTCTTATTCACAGTTGCTGACAACGGGACGGGGATGAGCGCTGAAACCCTGAGTTGCATCTACAAGGCCTTCTACACGACGAAAGGGATCGGAGGCACAGGCCTCCGTCTGTGGATTAGCTGTGAGATCATAGAGCGCCATCGCGGAAATATCAGGGTTCGGAGCACACGGCGCGCAGGAGCATCCGGAACGGTATTTCAGCTTTTCCTGCCTTTTCAAGGCATCGCTTCTCAGAGAGAAATCGAAGATATCTCGAGGTTTTCTTAGAAGACTTGAATCGCTTTCTTTGCTTTTGAGCGCTCTGCTCGTTTGCGTGCAACGGGCGAGGGCTCCAAACGGAGGCTTGTCGGGTCCTGCCACCTAGCCACGAAGTCCTTCGCGAATTTCAGGGACGCTTCACATTGAGACGAACTAAGTATTTCTGCGGTGGTTGATGAACTGCGCCGTTCCAGATCGTTGAGCAAAGCTTTCATCTGACCATCCTGAGGATATGAATCGAGCCACGTCCAAGCCAGTTGTGGCTTGCGCTGTCTTCATCCTCCTCGCAGTAAACGAGCGTTACTGTGCATTTGTGCTCACTGTCGAGTGTGTCTAAGCCGTTGATAACGTTCGTGGCAAGTGCGTTCAAGGCCATCACGCCCTCGCAAAATACTGCTTGTTTCGTGTTTCAGGATGAAACGCGTTCATCAAGCGCATCAGACTACTGACACTTGTTCGCAACATTGAAACGATGCTGTGGCTTCACTAGCACTTTGCAGCGATCACTCCGTTGCGGCCCGTGCACGGAAAGAGGTTCAAATGCCCCACCGAAAGCTAAAGGAATTCGATCCCGTAAGTTTTCTGGCCACGTCAGGACTAGGACGCCGAATCCTTCACATCAAGGCGAAGGGCACTCTGTTTACGCAAGGGAGCGTTGCAGACTCGGTGTTCTATGTTCAGAAAGGCCGGGCCAAGCTAACGGTAGTGTCTAAAGCTGGGAAGGAGGCGACCATCACATTGATCGCCGCAGGTGACTTCGTCGGCGAGGAGGCGATCACGGCTATCGCTGGCTTGCATATGTCGACGGCCACCGCCATCACGGCTTGCTCCGTTCTTAGGATCGAACGTAAGGAAATGACGCGAGTCATTCACGATGAGCATGCCTTCTCCGACATCTTTGTCGCCTTCCTCCTTGAGCGTTCCATGCGCACCCAGGCGGATCTCGTGGATCAGTTATTCAATTCGAGCGAGCGTCGACTCGCCAGGATCCTTCTGCTGATGGCAGACTTTGGCAAGGCGGGAGAGCCTGAGACCCTTATACCTAAGATCACTGAGGAGACCTTGGCCGATATGATCGGCACCACTCGATCCCGGGTGAGTTTTTTCATGAACCGGTTTCGCAAGATGGGCTTTATCGAATACAACGGTCGCATCCACGTCCACAAGTCGCTCCTCAATATTGTTCTGCACGATCAACGTCCTGGCGCAAATTCCATCAGTGCGGCACTCCTAGACAGCAAGCGGGACAAGACCAAGACAGCAAAGCGAGCGTCAGCCACCGCAAAGAGGGGTGAGAGAGCTATCTAGCTCGGCTAACGCTAACGCCTAATGTTTGGGACACAAAGTCAAAGTGCTTCCGAGGTTCAGCAGGCTGGTTCAACAGTGAGCGTGGCAGCTTTCCAACCGACAGGTCCTGTATCACCTTCACGACAAAGCCAACTGTTCCCGTCAGGGTTAAGTCCGTGAGGGCTGCAATATGGGGTGTTATTAGCGCTTGCGGGACACCGAGAAGCTGATTCGTAGGCGACAGCGGCTCTTCTCTTAGGACGTCAAGTCCGATCGCTGAAATGCGACCGCTACGGAGGGCGACCAAGAGCTCTCCTTCATCGACGAGTGTTCCGCGCGCAATATTGATCAGGATAGAACCGGGCTTCATGCCTCGAATAATGTTTCCATCGATCAAGTTCTCGTTTGTTTTACTAGCGCGAGCACACACCACCACGTAGTCAGCATCCGCCACCGCCGATAGTGGTTGAGTAGGTTGAAATGCCACGACACCTTGTGGAGCGTTTTCTGAGTGTTCGTCTGTGGCAAGCAGCAAAACGCCGAATGGACGAAGACGGTCAATCGCTTGGAGGCCGATGTCTCCAAGACCAACGATACAAACAGTCTTTTCGTTGAGGGAACGGTGAACCCTCGGAGTCGCTGACTTCTCATGTATCGACCGTAGCGTTTCTTGGAGATCTCGTGATGTTCCAAGCAGAAGCAGTATGACGAACTCGGCAACCGATGTCGCATTCCCCGTAAGGCCGGAGGGAGCATAGGATGCCCAAATACCCATCTCACTGGCCGCATCGACGTCAATAGTCTCGTAGCCTGTGCTGGTCGTTTGAATGAGAACCATCTTGGGTTGATTCGAAAGCTCAGTGTGGCTGACGCCTCCGCTCGCGAGGAGGACTTCGATGTCTGTTGCTGGGGCACTACTCCCTGCTTCCCAAGACACAAGTTCATGCGACCCAAGAGCGTCGCGCAGTTCAGAACACATCCTAGTTGTGAATTCATTCTTCTTATGAAGAAAGCGACTTTCATCGAGGCCTCTTTCGGCGTTGCTGTGGAGTGGCCAGTTTTCTGTCGAGTTTGAATCTGTAGTTGAAGCTGAGGTAAGCAATCGTCAGCGGTGCACCATGGCCCGACTGAACCATCGCGCCATCCGGTGAGAAATGTCCTACTCCTGCATTTACAACGAGGTAATCGTGGAACACATACGCGCCTGAAGCATCGATCTCTCTACCCAACCCGCTTCGAGAGAATCCCGCCGTTGGCGGCTTTGCTAAAACGGATGCGCTGCCTGCGTAGACATCGTCTTGCTTAGTAGCCATGCTCAGCCACTCTTGCTGAACCAGGACTGTCAGGTTCTTCAGGGGGTTCAGGTACAGGTTCACCCGTGCCTCACGTATGTTCTGGAATCCAAAGAGGTCGGTCAACCCAAACGCATTGTGGTTACTCGGGTAGAGCTGGTCAAACGTGCTGGCCCGTTGAGCGTTTCGATGAGCGTTGCCCGTGGCATAGCTGTACTCTCCGCGAAGGCGAGGTTTCCAGGCAATGTGTCGCGGTGTAGCCAACTTTTGCGAAGCCAGCGCCCGAATGAATCGAGTCATTGGAATAGCTGCCGCGCTGCAACGCTCCGAGGGCATGATAGTCCCAACCTTTGCCGAGATCACCATCAGCTTCAATTCCCGGCGTGGCCTCCGTTTCTCCGCCAACCACGCCTTGTTGACTGGTAACTTGACGGACTGAGCGTACGAAGACAAAGGGTGTGATGGTCGTGTGTGGAACCCAGGTAGTTATCGTCCCTGCCGCACCATGGAAATTCAATCCTGCCCCGTGCTTATCAAGCGAGGTTGGATGGACCGTGACAACGGAGGTGCTGAAGACGTCGAGACGGTTCTTATCTCCGATTCTTCCCAAGAACCCGTCCCAAGTGCGACTGTTGTTGGTCCAGTTGCTGATGCCGACAAGTCGCTCCCCACCGTACTTCAGTCCCTGGCGGCCAGCGATAATCGTCACCGGCTTGACGTGGAAGTTCAGATACGCCTGCCGTGCATCGAAAGTATTACGCATGTTTGCGGCAACGTACGGGAGAGGTAGTCCTAGTGCGTGAGTGTCTTGCCCTTGCAGGTAGGCTGTTAGCCATCTTGCCGGCCTGACCTCAAGACCAATCCTCACCCTTGTCAACTCATAGACCTGCCAATTTCCTGGTACATAATTAATAGCGGTCTGGTTCTCCGTTCGAGTGCGAAGATCCATGTCAAGAGTCATCCAACGAGGAACATTTTCTTGCTGCAGGGGCGTATCGTACCCGCGTTCTTCGGATACTCCACATATGTCTGTGCGTAAGCCCTGCCTGTTACTAATGCAATTGCAAGAAGAGAGTATGGGGACAACCACTTTTGCCAACGTGGCAATCGCGGAAACGCGCATGCGGGTTCAGTTCTCAACAGGACCTCCTAGAACAGTGTGAGAGTCAAGCTTCGGTGTCTCAGTGGTGCGCTCCGTCAGAACGAGGACAATGAGAAAGAAAGCTGGCAGTAGCAGCGTCCATACATGGACTCGTACGGCCATCGCAGCGCCTGCTATGGCTCCAATAAGGAAGCAAGTCCATATGCTTCCCAACGTCGTCAACCTGCGCCAGTGTGTATCCCAAAGGCCCTGAGACAGTGCCACGGGAGTCCGATTTATAAGATTGGCAATCTGCTCGCCGATGCTCTTCAGATCTCCTGTCACAAATCCAAGGCTTACGGACTGTCCGCCTACTTGGGAAAGGGTCGTGTTCATCATGCCCATCGCGCAACTCAGGATCATGACACAGACGGAGGTAGATGCTGCTCCGATCGCTGCCGCAACTCCGGCGAAGAGCAAAGCTGCAACACACATCGACACGAGTGAGTTCTGTTGCTTGCTCTTGTCCTTCTGGATGAGGAAACCGATGAACGCGCCAAGGACAAAGAAGGGTATGGGTAGGAGAGCGTGAGAGGCTGCACCGAGCTTGGCTTGTCCTCCGTTCATACCGGTAGCGATCGTATTGCCGCTCATAAACGAGGTGTAGACGCCGAAGGTCAGGAGTGTGTATGAATCGACGTATCCGCAGATCAATCCACGACTGACCGCCCTCCAGCCGTCCTGCCTGGTCGCGGCAGGGACTGGCGCGTTCGTCTGTGCGTTCACAGGGCCTTCTTTGCGTTCTTCACAAGAGAGGCAGTCTCTGACCAACTGCCACTGAAGACAAAGCTCTCCAGCGGTTTGCGGAGCCGACGGACTTCATCCTCTTTCTGAAAAGGCTCCTTGAGGCGTCCATCCGCTCCGGCATATCCGATCGCCAGGCCTGCTACCGGCTTTACCCCTTCGGGAATCTGGTAGAGCTGACGCGCGCGGTCACGATCAATATGAATCATCTGGTGAACACCCAGCCCTCTCGCTGTGGCTTCGAAAACGAGGTTGGCTGACGCAAGTCCAAGGTCATGTTCCGCTGTAGCGTACGGTTGGCCACTGTGCTCCAGCGTCAGGCGAGCACATCCCAACATGAGAACGGCTGCAAATTTAGCCCAAGGCAGGTTCACCTTCTCGACGCAGGACAGTAGTCGAGCAAACCCCTCAGGCTCATCACGGGTCGCGATGAAGTAGGTCCAGGGCTGCTCGTTGGCCGCTGAGGCCGACCAGCGCGCCGCCTCTAGTAACGCGAGCAGATCGTCCTGTGAAACGCGGCGATCATCAAACGCAAAGGGACTCCAGCGGTCCGCGATGAGGGCTTGAATGGGGTAGTCGGTAGTAATCGTTCCAGGCATCATGGCCCTTTCGTATGGCGGATGAATTGAGCATTTAACATCTAGCCTCTGTCCGGTTCAACCGAACCGGACAGAGACCTCGGAAGGCAGGCTTAGCGTGGGCCGACGATGGGTGTCTTAGTCGTGGACACCCCATCCAGCACAGACTTCTCGATCTGGAGATGCGCGCGCACGAGTTCATATGGAGTGAACGCCAGCCATTGTGCAAGCGACATGTCGGAAAACTTGTCCGTCTTCCAAACTTCTAGATAGCGAAGTGTCGTCGTGCCCCTGTTCTCCACATAGTGTGGTGTGACACGCGGGACATACCCCACGTCGCCGGCCTGATAGTCGAAAGTTCCGGCATTGGTGTTGGAGGTATACACCGTCATACGAGCTTGGCCCTCCAAGTAGTACTGCAGCTCGTCCGATGTTCTATGCCAATGCAACTCACGCATACAACCCGGCTCTACTTCCACAAGTGCGGCCGCAACCGTGGAAGCGGCAGGGAAGTTGCTCGAATCGGTGACTCGCACAGAACCATTGTTGGATTTGATTGGATCCTGCGCTCCCATGCGATGCGTGTAGATGACCGGCGTAGGACCAGCACCGACAACGCGGTCTTGAGCAAGGGGCCCGGGGACATCGGCACGGAAGATGTACTTCTCTGATTTGGGGATGTTCTCGAAAGCTTTTTCGTGAACGCCGAAGTTCTTTGCCAGCACCGACTTCGGTATGTGGGCCAAGAAGTCCGTCAGGAGGAACGTCTCTTCTTCATTGAAAGCCCCATCATCGAAGACGAGAAGGAATTCACATCCTTCGCCCGACAGACCTTGGATGGAATGGGGGATACCGGAAGGGAAGTTCCAGATATCGCCCTCTGTGCAGTCAGCCTGGTAAGTCTTGCCACCTTCATCAACGCATGTGACCCGTGAGTTTCCTTTGATCATGAAACCCCACTCCGCCGGTTTGTGCCAATGCATCTCTCGAACGACACCAGCTTCTAGCCGCATATTTACGCAAGCCAATTCAACAGCAACCGGCATTTCACGCACAGTGGTTTGCCGTGCCCAGCCGCCTTCTTCCAGTTTGTTGTGGCTATCAGCGAAGGTCAACTTCAAATTGGGCAGCGTCCCGTGATCTGTTACCGGGGGAGTCAACCGGCCCGGACTCTGTGCCTCTCGTTGATGATTGGACGGTCCGATAATGGGCGCACCCTCTGTGCCACGTATGGGCTGAGCGAAACCATTCTGCGTCGTCTCGATAAGTTCTTTAACCATGATGAATCTCCGATTCTTCTAGTGCGAAACCTGTCTCTTCTGCGAGTTGTGGAGCCAGCGACAGACGTCATAGTCGCAGGCACGAAAACGTAAATTACCGACCCCATAAGGAGCAGCTATAGCTACTGGCTTGACGAGCCATGGCTGGAGTATTCCACTCGCTCAATTCGAAAGTTGGTCAACTTTGCTCAGGATTGCGCGCGAAGTGGAGAGCTTCATGTGCGTTCGATATTGCGTATCGAATTGCTCAGAAGTCATATGTCAGTGATGGAACACTCAAGGGCTAGTACGGCGAATCGCGAAGGCGACACCGTAAAGGAGATCTATGAAAGCAGTTAATTCAGTTGTTGCAGTCTATAATTCCCACGATCAAGCGGAGCTGGCCGTCAAGCTACTTCAAGAGGCGGGCGTAGACATGAAGACCTTGTCCATCGCCGCGAAGGACACGCACACAGACGAACACGTAGTCGGCTATTACAACGCCGGCGACCGCATGAAGTATTGGGGAAAGATGGGAGCCTATTGGGGAGGATTCTGGGGACTCCTATTCGGATCAGCGATGTTCGGAATCCCCGGTATCGGGCCTCTTCTTGTTGCAGGCCCGCTTGTGGCGTGGATTGTTGCTGGACTTGAAGGAGCAGTCGTCGTCGGTGGGGTCAGCGCCCTTGGCGCTGGTCTTGTAAGCATCGGAATCCCGAAGGATAGCGTTGTCGAATACGAGACGGCTATAAAAAGCGACAAGTTTGTCCTCATCGTTCACGGATCGTTCGATGACGTCAAGAAAGCAGAAGATATCATCGAAAGATCACGTCACAAAACGTACACCGTTCATGGCGAAACGGTCTACGCATAGTGTTTTGAATCGATGGCTGGATGGCACGTACTCGCCATCCAGCCATCATCTTTAGCGCAAGTACGGTGAGTCCGCGACGGCGTAGTCATATCGCAGAATGATTGCTGAACGAGGATTGACGATATAGGTTGATCCTTGAATCGGTACGTATTCACCGAGGTCGGCGATATCGAACGGGGATGCGAGAGATGTATCGACAAGCCTCAGCCAGCCTGAACTCTTGCCACCCGTGACGGGTGGCAAATCAAATTCGAGAGTTTCCCAGAAAGAATTGATCGCGACATAACGGACTTCGCCAAGCGATTCATTTCGCCAGGTGAAGGCAAGGCTGTGAGAGTCTGCGCTCCAGTCAGGTTGATCAAGATGAATACCGTGCCACTCCATTTTGTTTGGGTTGACGAAGCCGCCGACCTGCTTTCCATCTTGAAGCGTACCGTTATCGCAATCAAGGCGAAGTCGTACGAGCAACTGAGTAAACCGGAGTAGCTCGTTCTTCTCAGTGCTTACATCCCAATTGAACCAACTAATGAGATCGTCTTGGCAGTAAGCGTTGTTGTTCCCAGCCTGAGTGCGGCGCACCTCGTCTCCCATTAGAAGCATTGGAGTTCCGGTAGAAAGCAAAGTCAGAACGAGTCCGTTCTTGATCTGCTGCGTTCGTAGCTGGTTGACACCTGTATTGGTGCTGACACCTTCCGAGCCACAGTTCCAACTAAGGTTTGCATTCGTTCCATCGCCGTTGAGTTCTTTGTTTGCCTCATTGTGTTTGTAGTTGTATGAGACTAAGTCGTTGAGAGTGAACCCGTCATGACAGGTGATGAAATTCACGCTCTGTCCTGCTGGGCGGTCTCCGGAACGATACAGGTCGTAGCTGCCACTGATTCGCTCCCGGAGCTTCCAGACCGTTTCACTATCTCCCTTTAAGAAACTTCGGATGTCGTCCCGGAATTGGCCGTTCCATTCGTTCCATCTGTCATGGCCGAAACTGCCAACCTGGTATAGGCCACCCTCATCCCAAGCCTCCGCTATGAGCTTGGTTCCGGCCAAGACAGGCTCGGAATCAATATCCCATAGGATCGGAGGATCGCTCATAGGCTGCCCCCACACATCCCGCGTTAGCACCGACGCCAGATCGAAACGGAATCCGTCGACATGCATGTCCGATACCCAAAACTTGAGGCTGTCCAAGATCATTCTTTTAACCACGGAGTGATTTGTCTTCAGGGTATTCCCAGCGCCCGTCGCGTTAAAGTACCCCGCCTGATCTTGGTTGAGGATATAGTAGGTACTATTTCCAAGCCCACGAAAGCAAAACGTCGGACCTCCGTCGCCAGCCTCCGCCGTGTGATTGTAGACAACATCGAGAATCACCTCTATGCCAGCACGATGTAGTTGCTTCACCATTTCACGGAACTCATCGATGCACTTCACTGGGTCTCCGGACTCACTGTACCCGAGGTGCGGTGCGAAGAAAGATACAGGGTTATATCCCCAGTAGTCAGTGAGGCCGGAAGGTGCAGACTGGGGGTCAAACTGAAAAACGGGCAGGATTTCAACTGCAGTGATCCCTAGGTTCTGCAAGTAAGGAATCTTCTCAATTACTCCTGAATAGCTGCCACGTTTTTGCTTCGGCACGCCGGAGTTCGGATGGCGAGTGAAGCCTGCGACATGCATCTCGTAAACGATAGTGTTGCGAAAAGAGTGGTTCAGCGGGGCATCGCCATCCCAATCAAAGAGACTCATATCCACGACAACGCTCTTCATCGACGAGGACGTGTTGTCACCTGCGCGACAAGCGTCGCCGCGACTGTAGTTAGCCCCAACTGCGACAGCTCGTCCATAGGGGTCGAGGAGAATCTTCGAGCTGTCGAATCGCTTGCCGTTAGGAGGATCATTGGGGCCGTCAGCCCGATACCCGTATATTTGCCCCGCACGCACCCCTGGAACGAAGATATGCCAATAATGGCCGGTTCGATTGACCACTGGGTTTAGTCGAATGGACTTCTCGCTTCTGGTCGCATCTACGTGATCGAAGAACAGGATCGTCACTCCCGTTGCATTCGCCGAGAAGAGACTGAAGTTCGCGCCATCACGCGTTAGCGTCACGCCTAAAGGGTTCGCAACTCCGGGAAGGGAGGACTCGCTCTGAGGACTCAGATCCCCTGAGCCAGAAGATTTGTTCTTGGGAATTATCGGGTCCATCGATGAAGCCTCTGGTCGGTATCTTTACCTCTAGCGAAACTCCGCACTTTCACCTCGAAGAACAGGAACGTGGTGGCGGTGCAGTCCCTCAGCAAAAATGAAAATGATTACCCCGTAGAACAGTTCAAAGCCACCGAGCCAGTGTGTAGCGCTCCTTGACGCAGCGCCGCGATGGAGTACGAACGCGAATCCTGCCGCTACCGCTAGCAGGCCAGTTACGCCAAGTATCCCCGAGTACGCCTTACTTGCCCGAAGCTTCCATGCCAAAGCTGCAAGGAAACATCCAGTCCCTAGTGCGTGCAATCCCGCCAGCCAGGCCAAAGACTCCGTAGAGAGCACGATCATTAGTCCTACGTACGTTCCTAGGGCGGTATCGAAAATGCACTCGGCCAAGAGTAGTCGCCAGATACCAACCTGATGTTCCGCTGCGAAGCCTGAGGCCACTCCCAGCAGAATGCCATTGCTGAGTATGTAAAACCCCAAGATCAAGGCGAGCATAACGAACATGATCGGATCAAAAAAGATTGTTCCGAAAAAGCTTCCCGAATAGAAGAGGAAGCCGGCGAAAAGAACAGCTCCTCCGCCCCGCAGGGCAAATGCCCACCAGAACATGCAAAGCTCTTTCATCGGCTTCTCAAACTTCTCTGTTTGAGCTAACGCTGCGGCGTTCCCCGCGATCATTTCCCACCCTCAGAAGCTTTTATATCCACCGGCTTTTCGCTGCGCAGTAAGAGTACTGGGCATTCAGCGAGTTTGACGACCTTCTCCGCAATCGACCCGAACACTACCGGACGCCAGCCCGACATTCCGTGCGTTGAGATGACAAGCAGATCGGCGTGTTCCCGTTCCAACATCAGCAAGACGTTTCCTACAACATCATTACCGACTTCGACTTTGGAGAATGCTTGAACTCCTTGGTTCGAGAGGTTGGTGACAAAGTCAGCAAATCTCTTTCCCGAATCCTTTTCAGCATCCGCTAAGAACTCTTGACGTGGATAGAACGCTGTTGGAAACTCTAGCCCGGTGACGACAGGCAGCATTGGAATAACGTGTAGAAGGTAGATTTCGGCTCGGAACTGCAAAGCGATTTGGCTTGCTGTGGCCAAAGCCGCAATCGAGGAGACACTGAAGTCCATGGGGACAAGAATCTTCTTCGGTTGAAAGGTCGAACCGGGTATCTGCGACATCGTCATCTCCTCGGGCGCACTATGAGTGCTCGTAAGCAATGCTCGTTCATCACAAATCATCAAACTGAGCAGTATTGCTCTCACTGGCTGCTTATGAGGACGCGGAATGCTCCAGCAGCGCTTCCCATTCACGTTTGCCATGCAGTGTCAGAAAGACCCTGAGAAGAACGCGGAGATCATGGTTGCCTTTGTAGACCGAAGGCGCCTTGAGGTGGATGCCGAGCAAAGAATACACAGCGGTTTGAGCGGAACGGATGGAATACTCCACCGTGAAGACCACGTCATCTTCCATTTCGCAGAATTGGCCGATGAAGGCGAGATTCTTTGGAACGAGAGGGAATGATCGCGGGACGGTCTCCCTGCGAGCGAGGTAGGAATTGGCTTGTAATGAACGGCATTATGCACGGGATACAAATGCACTTGCTTAGTACATCAGTCGTTTTCTCGCTAAGGCGAAGATGTCCCATGATCTCGGTCATGATCTCTCGCCCCGTGCATTCCGCCATCGGTTTCTTCACAAAATTACCGGGCTGATCGATGAACAGGCTGTAACCCCAGAACACATCCACGCCCTGTGGTTGGTCCATAAAGTGAGGCTGATGAGGGAGCACGATCGATACGAGCCAGTTGGATTCTGGAAAGGTGATTAACCCACCTTCTCCAGGGGCGTTCCCCGTCAGGTCGCGAATGCTATCGAAGAAGGTCGAAGTATGTAACGTAGTGGTAAAGGACAGCCACTTTGAAGCCTCGATATGACTGCTGAAGTTTTCCGGGTTACCCCAATCGGGCTCTCTAGCTGCAAGCTTTTTCCAGAGAGACCATGCACTACCGTCGGAGTTTGCATCCAGGATGGCAGGCCGATCCATTGCCCCAAAGTGCGAGCCCTCGGTCATAGACCCCAATGTTGCGAAAACGAGATCGGAAGATGTCACACGAATTGCGTGAGGGCTATTAGAACGCTCACACATGATTTGCTCAACAGCAAAGCCGTCCGCCGCGTGTAGTGTGGTCAGTTCCAGCACTTGCGTATTCAGGAGAACTTGCACTCCTCGCTCCTCCAACCAGTGACGAAGGGGTCGCACAAGCGAGTCGTATTGGTTGTAGACCGTTCGCATGATTCCGCCGAGTGTGCTGAATCCCGAGATCATGTGCGTGAACCGCACTAGATAACGTTTGAACTCAACTGCACTATGCCAAGGCTGAAACGCAAAGGTTGTGCACCACATGTACCAGAAATCCGCTTTGAAGAAGTCCGGTGCGAACTGATCAGAAATAGCTGTACGACCCAACAATGACTCCGGCTCCGCTTCCAGGCGTTCGATAGTCAAGATGTGACTCTCGCTTAGCCCGAACAACGGAGCGTCTACACTTTTCCCATCGCGAAACAGACGACACCTTGAGGCCGTCTTCATTGTCTTATTCCAGGCGAAAATCTCGTCTGTCACTGATTGACTGTTGTCGAGAGTCGGTATCGAAGAGAAAAGATCGAAGGTGCAAAGGTACTTGCTCTCGATCATCCTGCCCCCCCGCATAACGTACCCAGATTCTGGGCTTCCGTTTGCATCCAGACTCCCGCCAATCATCTTTGATTCTTCGAGAATGATGATGTCGTGACCCTTGAACCCTGCGTCGCGGATGAGGAAAGCCGCCGCAGCCAAGGAAGCTATTCCTCCACCAATCAAATAAACCTTCATACCGTCCTGCGCTGTTCGCTTCTGGGTCATCATGGGCCTCTGTTCGTAGCATCCAGCTTCTCAAGACCTTCGTGGACGATCTGGTTCCTTTTGCACACGTTACGTATTGAGGGCAGGTCACTGAGCAAAAGAGCACAGTTCCAACGTGCCGTGAGTGCCAAGCTCAACGAATGTGGCGTCTCGTTGAAGCCCGGCTTGAAAGACGTGCTGAGATTTCGCGCGAGGATGAATATGACAACAAACGCGACACCGAAAGCTTCGTCAAAGAGTGACGCTATCAGTGATGCGGAGTCAGCCGATGCTCTCGGTAAAGCCCTTGATCTCGTCGGACTCACCAGCAAGCAGGCCGCGAGTCTCTTAGCCAAGAACGGTCCAAACTCTATGCCGGACACTTTCGCACACGTTCTACGGAATGCACTCTTGAAGTTCTGGGCACCCGTTCCGTGGCTTTTGGAAGCGTCCATGGTCTTGCAGTTGGTGCTGCATAAGTATGTTGAAGCGGGTATTATTGCGGCGCTGCTGGTTTTAAATGCCGCTCTGGCATTTGTGCAGGAGGGGCGCGCACAAGCGACCTTGAATGCACTGAAGTCGCGCCTGGCTTTGAATGCTTCGGTGTTGCGTGACGCGACGTGGAAGATCATTCCAGCAGCACAGCTGGTTGTCGGGGATGTCGTCAAGCTATCGCTTGGTGAGGTGGTTGCGGCAGATGTTCACATCCTGGACGGTTCAGTTGAGCTCGATCAATCCATGCTGACCGGCGAATCATTGCCTGTTGAACCCGGTGCCGGGGCGGACACATTTTCGGGTGCGCTAGTGAGGCGCGGGGAAGCGAGCGCTCGGGTGACAGCCACGGGTACTCGCACCAAGTTTGGGCAGACGGCTGAGCTGGTACGGACGGCTCACGCTGTAAGTTCACAACAGCGAGCAGTCTTGAAGATCGTGAGAAATCTTGCTTTCTTCAATGGCGGAGTCATCCTACTCATGGGGATTTATGCCCTTTCTCACTCCATGCCCTGGAATGAGGTTATTCCACTCTTCTTGACAGCGGTTCTTGCGGCGATCCCGGTTGGTTTGCCCGCGACCTTTACACTATCGTCAGCTATTGGGGCACGTTCACTGGCGACGCTTGGCGTCCTTCCGACGCGCTTGTCTGCAGTGGACGAAGCAGGCACGATCGACGTGCTATGTGTCGACAAGACTGGCACTCTCACCGCCAATCAACTATCGGTAGCTAGCATATCTCCGATGAACGGCTTCAACGAGGCGCAGGTCCTTGGCATTGCGGCACTCGCAAGCTCCGTCGGTGGAGAAGACTCAGAAGATGCTGCCGTTCGCTCCGCTGCCGCGCAGAAGCCATCTCCTGACAATCCGAAGCTGGTGGTGTTTACGGCGTTTGATCCGGCCAAGAAGACATCGGAGGCGACCGCAACTGATGCTGGCGGCCAAGCTCTCAAGATCGTGAAGGGCGCGGCGGCGACCATATTCGGTCTCGCTGGTTCTGATGCCGGAGCATCGGCAATGGCAGCCAAACTGGAAGCACAAGGATTCCGTTTGCTCGGTGTGGCTTTTGGCCTTCCAGGGTCTCTTCGCCTCATCGGAATGATCGCTCTCAGTGACCCGCCTAGGGCAGATTCGGCCTCCCTCATCTCCGAACTGACAACACTCGGAGTGAGAACTGTGATGGTGACAGGTGATGCACCAGCAACAGCGGCCATCGTAGCTACAGAGGTTGGTCTAGAAGGACCAACTTGCCCGGCGGGTTCTATACCGGCGTCTGTAAAGCCAGAAAACTATTCGGTCTTCGCGAGTATTCCTCCGGAGGGTAAGTTCGCTTTAGTCAAGGCATTTCAAAAGAGTGGCCACACGGTTGGGATGTGTGGCGACGGAGCGAACGATGCACCGGCCCTGCGGCAAGCGCAAATTGGGATTGCCGTTTCAACAGCAACGGATGTAGCGAAGTCAGCGGCAGGAGTGGTGCTTACTGAGGCTGGTCTCGGCGGTATCGTCGCGGCGATCAAGACGGGCAGACTGATCTTTCAGCGCATCCTCAGCTATACGTTGCGGTCCACTACAAAGAAGATTGCTCAACTCTTATTCCTCGCCATCGGCCTCTTGATGACGGGGCAGGCGGTGATAACGCCGCTCCTGATGGTGATCGTCATGATCACTGGAGATCTTTTTTCCATGGCCTACGCGACCGACCGGGTTAGGCCATCCGGAACGCCCAATTCATGGGACATAGGCAAGATCACGGCAGCGGGAGCTGTCCTCGGCATGGGCTTTCTGGTGTTTTCCACCTCTGTTCTTGCAGTAGGAAAATACAAGATGCGTCTGGACATTGATCATCTCCGCACGTTCTGCATTATTGGCGTCGTTTATGGCAGCCAGGCAGTAACGTACGCTATTCGCGATAGACAACATCTTTGGGGTCTGCGTCCCACGAAGTGGCTCGTTATGTCTACGGCCGCCGACATCCTCTTCATCTCCTTGCTCGCAAATCGTGGCATCGAGATGTCACCGCTTCCGCTCCGAGTCTTAGGGTTGGAGCTTTTGGCGGCTACGGTTTTTTACTTTGCCCTCAACTTCGTGAAGATTCCGGTTTTCCGCAGTCTAAAGCTCACGTAACGCTACTTCTAAGTGAGCAAACCGATACAGTTTTGCCCTCTTGTGAATGACATGCTGAGTACATGAGTACACATATTCGCCACGATCTCGACGAACTGCATACAAGTCTCCTGACCGGTAAACTTCCACGGAACCTCAGTTGGTCGGACACCGTTGACCTCATTGGCCGAATCGGCCAGGTTGAACCGCACGGTAGCGACGAGTTTGTCTTTACCGTAGGGACGCAACGTGCTTTCTTCAAACACCCACACACGCATGAACTCGGCGTCGAAGAGGTCGCCCGCTTGAGGAAGTTTCTCCGCGACGCAGGCCCCGAGCGGGTATCCGATCATGCATCGCAGCCCTGTCGCATGGTCGTAGTGATTGACCATCATGTCGCCCATGTCTATCAGGATTTCAATGGGAAAGTTCCAGAATCCGAACATAGGGTGCGGCCCTATGACCCCTTCGGCTTCCATCATCACCTGATCCACAAAAAGGAAGCACATTACCAAGGTGAGCGGGTTCCGGAAGACAAGACGTTTTACGAAGAAGTTGCGAAGGATTTGCTCCCCGCAAATGAGATCGTCCTGATAGGCCACGGCACAGGCAAGAGCAGTGCGGTAGAGCATTTCGCGGAATACTTGAAAAAGAATCACCACGACATCGCACGACACGTCATCGCAACGGAAACGGTGGATCTATCGGCACTCACCGAGCAAGAGATCGAAGCGATCGCAAAGCGGCACATGATTGTCGTTGTTGAACTGCACTTGTACTTTGTTCGGGAGAGCAAGAGGGAACTATTCATGCCAATTTTGACTGCGGGCAAAACCGCACCAGACTTCAGTCTTCACGTCACGCCAGACCAAAAACTTTCACTGAGTGAACTGCGTGGAAAGCCAGTAGTGATTGCTTTTTACCCGGCAGACTGGAGCCCGGTGTGCGGTGACGAACTCAGTGTCTTCAACGAGATATTGCCGGAGTTGCTCAAGTACAAAGCGGAACTTGTTGCGATCTCAGTGGACGTTGCCTGGTGCCACGACGCCTTCGCCAAGCACAAGCACCTTCACTTTCCATTGCTCTCTGACTTCGAACCGAAGGGCGAGACTGCTCGTGCCTATGGGGCCTATAGAGAGACTGACGGAGTATGTGAACGCGCACTGTTTGTTCTCGACAAGAATGGCGTGATCACATGGAGCTACTGTTCTCCGGTGGCGGTCAGTCCCGGGGCTGACGGGATACTGAATGCTCTCGAAGCATTGCCGAAATTAGGATCATGATGAGTAAGCTCACCATACCCGTTACGAAGCATGACCATCTACAAGGCAATCTGCATGCGGGCTGCAGCCTTGTTGAGTACGGCGACTATGAGTGTCCATCGTGTGGAGAAGTCCAGCCAATCATTGGGAAGCTACAGGCTCACTTCGGCAACCAAATGTCCTTTGTATTCCGGAACTTTCCGCTGCGGGAAATCCATCCGTGGGCGGAAGCGGCAGCGGAGGTAGCGGAGTTAGCAGGAAGTCAGGGAAAGTTTTGGGAGATGCACGACCTGCTTTTCGCGAATCAGAATAATCTGAGCGAAAGCACCCTTCAGTCTCTAGTTGATCAGTTGGGTCTGAGTGAAGTGAAGATGCAACAAGCCAGATCGAATGGAACACTCAAAAGTATTGTTGAAGGTGACTTCGCAGGCGGCATCCGCAGTGGCGTGAATGGAACGCCCACCTTCTTCCTCAACGGAGACCGCTACGACGGTCCTGTAGATTTCGAATCTTTCGTAGCACTCATTGATCAGGTGTTGATTTCGGACGGGGACTAGGGAACGATCACTATCGATCCAGATTCGTCTTCGTTCTTCACAGCGATGAGCGCTTTGTGGGCATCATCCAGGGAGAGGACGGTTATCTGTGGTCGAAACTGGAGTTGTCGCGCAAGCTCCAGGAAGTCACGGGCATCGTCTCGCGTCATGTTGGCAACACTGCGGATCTGCCGTTCCCCCCACAGCCACTTGTCATAGTCGAATGACGGCATTTGGTCCAAGTGAATCGCGTTCACCGCGACCACTCCGCCCTTGCGAAGAGAGCTGAGAGCGCTGACAACAACCTTGCCACTTGGCGCAAAGGTGATCGCTCTATCTAGCGATACCGGGGGTGTCGCGCCTTCATCCCCGACCCAGGTAGCACCGAGTGACGTTGCGAAGTCGCGATGAGCCTGTCCTCGGGTCACAACGTAGACCTCGCATTTCCAAAATTGAAGGATTCGGATGGCCAAGGCGGCCGAGCTCCCGAACCCGAAGAGACCGACCTTTTCTCCGTGCAGGACTCCGGCAACACGTAGGCTCCGGAAGCCGATGATGCCTGCGCAGAGCAGGGGAGCGATCTGCGCGTTCTCTAGTTCGCCTGGAAGCGGGAATGCAAAGTCTTCACGAACAAGCACGAATTCTGCGTAACCACCATTGACGGAATAACCGGTGAAAACGGGATGGTCGCAGAGGTTTTCCATTTTGTTCTGGCAATACCAGCAGTTTCCGTCGGTGCCACCCACCCACGAAACGCCTATGCGTGTTCCGAGCGGAAGGCGCTCAGTGGCTCCCTCAATGACTTCACCGACGATTTGGTGACCCGGAATGACTCGGGGCAGGAGTGCCGGCAAGTCGCCCTCAGCGATATGCAAATCGGTACGGCAGACCCCGCAAGCGAGAACTCGCAGAAGGATGTGCCCTGGTACAACTTCAGGACGCGGGACATCCATGATTTCAACCAACTGTGACGAGTTCGATCGTTTCGGATCGTAGACAGCAGCTTTCACTGATTCCTCCAGATGAACGGATTCAATTCATTCTTCCCAAGGGACTGCGAGTTTACTGTGTCGGATTGCTCAGAATGCCCCTAAGTCAAATGCCAGACTGGGAGCATGCGAACGTCAGCCTCAATGTGAAAAAGGCAGGGTCGATGAAAACTGAAACCCGAGCGTTGCCGAAGAAACCGTATGCCGATTCCGATGGTCGGCAGATGCTAACCGATCTAGCTCTGAATCTTCACTGGACTTGGAATCATGGTTCGGATGAGCTTTGGAAACGGCTAGATGCAGAACTCTGGCAAAACACGCAGAATCCTTGGGTAATCCTTCAGACCGTCTCGCCCAGACACTATCACCGCCGCTCTTGCTGAACCGGCCTTTAGTGCGCGGCTTAATGAAATCTATTCGCGGGATACAAACTCTTACGCTTCGGAAGCGTGGTTGCAAAAAGCATACTCAGCCCATGAAGATATTGTCGTCGCCTACTTCAGTATGGAGTTCATGCTTAGCGAGGCGCTGCCAATTTATTCGGGTGGACTTGGCCAAGTTGCCGGGGACCAGATGAAAGCTGCAAGCGATCTGGGGGTGCCCGTCGTGGGAGTGGGGCTTGTCTACGGGCAGGGCTACTTCCGTCTGGACTCTAACTCGGATGGCCAGCAGCAGGTTCTCTATCCGGTGAATGACCCGGGGCAGTTACCAATCCGACCTCTGCGACAGCCCAATGGAGAGTGGTTGCGAATTCCGATTCAGCTACCAGCCTCGAAGATGTGGCTTCGCTGTTGGGAGGTTACGGTCGGTCGATTAAAGCTCTTCCTTTTGGAC
Organism: Granulicella sibirica; assembly: GCF_004115155.1. NCBI lineage: Bacteria > Pseudomonadati > Acidobacteriota > Terriglobia > Terriglobales > Acidobacteriaceae > Granulicella > Granulicella sibirica. Next base: position 477,717 of record NZ_RDSM01000002.1, read on the forward strand.
ACAGACGATTTCGCTAATACTGCGGCCCAACGGGGTATCTGTAGCCAACTTTATGGAGGTGATAGCGAAACGCGGCTCAAGCAAGAAATCGTACTCGGTATCGGAGGATGGCGGTTATTGCGCGCTTTAGGTATAGTGCCCGACGTATGCCATCTGAACGAAGGTCACGCTGCTTTCGCAGTACTCGAAAGAGTAAGATGCTACATGGAGGATCACAAGGTTTCATTTGCGGTCGCAATGACGGTCACGCGCGGGGGCAATCTGTTTACAACCCACACCGCCGTTCCGGCGGGATTTGATCGATTCGCTCCAGAGCTTATGGAGAGATACCTAACTCACTATGCACGGGAAGAGTTGGGCGTTGACATGGATGACCTTCTTGCTTTGGGAAGGGAAAACCCTAGAGACCAATCGGAGCCATTCAATATGGCTTACTTGGCGGTCCGTGGAAGCACTCATGTGAACGGAGTCAGTAAGTTGCATGGGCAGGTTAGCCGAGAGATCTTTCAATCACTCTATCCACGCTGGCCGCAGTCGGAGGTTCCTATCGGATCGGTGACAAATGGGGTACATGTACCAAGCTGGGACTCTGAGGGTGCCGACGACTTGTGGACAGAGACTTGCGGACTCGAGCGTTGGCACGGTGAGGAGCCGGACGTTAGTCGGGTCCGTCAACTGACCGACTCGCAAGTGTGGAATATGCGGGTGAGTGGTCGAACTTCCCTCATCGATTCGGCACGGCAGAGGTACGCACGTCAACTTGCCTCGCACGGTATCGCGGCTACTGATGTGATCGACTTGTTCTCCCCGGAAACGTTGACTATCGGCTTTGCCCGGCGATTTGCTACTTATAAGCGCCCAAATCTCCTACTGAATGACCCCGAGAGGCTTGTGCGGTTACTTTCCAATCAGGACCACCCAATCCAGTTAATATTAGCGGGGGGAAAGCCCACCCACAAGACTTGCCCGGGCAAGTCTTGGTCAAGCAATGGAATGACTTCATAAACGTGCCGATATCCGTCGTCATGTGATCTTTCTCAGCGATTACGATATGCGTCTCGCGCAGGATCTTGTGGCCGGCATCGACTTGTGGATCAACACTCCTAGGCGTCCGTGGGAGGCCTGCGGAACAAGCGGAATGAAGATTCTCGCCAACGGCGGCCTCAACTTTTCCGAACTCGACGGGTGGTGGGCCGAAGCCTACGACTCAGGCGTGGGATGGGCCATAGGGGACAGAAGAGAGCATGGCGAGGACTTGGCTTGGGATGCCACGGAGGCCCAAGAGATGTATTCCATTCTTGAGAACGAAATCATCCCAATGTTCTACGAGCGGAGCGGTGGCAAGACACCCTCCCGGTGGATTGCACGTGTTCGCGAGAGTATGGCCCGGCTCACTCCAGAGTTCTCAGCAAGTCGGACCATTCGTGACTACACCGTTTCGTATTATCTTCCAGCCGCGCTCTCATACAAAAGCCGCAGTGAGGACGGTCAACGACTGGCACAAAGCATAGTTGCCTGGAAGATGGATATCGAAAAGCACTGGGAGTCACTTCGCTTTGGACGCACGACTACGGAGCACCACAGCGGACAGCGCTCGTTTCGCATCGAAGTCTTTGTAGGAAGTCTGAGTCCCGATTCGATTAGGGTCGAGCTTTACGCTGACGCGCACGACCAGACGGTCGGAGCTCTACATCCTATGGACAGATGCGGAGACTGCGAATCGTCCGTTGGCAGCTTGGTCTATCTGTCTACTATCTCTGCGACCCGGCCAGTCACGGACTATACAGCGCGTATCGTGCCTTTCCATCCGGGGGCCGTTCTACCACTAGAAGCTCCGCAATTTCTCTGGCAACGTTAAGAAGATGCACTACTAAAGAGCCTCAATATACCTAAACGGTCGGTTTTCGGCGCTTTCCAAGAAGTAGACAAGAACGGTCACGCTGGCTAACGCTGCATACGCGCACCATACTGATGTGCCTGCATATCGTTTTACGTCGATGAAAACCAACAAGATGACCAAATTCTCCAGACCAAAAGCCACCATCATGAAGATCTCAGAAAAGAAGAGCGACCCGCAGGTTGCGATGATGTAGAGCGCTGCAACCCATGTCTTATTGGTCGCGTCGTTGACGTAAACAATGCCGTTACGGTCCACGGAGACTCGCAGCGGATAAACCGTCAACCCCCAGAGCATGTATAGCGCCAGCAGCCCTCCGAGGATCACAAATGGCATCATCGCCCGTCGTCGCGCGCGCGTTTGCTCGAAGAGCATGACACTCAGCGGCATGAGGAAGGGCAATAGTCCCTGAGCGCATAGGACGAACGCTGCGCCGAAATTGTGGGCCACCTTCGCCGACAAGACTCCATCTAGACCCAGCCATACGAAACCTTCGATGAGCTGATGCACAGCAAACAATGTGGGGAGTGATGCAAACAACAGTTCGCGACGATGCTTGACCTTTGTTAGTGTTGCGATTCCCACGGCACCGAGCGCGCCGCTATCTACAAAGTTCGCTGTCGCCGAGAAACACATATAGCGTTTACCTATCGTCAGTAGACCAGATCGCTAGGCGACCTCGTGTCGGTTCGAGGAATGTAGCCATGTAACTGCACGAGCTCCTATTTGCACGTTCACTCGGCCACCGCTTCGGTGCAGGAGCTGCGCCCATCGGCTCTGCGTTCAGAACTCGCGTGCCGCGCCCTCCGGGTATTGGACTCCTCCCCCCTCGCAGGCTCCGGGTCCCCTTCAAAAAACTTCATCTCTTGGCAACGCGGCGATGCCGCGACTTGGGAGCAGCGCACCTTTGCGCCCTTTGGGATGTGTCCCGATTGACCGGGCAAAAAGGAGAAACACCATGCAGACCCAACAGACCATCACCTTCTTCGGAACCGTCAGCAACACAGCCACCAGCCGCACTTCCAAGACCGGACGCAAATACACCGCCTTCGGAGTCTCCATCATCTCCGACCAACCATCACTTCCACTACAATGTCGTCGCCTTCGGCAAGCAGGGCCACTTCGCCAAGCAGCTCCAGACAGGTACTCGCATCAAGTTAGGCGTCCAGGCGCAATCTCAGCCAGATAACATCGCCACTCTCCCACTCCTCATAGCCACCTTCGTGCGACCGGCACGTCTGGTTGCACGGAGATCATTCGCGGCAGCAAACTTAGAGGAGTGTACCCAAAGCCAATTAGATATAGGGAAGTAGATTGGTTTTGGTACACTGATTGCATGGACACGCAGATGGAGCGCCTCCGCAAATTTGCCGATCAGCAGCCGGTCATCCGGTCTGCCGACCTTGAACGCCTGTCCGTGCCTCGAAACTACCTCGGTCGTCTCGTACGGGAAGGCAAGCTGGAGAGAGTCGGACGCGGACTCTACTCGTCTGCCGACCACCCGCCCACGGAAAACCGGACTCTGCTGGAGGTGTGCCGGAAGGTGCCCCAAGCCGTGGTCTGTCTCTCGTCCGCACTGCGCTTTCACGAATTCACGACTGAAAATCCCTTCGAGGTCTGGATTGCTCTCAAGCCCGGAGCTTGGGCGCCTCGTACCGATTACCCCCCTATCCGGGTTGTTCGCGTCTCGGGAGAGGCTCTCACGTTCGGCGCGGTGAAGCATCTTGTGGAGGGAAGTGAGATAAAGGTTTATAGTCCCGCCAAGACTGTTGCCGATTGCTTCAAGTTCCGGTCGAAGATCGGGACTGAACTGGCGCTTCAAGCCCTTCGAGAGTGCTTTCACGGGAACAAAGCCACCATGGACGAACTCTGGGAGGCGGCGAAGATCTGTCGAGTCGCCAACGTCATGCGTCCGTATATGGAATCGCTCTCTTGAGCAAACCCGTCACTAATGTCGCCGCGTCTGTTCGGCAGCGTCTCCTCAATCTCGCGCGTGAGCGCAAGGAAGATTTCGGACTGTTGCTGACGAAGTATGCGTTGGAACGCCTGCTCTTTCGTATCAGCCAATCACAGCACAAGACGGCCTTTATTTTGAAGGGAGCTTTGCTTTTTGAGCTCTGGACAGAGCAGACGCATCGGCCCACGCGGGACGCAGATTTTCTTTCGATTGGGAGCAGCGATCCCCGCCGCTTCGAAGCCATCTTCAAGGAGATTTGTGCTCTCCCGGTTGCGGACGACGGACTAGTCTTCGACGCATCGAGCGTGACCGCCCGCCAGATCAAGGAGGGTGCAGACTACGAAGGGGTACGAGTCAGTTTCCTCGGCTATCTGGAGAAGGCCCGGATTCCCATGCAGATCGATATCGGATTTGGGGACGCAGTGACGCCGGCGGCGGTCGAGACAGCATTCCCGACGATTTTGGATGGGCCAGCAGCCGTGCTCCTTACCTATCCGAGGGAGACAGTCGTTGCGGAAAAGTTTGAGGCGATGGTGAAACTCGGCATTGCGAACACCCGGATGAAGGACTTTCACGACCTCCGCACCCTAGCCCAACTCTTTCCATTCGAGGGAAGGCTTCTCTCCGAAGCGATCATGAGGACGTTCGAGCGGCGCAAAACAGCTCTCCCTTCGGCACCGCCTATCGCGTTCACGGCCGAGTTCTTTGAGGACAAATCCAAGCAGCTTCAGTGGAATGCCTTCAACGAAAGGAACAGACTTTACGTCGAGGCTGTCCCGCTCAAAACCGTTCTTAGCCACATCGAAAGATTCCTGATGCCGCTCGTTCTTGCAATGACGACAGAAGGGCATTGGAGCAAATCCTGGCAAGCGCGTGGACCGTGGCAGGACTGACGGTTGCCGTCCAACGGCAACTAGTAGCTGAAGCCCTTATCAGTGGCGATAAGCCGACTTATGAGGACTAATCCTGTTGAGAGATTCTTTTCGCCACGGCTAGGAGGCCGTCTACGTGGCGAAAAGAGCGAAGAAATCTAAAACTGTTCTAAGACTTCCCGACCTTGACTATTCAAAATCAGCGGTACTCAACAGCCTTCCATCTCTGAATTCGCGGCGGTCGTACGAACATGCCATCAGCGACTTCATCGAGTGGTATTGCTCCGAACCTCGTCTGGCGTTCAACAAGACGGTTGTGACCCGCTATCGAATTGCGCTGGAGCAGCGCAGATACGCACCTTCAACGATCAATCTCAGACTCGCGGCGGTTCGCAGGCTTGCATATGAAGCCTCAGATTGCGGCCTGTTGAGTCCGGACCTCGCCGCTGGCATTCGCCGGGTCAAAGGAGCGAAACGGATCGGCGTTCGTCTTGGAAATTGGCTATCCGCTGAACAAAGCAAGAGACTCATTGCTGCACCGTCTGGGCAGCGACTTCAAGATGTGCGTAACCGTGCCCTATTGGCCATGCTCGTTGGTTGCGGTTTGCGTAGGGCCGAGATCGTGACGGTGAAGATTGAAGACTTTGAACTTCGGGAGGAACATTGGATTCTCGCTGACCTTATCGGCAAAGGCGGCCACATGCGTACTGTGCCCGTACCAACGTGGGTCAAGGCGACCGTGGATGCCTGGATAGCATGTGCGGAATTGCGGAACGGAACACTCTTTCGCGCGATCGGCAAAACGGGCAAGGTTTATGGGGGTGGGTTCACAGCGAAAGTAATTTGGTCTATTGTTCGCAAGACAGCCACGGACTGCGGTCTTGGCACGATCGCTCCCCACGATCTACGGCGAACTTGCGCCCGCCTCTGTCATCAAGCCGGCGGCGAGCTGGAGCAGATCCAGTTCCTACTCGGGCACGTTTCTGTGCAGACGACGGAACGCTATCTTGGCTGCAAACAACGGCTTCGGAATGCCGTCAACGACCGGATCGGCTTGGAACCCGAGTCACCGTGACTCTGAAAGAAGGGAGCAAGCTCCCGCTCCGACTCCACGAACCGCAGGAAGGTTGTGTACCCTTAGCTGGGAAAGTAGTTCTCAGATTGAAGAGGTTGCAGGTATGTCGAGAGTACGGGCATGGTTTTCGATAGCTCTGTTCGCGACGGCGCACTGTGCTTGTCGGGCGCAGACGATCGCACCTGATGCCCTGCCGGACCTTAAGTATCCTCCAACTGCGAGAGCCGCTAAAGTTCAGGGTGACGTTGTAGTGAGTTTCCGACAGACACTGGAAGGCCGGACTGTCGATGTAAGTCCGATCTCTGGTCCTGCGATGTTGCAAGGAGTCGCGGTCGAAAACGTGAAGGCGTGGCACTTCAAGACAAGAACGGAGCTTGCAGAGCAACCCTATAAGGTGACGTTCCACTTCCAGCTCAATCCGCCTGACGATGGATATGACGAAAGTCAGCCAGTAACAAAGGCGTTGTTGGATGGAACGGGGCAGGTCCAAGTTATTTCGATTTTCACGACAGGTTTGGATCGCTCAGAGTGTCCAAGTGCCAATGATCGAGTGCCTCCAGCCAGCGTAGTCAGTGGCGATTTCGTCGAGCTTCAACGTTGGAACGAAGAAGTGAGAGTCAGTTCAGACGGTTCGGTGATTTGGAAACAAGGCGATGTTTCCCGGACGGGGCAGATTACACCGGCGGAAGCAAAATCCCTACTGGAGCAATTCCGAATCGCAGCCGTTTGGAGGCTCTGTGGCAGTTATGATCAGGCGGGGCTGATGGACGGCGACGCTAGTTCGTTCAAAGTACGAATCGGTGGACGGGAGAAGAGTGTCGGGGAGTATGGAGACGCCGCACCGGCAATCTTCAGAGATGTTGAAACGGCTGTTGACGTGTCTACTAATACGCACCAGTGGCGTCATGGCGATCCGAGAACTGAAAGTATCGCAGAAATCACCTTCGAGTATCTGCCCAAGCCAGGCAAGACAAAACTCATGGATGCGGTGCATCGTGGGGACAAAGAAGCGTTCCGAGCTGCGTTGGAAGCTGGCGATAAACTGACTGATGCCGATGCGAGCGGATGGACGCCTCTCATGTATGCCGCAAGTTCCTATGGCAATTCGCCATTGAAGGAAATTGTCAACGCAGGGGTCAACGTAAATGCCCGCTCGAAACGAGGCGAAACCGCACTAATGGCATCTGCAGTAACGGGCATGGCGGACGAAGACCTGTTGAAGGCAGGTGCCGAAGTGAACGCAATCAATACCGAGGACATGACCGCACTTATGCTTCTGGTTCAGCGTGGAGACCCTGATGAGATCGCGACACTGTTGAAAGCTGGGGCAGATGCTCGCGCGAGGGACGCAAAAGGACGCACAGCTCTCGACTATCTCAATGCCGCGAATTGCGGATCACCAATCGTTCATGAGCAAGATCCCCGATGGATGACTTTGGGATATTCAAAGTGTAATGCGCTTGACCGTGATGATTATCAGAAGGCGAAAAGGCTGCTAATCAACGCAGGCGCTAAAGCGACACGTAATGCCGCACCGCCTCCATTACCAACCCAGAGCCGTAGCGGATTGAAACTTTTTGATTAGTCCTGATAAACGCCCTTCTCGTCACTTTAGAGAACCGCTGAGGCAGCGGGTGAGTTTGCGGCTGTTTGCCTATCTATGCTGCTCTTTTCCTGCGTAGACCTTTCGGGGCGGGAGCTGCCCAGGCCGAAATGACTGCGTTGTCTAGAACCTCCTGCCTTGAAGGCACCCATGCGGCGTAGCTTTTCTCGGTCGTGCGTATAGAAGTATGTCCTAACAGCTTGCTCACATGCTCCAGTGACACACCGGCCTTGAGAAGCCCACAAGCAAAGGTATCGCGGAGTCGGTGTGCCTTCATGTAGCCGCCCGTGATTTTGGCCTCAGCGAAGCATGGAGCTACAAATCGCTTGCCCCAATTGCCACTGATGGACTTGGGTGAGCCGACCCCACTCCAGAAGAAGAAGCGGTCGTTATCGTTCGGCACCGCGAGCAGTTCAATCGCGATGTTTGGTGGAAGTAGGACGCTGACATCAGTTCCGGTCTTGGTGCGCTGGGTCACAACTCGGTGACCAGTGGCGTCGTGTATGAGGGCAGAGCGGGGAAGTGTTAGAGCATCTTGGATCGACAGGCCGCTAGACCTCATGAGCAGGAACAGACCCCGCACCCTCTTGATCCAATACTCTTGGCTTTGATTTTCTACTATGCGATTCCGAGGTGCCTTGACTACGACATAGACGGAATCAAGTAGGCGTTCATACTCATCAGTGGTCAGAGGAAGAGTTGGAACCTCTTCAGCCTTCATCTTCGGCCAGATGGGAACCTCGACCAGCCACCCGGCAGAACTTTAGAAAAGACTTGTAACGTTCTGCCAGTTTGTTCCGGGTGAGACTCGACGGATACAGGTCTTTCCAGTCGGAACAAAATCGTGTGATGAGTTCGCGGTTGATTCCCGCAAGGGTGTAGAAGCCACGACTCTCACAGAACGACGCTAGGCGTCCGAGCTCTCGCTCGTACTTCCGGATGAGGTCAGATGAGAGGTTCTCTACCTTCTTGTCAGCGAGGAAGACCTCGACGGCTGCTGGATGTTTTTCACCCCTGGAGTATCCGGCACGACGGTCCTACCGGACAGTTGGTCTTCAATGTCCCGCTTGACCTGTTCAGCTTCCGCCCAGGAGCGAGTGTTTGCCGGACGCCGTTGGCGGGTTCGCCGGCCGCCGTCCAGCGAAGCCACTTTCTGCAATCGCAGCGCTTGGCGAACTCATCCCCCGCATACTTGCAGCCCTTCGAATGCCGGACAAAAATCGTGATGGTCGGCGTGGTGGCCATGTGGCCCTGCTCTCTAACTGCTCCCACGAAGTAAGTAGACACGTTTTTGACACAAAAGTAAAAGCCACCCGCAAAGGTGGCTTTAGAATCAACCATTAGAAATGGTGGAGGCGGTGGGAGTCGAACCCACGTCCGAAAAAACTTCCAACAGAGAGCATTCATGCTTTTTCCGGTTCATCTTTGTCTCGTCAACGACGCTTAGAACGGACGAAGACGCGGCGTCGACCAGCCTGATCGATCTCGTCATTGCCGTACAGACGGAACAGCTTTGACCAGCCTACTGTGCGACGATCGGTACAAGCCCGTAGGCGAAGCTTGAGCGATCGGCTACTTAATTAATTAAGCAGCAAGCGCGAATTGAGGTTCGGCACTTATAGTTTTGGGCGCGATTACGGGTGTACCCACCCCGGCATGCCTCTCTGCCACAAGCAATCCCGTCGAAGCCGTGACGCCCCCATGTGGAGCTGGCCCAACATTGCGTTGGAGCGTTGCAAAGAACTTCTATGAGTATAGCGCGTACGGACTCAGGCGAGAGCCAGGATGATGGCTCCGGCGGCGGTGAGGACTCCGCCTGCGGCCTTTACCCAGGTGAGGCGTTCGCCCAAGAAGAGGGCAGCGAAGATGAGGACCAGGACGACGCTGAGCTTGTCCACGGGAGCTACGCGTGAGGCTTCGCCCATTTGCAGGGCGCGGAAGTAGCAGAGCCACGAGAGGCCAGTGCATACGCCTGACAGGACAAGGAAGATCCAGCTCTTCCGGCCGATGGAACCGAGACCCTGGTGCTTCTCCAAGCCGATGGCAATAGCCCAGGTAAAGACCAGGATGACGGAGGTTCGTATGGCAGTGGCGAGATTCGAGTCGACGCCTTCGACACCTACTTTGGCCAGGACTGCGGTTCCGGCGGCGAAGACGGCGGACAGGATTGCCCAAAAGATCCAACTCATGTTTCCCAGCATAGTCCGCGCCGCTTGACGTCAGCTTAAGGAGCCAGTACATCTTGACCATGTACCGCAGTGTTCTTCGGCAAGTTCGACATGTTCTTCCTCTCCTTTCGCTCGCTGTCGTCGTGTTTGGCTTGAACAATCTCCGGGCATTCGGGCAGTCCGCTTCCGCACCTTTGACTCCGATGGAAGGTTCCACGACCGATCCTGCGGCGCATGCAAAGATCGGCCTCAAACCTCCGGCGAACCCGAAGCTGCCTACTTTATTCCTGGTGGGGGATTCGACTGTTCGTAATGGGCATGCTGATGGAGCCGGGGGGCAGTGGGGCGGGGGTGAGCCTTTGGCCGATTTCTTCGATACCTCGAAGATCAATGTCGACAATCGCGCGATTGGCGGCCGCAGCAGCCGTTCCTACATCATGGAGAATCAGTGGACTGAGACGCTTGCGCTGGTGAAGCCGGGCGACATCATCCTCTTTCAGTGGGGACACAATGATGATGGGCCACTCGACGACCCTGCCCGAGCCCGCGGTACGCTCCGCGGCATCGGGGACGAGACGCAAGACGTCGATAACCCTATCCTGAAGATTCACGAGACCGTGCATTCGTATGGGTGGTATGTGCGGAAGTACGTGGTGGAGACGATCGCCGCCGGAGCGACTCCCGTTGTTTGCTCGCCGATTCCACGGAAGATCTGGCAGGATGGGAAGGTTGTTCGGAATGGAGACAACTACGGCGGATGGGCTCGGATGATCGCGGAGCAGCAGCATGTAGCGTTTGTCGATCTGAACGAGATCATCGCGCGCAAGTACGACGCGCTTGGACATACAGGAGTCGAACCGCTGTTCGCCGATCCCCATACGCATACGAGCAGGGCCGGAGCTGAACTCAACGCCGACGCCGTAGTGTCAGGCCTCAAGGCGCTTCCTAAGGATCCGCTCGCCGGGTTTTACTCGGCGAAAGGCGCGGCGGTTCAGGCATACAAGTAGCAGCGGCCTAGAGCGTTGCACCCTCGAGGTCTACATTCTGCCAGTCGCCGTGTTCGATCCCGGCGCGGATCTGGGCTGGAGTCCTGCCCTTCTTCGTCTGCTGATAGCTGTAAACTGCTTCCTTCATGCAGGTAGAGCAGGCAGCGCCGTGAGTGCCTTCAAAACAGCTATGCAAGCTGTTGTGACCCATTTCGCGGTCGCAGCGGCAGTAGCACGGCTCCTGGTGGAGGACTGCCGGGATCTTCGCAGCCATCTTGTAGACGGTTACCTGGTAAGGGTGCGCGAAGTAGGGGCCAGCGAGCTGGTTTCCACTCAGCACAGGAGGTAGAGGCTTTGAGGCGGGAAGGGCGTTGTAGGCGGGAACATCGTCCGATGGATTCGACCATTGCGCCGAGGCGGCCAGAGTTGCCAAGGCGAGAGCCGCACACCCTGCAATACGCTTTGCCAGAGAAGTCATACCCAACATCATAAAGCTTCGCTTGGGGCCGGTTCCGCGGTGCCGGTCGCCAGCGCAAAAAAAAGGCGGCATGAACGGTGATTTGTCCATGCCGGGAGGCCAGTGACGCAACTTGCTTCGCTCGGACTGCCAGACTCAAGTGCCGGTCGAGAACTTTCGGATCCACAAACTACGTGTTCCTGTAGAAAGAGATTAGCACATATCCTCTATCTCATAGAAGGCTACGAATAAAAGAAAGTTGTGAGGGCGAGATCTCCCCCTTCGGTCTTCAGTTTTTTGGAGGAAAAACTCTGTCCAGCTCCGCCGCCATTCTTGCGTCCCGCCTTGTCAGGCATCCGGCGTCGTGTGAGATCAAAGTCAAACGCACTTTGTTATATCGAATATCGAAATCTGGATGGTGATCCGCAGCCTCGGCGATTCCGGCCACCAGATTCACGAAGACCATCGCTTCGGTAAAGTTAGCGAAGATCCAGTCCCGAACGATCTTGCCGTCGATGGGGGTCCACGATCTGTGTCCCTCGAGGAACGTTTCGATTTCTTCTGTTGAAAGGGTTTTCATGCCCCCGATGCTATCCGACCTTTGCTGCGTGGGAATAAGGCGTCGGATGGAACAGTTTTGAGGGGGCAGTGCGATCACCACGCTTTCCGACCTCGCTGCGGAGGTCTACCCAGACGTCTAGAGGAATCGTCGTAAAGACTCTCACCAGGATGGGGTCGAACTGTTGGCCGGAACAGCGCACGATCTCCTCGCGCGCGTCGGCGAAACTGCGGGCGCGCCGGTAGGGGCGGTCGGAGGTCATGGCATCCATGGTGTCCGCGATGGCGAAGATGCGGGCTCCAAGAGGAATCTCATCGCCCCTTAGGCCGCGCGGATAACCGCTTCCGTCGAACTGCTCCTGATGAGCGTGGACGATGAGCGAGGCCTCCAGCAGGAAGGGTATTTTGCGAACCATCTCGTAGCCGCGGGCGCAGTGCTCCCGCATGATGAGCGTCTCCTCCTCGGTCAGTCTGCCGGGCTTGAGGAGGATGGAATCCGGTGTGGCGATCTTCCCGATGTCATGGAGGAAAGCTCCGCGGGAGATTGTCTTCAGCTCTTCTCCGCCGAGCCCAAGTTCACGAGCGAGTTCGATGGTGTAGGCGGTGACTCGGCGGGAATGGCCTTCGGTTTCTTCGTCGCGAAGGTCGAGGGCGTCACCCATGGCTTCGATCGTAATGTCGTAGCTGCGTTCCAGATCCTGCAGGGTTTCACGAAGACGCGAAGTCCGTGCGGAGACCAGCTCCTCGAGGCTATGACGGTAGAGGGCGTTCTGCCGTTTAAGTACGCCGTGCTCGATAGCGCGGCGGACGACGATGTCGAGTTGCGAACGCTCGAAGGGCTTCAGGAGGTAGTCGATGGCGCCGCGACGGAAAGAGTTGGTCACGACATGGATGTCATGGAGCCTTGCTCGTGGAGAAGGAGGTTGAGCGCCTCTTGTGCGCTTGCTGCGACGAATACCCGGTATCCACTCCGCTCGAGCAGCGCGGCGACGATGCTTCGGACCGACGGTTCGTCGTCCACCACGAGGATTCGTTCGTGCGCCATTCAGGCTCCTGCGCCGATTTGGTGCGGTTGCGATGTCCGTAAACTCCGCGGGGGACGGGCCCTCAACCTTTATCGGCGCGAGGTGCAATTGCGTGAGCTATGGCTTCGCGCCCGCTTTGGTTTCTTCTTGAGCTGCACGTCGTTTGGCGCCCCAGCCTTCTTTGGTCACCTGGCGAGAACGACCCAGGGCGAGAGCGTCCTCGGGGACGGATTCAGTGATGCAGGAGCCGGCGGCGACGTACGCACCGGTCCCGATCTCAATGGGCGCAATGAGGGTGGAATCGGAGCCGATGAAGACGCGGTCCCCGATGACGGTTGTGTGCTTGTTGACTCCGTCGTAGTTGCACGTAATTGCTCCCGCGCCGATGTTGACTCCAGAGCCGATGACGGCGTCTCCGAGATAGGAGAGATGGTTGGCTTTCGAGTCCTTGCCGATGGTGATCTTCTTGGTCTCGACGAAGTTGCCGATGTGAGCCTGCTCGCCGATACGGCTCTCGGGGCGGAGGTGCGCGTACGGGCCGATGAGGGCACCGTCTCCGATTTCGGCCTGGTCGAAGATGCAGCCGTTGCGGACAAGGACGGAATCTCCGAGTAGGGATGACTGAATAACCGAGTAGGAGCGGACGCGGCACTCGGAGCCGATACGGGTTGCACCGAGCAACTGGACGTAAGGTTCGATGACGGTGTCGGGACCGACTTCCACCTGGGCGTCGATGACACAGGTTTCGGGGCGGAAGATCGTTACGCCCTGGGCCATGAGGCGCCGAGCGGTGGCGAGGCGCATGGCTGCGTCGAGGTGCATCATCTCAGCGATGGTATTGGCTCCGAGCACCTCATCTACGCTGTCAGCCTTGACGGCGACGACGCGTTCTCCGTCCTCGACGAGCATTGCGGCGACGTCGGTGAGGTAGAACTCGCCGTGGGCGTTGTTGGTGGAGAGAGAATCGAGCTTGCCGAAGAGCTTGGCGGTTTCGAAGCAGTAGATGCCAGAGTTGATCTCGGGTGAGCCGAGTTGTTCGGGCGTGAGGGACTTCTGCTCGACGATGGCGGTGACCGCAGGTCCCTCGGGGGTGGCGCGGAGGACGCGTCCGTAGCCGGTTGGATCGGGCGGAACGGCGGTGAGGATGGTCATTGCGGCCTGCTCGGCGAGGTGGACTTCGCAGATGGAGCGGATTGTTTCGGGCCGGATGAGCGGGACATCACCGCTGAGGACGAGGAGATGCTTCGGGTGCTCGGCACCTGACATCGCGAACCAGGCTTTGACCATCTGGAGCGCATGGCCCGTTCCGCGCTGTTCCTGCTGGAGGACGAAACCTACGCCGGTGGAGGCGACTGCGTTGCGGACACGTTCGGACTCATGGCCGACGATGCAGTAGATGTTCTCGGCGGGAACTACTGTTTTGGCTGCTGCGATGACGTGCAGGAGGAGAGCTTGTCCGCCGATTTCGTGCAGCACCTTGGGTCTCTTGCTCTTCAGCCGTGTTCCTTTGCCCGCGGCCATGATGGCGATTGCAAATCCTGACAGCTCCATAATGCGCTCCAATCACCCGCTATCTTCTCATGTGGGGGAGCTTGTCGGGGGCTGGCATGAGAGGGTTAGAGTAAGGGTGTGCGTGAAGACCCTCGACTCATTCTCATTACGCTGCTGGTGGAGCTCGGCGTTGCTGCTGCGTTCTCGAGCTCGCTGGCACGCTCTAAAGACTTTAAAAATCTCATCCTGCTGCCACACCGGACGTTTCGGCAGTCGCTCAAGATTGTGGCGATGATCTGCGGACCGTTGACGCTTGGGGTTTGGATTCGGGTGAGTGTGCCGAACTTCCTTGCGGCTGATATCTCCTATGAGGCGACGATTCTGCTCGCGGTTTTGCTTGGGCCTGGAGCGGCGATGATCGGTGGAGCTGCACTGGCTCTGCCTGCGGTGTGGCATCACGAGTATCTGGCGCTTCCGGTAAACCTGATCGTGGCTGGTTTGTTCGGATCGGCGGCGAAGTTCGCCAATATGGAGGATGTGTGGTCGTTCTCGCCGATGATCGACCTGAGCATTTACCGCTGGGTGACGAGGAATCTGCGGCGTCCGCATCTGGATCGGCAGATTCTGTTCCTGGTGCTGATTACGGTTGTTCAGTTCGCGATGAGCGTCGTGTCTCGCTTCTATCCGAGAAGGTTCTTCGAACTGCATTCGGATCAATGGCTGGTGGAGGTGGCGATCTGCTTCTCGGCGCCTGTCGTGGTTGGGATTCCACTGAAGATCTGGAATGCGATTCGGATTGAGCGAAAACTGGAGGAACAGGCAAGATTGCTGCTCGAGGCGAGGCTCGATGCGTTGACTCGGCAGATCAATCCGCACTTTCTCTTCAATACTCTGAACAGCATTACATCGCTTGTTCGCGTGAAGCCTGAACTTGCGCGCGAGATGATCGTGAAGCTAGCGAATATTCTTCGAGTTCTGCTGAAGGATCGTGAGGCTTTTGTGCCGTTCTCAGAGGAACTCGCGTTCACGGATGATTACCTCGACATCGAGGTCGTTCGCTTCGGCGATAAGTTACGTGTCGTGAAAGAGATAGCTGCTGAGACCATGCATGTCGTCGTTCCGAGCATGCTGCTGCAGCCGTTGATCGAAAACAGTATCAAACATGGGCTGGAGCCCCGGATCAGCGGAGGAACGGTCACTTTGCGGAGTAGGGTGGTGGGGGGAAGGCTGGTACTAGAGGTGGAGGATGATGGGGTGGGGATGGCTCCGGAGAGGAATACACCATCGCCGGTGAGCGGATTGGTCAGACCGGGGACAGGGATCGGGATGAGGAATGTTCGGGAGAGAATGCAGGTGCTCTATGGGGATGAGGCAGAAATGGAGATGGTGAGTCGTCCGGGACGGGGGACTATGGTCAGGCTTTGCATGCCGATCCTGGAGGCGGGTGCTGCGGTTTGGGGGGCGGAGCGGCGATTTTGAAGACACTCTGTTGGTAAAGACTCCTGCGATAAAGGTGCGATAGGCTATTGGGCGTTACGGTGCTCATCGAGCAGGGCAGCCTGCTGGGGAGTCATCTCTTTGCGAATCTGGAGGAGCATGTGAGCATTTGCCTTCTCTAACTCGCCTCTTGCCTGGGTAACACGGTCGATCTGCTGGAAGATCTCGTTTTCATCGAGGTTCTTGCCGCGCGTGCTCTTTTCCAGTTTCGACTCCTCGTGCTGGAGGTTCTTGTATAGCTTGACGAGGGTTCCCTTGTTGGCTCCGAAGACGTCGTCCATGCGGTGCTGCTGGTTGGAGTCGATGCCGAGGGAGTGGGCGAACTGGGGGTCATCCCACCAGCGGCCGGGTGGGCCTAGCTGGAGGCCTCCGCGCATGGTGCTGGAGGTGGGGCCTCCGCCGGGTTGTCCACCGGGGGGCGGGGAGGTGCGGTTGTCGGGAGCGTCGTTGCCCATGGGGCCTCGAGACATGCCTCCCGGTCCAGCCATGCTGCCCGGACCGCCTGGGCCGCTGGGGCCTCCTGGTCCACCCATGCCCCCGCCTCCGCCGGGACCACCGCCTGGGCCTCCGCCTCCGCGCTGCGCGAGGGCGTGAGAGCCGGGGCAGACGAAGGCGGCCGCCAGCAGGAGGAGGGGAACGAGACGGCGCACGAGACCGGAAGCGGGCCTCGGCGTATGGGGGGCGAAGGGCATTAGTCTTTCAGCCTCGACGAAGCGGAGTGGCGCTGGCTGGTTTTGGGCTCATACTCGTCGAGCGGTGAGGGCGTGGGGCGGTAGAGCTCCGAGTTGATGGCGGCCAGCATGGCGTTGTCGCTGGCGATCTCGTCCTGGCGGGCGGTGTTCGCCCTTGGGTTCTGGGCTTGCGAGGTCGATGCCTGATTCGGCAGCGTCTTCACGGAACGGTAGTGGATTCCCAGGGTGAGCGCGAGAGCGACCACGAAGGCGAACGTCGCGGAGACCGCGAGCGATCCAAGTGAGCCGAAGCCTCCGAACGAGAACTTCCTGCGTGGAATCTCGAGCGGCATGGAGTTGGAACGGGCTTCGGACCAGGCGAGGGAGGCCTTGTTGAAGGCTCCGATGGTTGAGCGGAACTCGGCGAGTTGCTCGCTGCACTCTATGCAGGACGCGAGGTGCAGATCGGATGCGGGGGTGGAGAGCCCGAGGAGAACGTCGTTGAGATCGTCTTCCGATAGATGAGAGATGGGGGATGCGTGGGTACCGGCGGAGTGCTTCAGGGAATCAGGGTTCATGGCTTGGCTCCTAACTGGCCGCGCACCGCTTTGAGAGCGCGATGGAGGTGCGTTTTGACCGTGTTGACGGGCATGTTCATGGCCTCTGAGATCTCCTGGAGTTGCATGTCGTCGGAAAACTTCATGAGGAAGACGGTTCTCTGGTTGAAGGAAAGATTATCAAGAACGGAGGACAGACGCGCTACCTGTTCCTTGGCGATGAGCTGGGCTTCCTGGGTGCTGCGGTCGGAGGCAACGAACGAGGCTACGTCGCTGACGTCGACGGCGGTGGCCTTGGCCTGTTTCCAGAACTTGAATTTCTGGGTGCGCTGGTGGTCGCGGATGAGGTTCACGGCGATGCTGGTGAGCCAGGTGTTGACGCTGGAGTCGCCACGGAAGCTTTCGCGTGCGTTGTAGGCCTTGAGGAGGCAATCCTGGGTGATGGTCTCGGCGAGGTCGCGGTCTCCGGTGGAGAAGGTGACGAAACGCAGGACGCGGGCGCGATAGGTCCGGACAAGTGCGTCGATATCGTCCAACTCGCTGATGGCGCGTCCTCGGTGCTCCGTGGCGATTGTAGCGCCGGGCGATGAGGCTTTGACCTCATCGGGGAGGAAAGGTTTGAAGACTGGAATCTGGGGAAAGGTTTCGCTGGTCACGCCGGTTATCGCCCCTCGCTGAAGTAGACGGGGGTTTGTGACCGAGAGATTACGGGTGACCGGGGAAGATTTCCGCGGCGGGTAGAGGGGGATGGATGTGGCGTGGCTCACTTGGTCATACCTCCGTGGAAGTGATAGGCGACGCCGAAGGAAAAGACGTTGGGATTGAGGCCGTGGGCGGGGAAGCTGGGCCAGCGCTGATACTCGTAGTCGATGAGGCGGAGGTTGATGCCGGGACGGAGCTTGAAGTCGAGGCCACCGCCGAGGGTGTACGTGTTGTAAGCGAGGTTGGCGACCTCGACGGACTGGCCTGAGGCGTTGGTGCCGGGGAAGTTGAAGACGCCTCGTCCGTAGAGGGCTTTGCCGTAGGGGGCGAAGCGCTGCCTTACAGCGAAGACGAAGCGGGGGCCGATCTCGTAGGTGCGTTCGTAGAGGACGGGGTATGGGCCGGAGAGCTGGTGGAAGTCGATCTCGAGGCCGAGGTGGTGAGCTACGTCGAGGTCTCCGTAGAAGCCGTAACCGTGCCAGACGTTGGTGCCGTAGTCGGGGATTGCTCCGGAGACGGAGACGCCTAGCTGGAGGTCGGCTATGCGGCTGGCGGTGGGGGTGGCCTGAGCGTGTGACTTGGGTAAGGCTGCGATGAGGAAGAGAAGGAGGAGGATCAGGCGGTGGGACATGGGTGCTCCTTACCGGGGTGCTTGGGAGTTCTGGTTCTGCGACGGGGGCGCTGTGAAAAGGTAAAGACAAAGGCCAAGGAAGAAGAATCCTCTTCGCGAATGACAGCCGGAGAGAAACGGTAACGGCGACCGCGATGCCGGCCAAGGCGTGGTGGTTTACTTGGCGGTTACGGTGAGGGTGTAGGTGGCGGTGTGGGTGAGGGTGCCGTCGGTGGCGGAGATGGTGTAGGTGTAAGAGCCGGGGAGCGTGGGGTTAGCGTTGGTGGAGGGGAGCTTGTCGCTGCAGCCAGTGATGGGGAGGCTGATGAGCGAGAGGATGATCACCAGGGCGGCGAGCTTCGGCAAGTGACGGGTTCGGCGGATGCTGAAGAAGAGGATTGCGCCGCTGAGGGTGGTGAGAAGGACGATCCAGAGGACCGGGGTGGCTCCGGTGTAGCCGATGACGGTGTACTGAGCCGTGGTGGTGATGGCGACGGCGAGGGTGTTGGCGGTGCTGAGGGCGGCGGTACCGGTGGCGGGGGTGCAGGTCGAGCCGGAGGCCGCGTCGGTGCAGGTGAGGGCTACGTTCGCGCTGTAGCCGGCGATGGGGGTGAGGACGAGGTTCGGGGTGACGGACTCGCCGGCTACGGTCGCGCCGGTGGTTGGGGAGAAGGCTATGGTGAAATCCACTCCGTTGCCGGTGAGGGAGACGGTGACGGCATTGTTGATGGTGAGGGTGCCGGTCCGGGCACCGGTGACGGTTGGGGTGAAGGTGACGGCGAAGGTGCAGGTGCCGAGGGCTGGGAGGGAGGTGCCGCAGGTGGTGGTTTCGGCGAAGTCTCCGGTGATGGCGATGGAGCTGAGGGGGATGGCGACGCTGGTGTAGTTGGTGAGGGTTACAGTCTGCGCGGCGGAGGTGGTCCCGAGGTCGACGTTTCCAAAGCTGAGGGCAGTGGGGGAGATGGCGAGGGCGGTGGTTCCGGTTCCGGTGAGCGTGGCGGTGAGGGTGGGGTTCGAGGTGGAGTCCGTGGTGACGGTGAGGAGGCCTGTGCGAGCTCCGAGAGCAGTGGGAGTGAAGGTGAGGGTGACGGTGCACGTGGCGCCTTCGGTGAGAGCGGCGCAGGTATTGGTCTGGGTGAAGTCGGTGGCGTTGGTGCCGCTGATGGCTACATTGGTGACGTTTACGGTGGAGGTGAAGGTGGTGGTGTTGGTGATGGTCAGGGTCTGGGTGGCGCTCGAGCCGAGGTTGACGCTGCCGAAGTTGACGGCGGTGGCGGAGATGCTGGCGGTGGTGGGGACGGGCGGGATGAGGAAGGCGGTGACGAAGCCGTCGTGAGGGGTGAGGCCGGCGGGTGTGGTGGGAGAGTTGGCGTTGGTGGCGGCGAAGTCGGCGGTGAAATGGGGTTGGGTGACGGCGGAGACGTAGCTGGCGAGGGAGGCGCTGGCGGTAGAGGTGTCGGGGACGGTGGCGCTCGCGAGGATGTGCTCGATGGACTCGGCGTTGCCGCGCTCGATGTAGTTGTACTGGGAGGTGGAGGCGACCTGGGTGGTGAAGTTGGTGAGGGCGGCGGTAGTGCTGGTGGCCTGGTAGAGAGTTACCGCCGAGGCTGCGGCGGGGGATCCGGTGACGACTCCGAGGACGTCGACGTAGCCGTCGTTGAACTGGAAGGCGTTGAAGTTTCCGGCGACGACTACGTTGGAACCGGCTGTCTGGTAGGTCTGGACGAGAGAGCTGAGGTCGGCGGCCTGGGCGGCGCGGTGGAGACGGATGTCGGGGCCGAGGGTGGCGTCGCCGATGTTATCGCGCGGGGTGAGATGGACGTTGAAGACGGAGACGGGGTAGTTCTTGCCAGTGCGGACGAACTCGGCGTTGAGGACAAGGGGCGGGCGTTCCCATAAGACTGCGGTGCCCGTGGAGTTGGTGTAGGTGGCGGAGGCTTCGAGCTGCTTGACGGAGTCGGTGACGACGGTTTTGGAGTTGACGAGGAAGCCCAGGTTCAAGCTGGAGGTGTCGGGGCCGGGGGTGAGGTAGGGGACGTAGGTGGTTCCGGCGAGGGTGTTGACCGCGGTGGCGAGGTCGGTGAGAGTGGCGAGGTCCTGGACCTCCTGGAGGGAGAGGATGTCGGGGGAGCCCAGGGAGTCGACGATGGCGAGGGCGGCCTTGGTGAGGCGGGTTTGGTAGGCCGCGGCGGTGACGGCTACGGGGCCGGTGGGGCTATAGAAGCGGTTGAGGTCGAGGGTGCCGACGTGGAAGTGGGTGGAGTCGGCGGCGGCCGAGGTGGTGGGGGCGATGGTGCCGGTGACAGAGCAGGTGGTGCTCTTGAAGATGAGGAGGCGGGAGTAGCCGCGGGTGTAATCGATGAGGCCGATGCCTGTGGTGGCTCCGAGGGTGATGCCGGATGGGACGGTGCAGGTGATGGCCTGGCCAACGGTGATGTCGACGGGGGAGCCGCCGAAGGTAGTGGTGTCGATGAGGATGCGCTGGGGGTTGCCGGACCAGGTGGCTACGGTCGACGGAGCGGTGGTGGGTTTGTATTCGTCGGCGGCTATGCCCGCAGTGCGGAAGAGGTGATTGTTGGTGGTTGTGTTGGCGCCCAGGGTCGCCCAGAACTGGCCGTTGGAGGTGACGGTTTCGGAGGTTTCGGTGAGGGTGCCGGTGGTGGGGGCAATGGCGTAGAAGCTGGTATTCGAGGCTGCCATGCCGGTGTACTTCAGGGCGTCTCCGAAGGTGGTGAGGACGGAAGAGAGATTGATGGACTGCGTCATGGTGCCGGTGCCGGTGACGGTGCAGGAGGTTGGGGTGATGCCGGTTCCGGGGGTGTCGGCGGCGGTGAGGGCGGTGGTGTTGGTGACGGTGCCAACGACGGTGACGATGTTGCCTACGACGGCGCAGGAGGGGTTATCGGCGGCGGAGGCGTAGAAGACGGGCATGCCTTCGGCAGTGGCGACGAGGGAATCCCAGGAGGTGCTGGGCTCGCTGAAGTAGAAGCCGCCGGTGTTCATGACGCCGACGACGATGCCGGAGACGGAGACGGACTGGCCGAGGTAGGGAGAGTTCGGCAGGGCGGTCATGATGTCGTGGATCTGAAGGGTGGTCTGGGCGAAGACGGTGGGAGCAAGGAGGGGCAGGAGGACGAGGGCTAGGCGGGCGGCGTTGCGGATGGGCGCGAGGCATCGCATGTGAGGCGGTCTCCTGGGCCACGCCGGGCGCAGAGAGGACGAGGTTCGGCGTTGCGACCGGGACGGTGCCCTCGCTGGCCAAGCTCGAATGTCCGTGCATTCGGGTGTGCACTACAAGAGACGGGAGAGCGGAATGAGCGGGTTACAGGCAGGCGGTCTCGACCGTGGCCGGGTGCGAAGGAAGAATGTGATGGAGCGCGACGCCGAGAAGCGCGGCAAGGATGATCCCAAGCGTGTCCGTCTCTCAGAGGAATCAGGGGTACCGGAGGTTGAGCGGTGGTCCTACCTCTGTGGCCGAATTTGCTCCAAAATTGGTATGTTTTGCGCTGTTTTGGAGGGAGTCCCGTAATCGTGGTGTTCTAAAGGACTTAGCAGCGACGGATCGCAAAACCCCAGTGTTTCACCAGAAACATTCCGGCTGGTAGAACGTGGGCCATTGTACGGAAGATGTGGACACTTTACGGTTTTAAGAAAGTGGTATGTTTCCGCTGGATTGTCTTGGGTATTGCCTCCGCCGGCGACGAGAGGCCGTTCATCCAGACTTCGGCATTGGAGTATTTGGTGGGCAGTGAGGGACTCGAACCCCCGACATCCTGCTTGTAAGGCAGGCGCTCTAACCAACTGAGCTAACCGCCCTCTCTCGACGCTGCTGGAGCGGTGAGGACTCTTTGAGTTTATGGGAGGAGGGCGGGATGCGCAAACGGGTTCAGGAGATTGGGGCAGTCTCCGCGGTGGTGAGGGTTTCGCTGCTGGTTTCGCGGATCATGAGAAGACCCAGGATGGTGAGGAGGGCGGAGACGGAGAGATAGTATCCGACGTACTTGAGGCCGTAGGTCTTGGCCAGCCAGGTGGCGATGTAGGGTGCGAGGGAGGCTCCGAAGATTCCGGCCAAGGAGAAGGCCATCGAGCTTCCGGTGTAGCGGACGGGAGTAGGGAAGATCTCCGAGACCATGGTTCCGACGGGACCGTAGGTGAGGCCCATGAGGGTGAGGCCGATGGCGAGGGTGGCGAAGGCTCCAGTGGTTCCGGCGGCGAAGAGAGGCCCGAGGAAGATGCCGAAGATGGCGATGGCGATGGAGACGGCGAACATGACGCGACGGCGTCCGCGCTCGGCCATGAGAGCGGAGATGGGGATGGTCGCGGCGAAGAAGAGGACGCAGAAGAGCTGCATGAGCAGGAACTTCGAGCGTGGGAATCCGAGGGCGGTGGTACCCCAGGAGAGGGCAAAGACGATCATGAGGTAGAAGAGGACGAAGGTCGCGAGGCAGAGGAGGATTCCGGCGACGAGGGTGCGGGTGTGGTCGCGGAAGACGCTCAGGAGCGGTACCTTGTGCTGTTCGTTGCGCTTGAGGGACTCGGCGAAGATGGGGGTCTCGGTGATGGTGAGGCGGACGTAGAGACCGATGAAGACGAGGGCGGCACTTGAGAGGAAGGGCAGGCGCCAGCCGAAGGTGAAGAACTGCTTGTCGGTCATGAGGCGGGAGAGCAAGAGGAAGACGCCGCTCGAGAGGAAGAAGCCGATGGGAGCTCCGAGCTGGGGGAACATGCCGTACCAGGCGCGCTTATTGGGCGGGGCGTTTTCGATGGCGAGGAGGACGGCTCCTCCCCACTCTCCGCCGAGGCCGAGGCCCTGGCCGAAGCGGCAGAGGGCCAGGAGGAGGGGAGCGGCGGTGCCAATGCTGGTGTAGGTCGGGAGCGCGCCAATGGCTACTGTCGAGAGGCCCATGGTGGAGAGGGCGATCACTAGTGTGGTCTTGCGTCCGATGCGGTCGCCGAAGTGGCCGAAGAGGGCGGCTCCGATGGGGCGGGCGACGAAGGCGATGGCGAAGGTGGCCAGGGAGGCGAGGATGGCTGAGGCGGGGTCGGACTTAGGAAAGAAGAGGGCGGGGAAGACGATGACAGCGGCGGTCGCGTATATGTAGAAGTCGAAGAACTCGATGGTGGTGCCGATGAGGGAGGCGAAGAGAACCTGGCGGGGGGAATTGGTGGGCTTGGCTGGCATTTTCTTTGTTTTGTTAGCGGAGCATAAACGGCGGGGGCGTGTCCAGTTTCTAGAGGATGGTTATTTCTGCAGGCCTCCGCGCTTCGAGCGGAATTGCATGACGGTGGAGACATTATCTTCCACCCAATTGGTGAGGGTTCTGATGTGGAGGGCGGCTTCGGTTCCAAGGCGGGTGAGGCTGTATTCCACCTTTGGCGGGATGGTGGGGTAGACAGTGCGAAGAAGAAGGCCGTCGGCTTCGAGGGTCTGGAGGGTCTGGGCGAGCATCTTCTCGCTCACTCCGCCGATGGCGCGTCCAAGCTCGCTGAAACGCTGCGTGCCATCGATGAGGACGAGAAGGACGAGCGATCCCCAGCGCGAGGTGACGTGGTCGAGCACGATGCGCGACGGGCACTGGGCGTCGTAGAGATTGCCTTTACGCCGACTGCGCCTGCTTGTGAGGACTTTCGCTGCCGTAGCCATGTCAGTAGCTTACCTCAAGGTATGTCCTTACCAAGAGTTAGCTTGTGGCGTAGGCTTTCTTCATAGGCCGATGCGAGTGAATTGGTCTGTGGTTCTTTCAAGGAGAAGTGAAATGATTGTTGTCACCGGAGCAACGGGTAAGCTTGGGCGTCACGTTATCGATGAGTTGTTGAAGACAGTACCGGCGGAGCAGGTTGTTGCCGGGGTTCGCAGTACCGAGAAGGCTGCGGACCTTGCGGCGCGGGGCGTCACGGTGCGTGTGGTGGATTACTCCAAGCCCGAGACGCTGGCGCTGGCGTTTGCCGGGGCGGAGAAGGTGCTGCTGATCTCTTCGAATGAAGTCGGCGCGCGCGTGGCGCAGCATAAGGCGGTGATCGATGCTGCGGTGGTGGCGCAGGTGAAGCTGTTCGCGTATACGAGCCTGCTTCGTGCGGATACGTCGGCACTAGCGCTGGCGGCAGAGCATGTCGCTACCGAGGCAGCTATTCGGGACTCCGGACTACCCGCGGTGATTTTGCGCAACGGTTGGTATCTGGAGAACCACACCGAGGCGCTTGGGCCAGCAGTGGAGCATGGCGTGATCCTAGGCGCGGCGCAGGATGGGCTATTCGCCGCGGCGGCTCGGCTGGACTATGCCGCGGCTGCTGCCGCGGTGCTGATTGGCGCGGGGCATGAGGGCAAGAGCTATGAGCTTGCCGGGGATAGTTCGTACAGCCTGCCGGAGTTGGCGGCTGAGGTCTCGAAGGCGTCTGGGAAGGCGGTTAGGTACCAGAACCTGAGCGAGGAAGAGTACAAGAACGCGCTCATCGGGTTCGGGCTTCCGGCTGAGATTGCCGGGATTCTTTCGGATTCGGACGCAGGGGCCGCGAAGGGGGAGTTGGACAGCAAGGCTTCCGATCTTCGCGGGTTGATCGGGCGGCCGAGCACGTCTCTTGCAGAGGCGGTTCGAGCGGCGGTTCGAGCCCGGTAAAGCAGATTGGGATCGCTCGCACGGAAGATGCCCTTTCGTGCGAGCGATGCTTCTTCGCGTTGGCAAGAGGTCAGGCGACCTGGGTCTTGCGGAGCTGGGTTCTCGACTTTTTCAGGCTCTTGACGACCGATTTGCCGATGGCCCGGGTGACGTTGAGGCTATCCGTGTCCGACCCCTCGGACTTCTTCATGTCCTCACTCACGATGGGGGTTCCGTCCTGGGTGGAGACGGTGAGGTGATACTTGAGCCTTGTTGTACCGACGAAGTGGCCGAGGGGGCCGACCGAGGCGCGGACGGCCTGGTCTCCCTTGGTGAAAGC
This sequence comes from Granulicella sibirica, assembly GCF_004115155.1. Taxonomy (NCBI): domain Bacteria; kingdom Pseudomonadati; phylum Acidobacteriota; class Terriglobia; order Terriglobales; family Acidobacteriaceae; genus Granulicella; species Granulicella sibirica. The sequence continues at coordinate 502,776 of NZ_RDSM01000002.1, forward strand.
AGTCGCCTGGACGGCGATGGTGAACTCGGCGCAGCGTCCCTGCCGGGTGCTGTCGCCGGCACGGTAGACGCTGAAGATCGTCTTCTCGGATTGCAACTGCTGGACCAGATGCTCGTAGAGAAGGACGCGGTCTTCGGCTGGAAAGGCCGATTGCAGGTCCGCACCAATCACCTCCACGCGCACGCTGTTCGGCTGAATGTTGGAAGCCGGGCAGGCGGCGGACGAAGCGGCGATGGGGGTATCGTGGGTGGGGGGCTGGGTTTCGAATTGGTCTAGGGCGGCGTCCATGTCGCGCGTACTAAGAACGAAGACGGCACCATGGTAGTCGCCGGAGACGTCGGTGAATTCGACGGTCAGCAGGCCGACTTTTTTGTGGGTCATGGCTCCGAGGGCGAGGCCGCCGCCGTAAGGTATGACGACACGGGCGACTCGGCCGGCTTTGCCGCCGGTTTCGACGCGCTCGTCTCCGCTGGAGATCTCGATGATGCGATTGCGTGCGATCTCGGTGGTTCGCTGGTCCGAGGTAAAGCGGAGATTTCGGGGATCGAAAGAGAGCGTTCCTTCAGTGCCGGGCGCGATTCCCGGAACGCCGATGAGGGCCTTTACGGAGTGGATTGGCTCAGATGGTTCGCTGTGGGTGTCGGCGGCATGGGCGCTGAGAGAAGAGCCGGCAAGGAGGACCAGAGTGGTGGCATAACGAGCCAAGTGGCTGGAGGGGGTATTGCTTGAACCGATCATGGGAAGGGCCTTTCTATATCTACGGATTAGAATCTAACATCCTTTTGATAGTAACTATCAATAAGTAGATACATTCTTTTTCTGCGCTACACTGCATTCATGGGGTTGCGAGAGAAAAAGGCTCAACGGAGCAGGGCGCGCATTGTCGCGGAAGCTATGGCCTTGTTCAAGAAGGACGGCTATGAGCCGACGACGATGGAGGCTGTCGCGGAGGCTGCGGAGATTAGCCCGTCCACGCTGTATCGCTACTTTCCTACAAAGGATTCGATCGTTCTCTCGAGCTTTATGGGGAATACGGCGAAGTTTGCCGAAGTATTCGCGCTTCGGGTGAAGGATCTTCCGGTGGAGAGAGCGCTGGGGGAGGCGATCTTCGCGGTGCTCGCGGTGGAGGATGAGGATCCGGAACGAGCCCTGCTGGTCCGGTCGATTCTTGGGCAGTCGCCGGTGGCGCGGGCGCGGCTCTGGGACTATATGGGCGAGCAGCAGCTTCAATTGAGGACTCAACTTTCTGAGTGCCTGGGGAAGAAGGAGGACGATCCGGCGGTCAACTTGACAGCGCGGATCGCGCTTGAAGTGCTGCTTGCGGCGGCTGATATCTGGAGGGCGCAGAAGGGGAGCGTTTCTTCACGGGAGACGGCGGAGAACCTGATGCGGCTGCTCAGAAGTGGCGGGGTGGTGTATCCCGACGCTGGCTAGGGTGCGAAAGGCGCCTCGCAATCAATTTCGCCCGCACGGAGACGGTAGGCTTCCGTGCGGGCTATGGTGGGCATGACCGTGAGGTGAAGTTACTTATCGACGGCTGCCCCGATGGAGTCGAGGGTGGTGAGGACTTCCGGCGAAAGCTGCAGGGTCGCGGCGGCTAGATTCTCGCGAAGGTGGCCGACCGAGGACGTTCCGGGGATGAGAAGGATGTTGGGCGATCGGTGAAGGAGCCAGGCGAGAGCTACCTGCATGGGCGTGGCGTTGAGGGACGCGGCTACGTCGTTGAGGGTTGAGGATTGGAGCGGAGTGAAGCCGCCGAGAGGGAAGAAGGGGACATATGCGATGCCTTGCTTGGCGAGGTCGTCGATGAAGGCATCGTCGTCTCGGTGGGCGACGTTGTAGAGGTTCTGGATACAGACGATCTCCGTGATCTTCTGGGCTTCGGCGAGCTGTTTGGGGCTTACATTGCTCAGGCCGATGTGTTGAATGAGGCCCTGCTGCTTGAGTCCGGCGAGGACGGTGAGGGGGGCTTCAATGGAGAAATCGGCGGGGCCTTCGAGGCCGCCGACGCGGAGGTTGACGACCTGGAGGGTGTCGAGGCCGAGGTTGCGGAGGTTGTCGTGGGCTCCGGCGGTGAGTTCCTCGGTGGAGAGCGCTGGGATCCATGAGGCGTCGGAGCCGCGGCGCGCGCCGAGCTTGGTGACGATGACTAGGTCATCGGTGTAGGGGTGGAGAGCCTGCTTGATGGTCTGGTTGGTGACGTGAGGGCCGTAGAAGTCGCTGGTGTCGATGTGGTTTACGCCGGAGTCGATGACCTCGCGAAGAACGGCGAGGGCGGCGGGCAGGTCCCGCGGTGGGCCGAAGACGTGCGGGCCCGCGATCTGCATGGCTCCATAGCCCATGCGGTGGACGTTCAGGGAGGTGCCAATAAAGGTGAAGGTGCCGCCGAGATCTGTCTGCTTCGTCATGCTCTTTGCTCCTCTTGTTCGATCGCCTGTTGGGGCGAGCTTGTTTTCTTTCTCCTTAGATGAAGAAAGCTTCAGGTTCGAAGCTCGCATTTGCGTCGATGCGCCGGAGCCGCTGGATACGCGGTTCGGCAGCAGACTTCAGGCGTGAGCGACCGGAAATCCGGCAGCGGGTTTCAGGTTCTGGAGCGGCTCAATCTCGTTGTCCCTATCTGGACAGCGCACACTGATAGTGGACACAGCGACGTCTTCGGAAATCGCTATGTGCTTGATAAACGGGAGCCACTTTGCTTGAGACGACGGTGGATTACGTGCATCCTCCACTGCACGGATCAACCGGCAATTTCGAGGTGTGACGATGACGACGTTCCTGCAGGATGTACGCTACGCGTTTCGGCAGTTGCAGAAGACTCCGGGGTTTACGATCACGGTCCTGCTTACGCTGGCTCTCGGGATTGGTGCGAACGCGGCGATCTTCACGCTCGTGAACTCCGTGTTGCTGCGCAACCTGCCAGTGGCCGATCCGAAGACGCTTTTGCGGATCGGCGACCGCAATGATTGCTGTGTCGGAAGCCTGGGGCCGCGGGACAACGGCGATTACTCCTACTTCTCCACGGACACCTACGAGCGGCTGAAGAAGAGCCTGCCGGAGTTCGAGGAGCTGGCGGCGATGCAGGCGGGGTTTGGGTACCGTCCGATCATTGCGCGCAGGGATGGAGCGGAGGCGCAGGCGCGGTCGGTGATGGGCGAGTTCGTCTCCGGAAACTACTTTCGGACGTTTGGGCTGCAGCCTGCGGCGGGGAGGCTGTTGACCGATGCAGATGCCGCGAAGGGCGCGGCGGCAACCGCAGTGATGAGTTATGACACGTGGCAGCGCGAGTTTTCCGGGAATGATGGCGTGGTGGGGAGCACGTTCTGGGTGAACACGAAGGCGGTCACGGTGGTAGGGGTGGCTCCCCGGGGGTTCTATGGCGACCGGATGATGACGACGCCCCCGGAGTTCTACCTGCCGATCCAGACGATGCCGATGCTGGCGAATGCGCTGTACGTCGATGATCCGGAGGAGAACTGGCTCTACATCGTGGGGAGGGTGAAGCCGGGGACGGCGGTGCCGATGCTGCAGGAGAAAGTAAACGCGACGCTGCGGCAGATCTACTCCGAGAAGAAGGTATTTTCGGGGGAAGCGGGGAAGATCGCGTTGCCGAAGGTGCATGCAACACTCTCTGCGGGTGGGGGCGGCATCCAGTCCTTCCAGGATGGGTATGCCTCGCAGCTGCACCTGCTGATGGCGATCTCGGGTCTTGTGCTTTTGATCGCGTGCGCTAACATTGCCAACCTGCTCCTGGTGCGTGGGATGGCGAGGCGGACGGAGATGTCGGTGCGCACAGCGCTGGGCGCGATGCGCGGACGGATCGTGCGGCAGTTGCTGACGGAGAGTGTCGTGCTGGCGGCGATGGGTGGGCTGATCGGGCTGGTGGTGGCGTATGCGGGCACCCGGATGCTGCTTCTGCTGGCGTTCCCGGGTGCGGCACGGGTCCCGATCGAGGCGAGTCCATCGGCGGCGGTGATCGGCTTTGCGTTCGGGGTATCGTTACTGACCGGGGTGTTGTTTGGGGTCGCTCCGGCGTGGATCGCGGCGCAGGCCAAACCCGCCGATGCGTTGCGGAGCAGCACACGGACGACGGCGGCTGGCGCTTCGTGGCTGCAGCGAGTGCTTGTGGTGCTGCAGGCGGCGCTGTCTCTTGTGTTGCTGGTAGGAGCGGGGCTGTTCTCGCAGAGTCTGAACAAACTGCAGGGATCGGATCTGAAGCTGGATGCGACGAACCGCTACATCGTGCACATCAATCCACAGGCTGCGGGATACTCGACTGCTCAGGTGGAGGCGCTGTACCGGACGATGGAAGAACACTTCCATGCGGTGCCGGGCGTGGTGAAGGTGGGGATCTCGAACTACACGCCGATGGAGGACAACAACTGGGGCAACAGCATGCGCGTGCAGGGCGAGCCGGATTTGCATGACGGGGCATCGTTCGTGAAGGCGAATGCGGATTACTTCGATTCCGTCGGGACGCGCGTGGTGATGGGACGCGGAATCGGGGTGCAGGATACTTTGTCGGCCCCGCCGGTGACCGTGGTGAACGAGGCGTTCGTGAAGAGGTTCTTCAAAGGGAAGAATCCGCTTGGGCGGCGCATCGGGTCGCCTGACAATCCGGGGGATTACGAGGTGGTGGGTGTTGTCGAAGACACGGTCTACCAGAGCGTGCGATGGAAGGACCATACGATGTACTTCGTGCCGATCATGCAGCGCGGGGTAAGCGAGACGGGACCGATCGAGAAGGATACGTCGCTGTACGCGGGGACGATGGTGCTCGAGACGTCACGACCAATGAACGATATGGAGGCCATCGCGCGGAGGACGCTGGCGGGAATCAACCCCAACCTGACGGTGGTGCTGTTTCAGACGTTCAGTGCGCAGATTGCCGACCAGTTTACGCAGGAGCGGCTGGTGGCACGGCTAACGACCCTGTTTGGCGGGCTGGCGCTGATGCTCGCGGCACTTGGGCTATATGGCGTGACGGCTTATAGCGTGGTGCGACGGACACCGGAGATCGGGATACGGATGGCGTTGGGGGCGGCTCGGAGCGGCGTGGTGGGAATGATCCTGAGGGCGGCGGCGATCCAGACGGGGATCGGGCTGGCGATTGGGATTCCGGTGGCGTTGTTGTCCGTGCGGTTTGTGAAGGCGCAGCTTTACGAGGTGACGAGTGCGGACTTGCGGGTGATGCTTGGGGCGATCCTGGCGCTGGGGTTGGCGGCTTGCGTGGCGGGGATTGTTCCGGCGCGGAGAGCGGCTTCGGTTGATCCGGTGCAGGCTTTGCGGTCAGAGTAAAAGCTTAGTCGAGTGAGGCGAAGAGGGTGGCAAGATCGATGTGGATGGGGCTGGATGCAATCTCCAGACGCGCATCAGCCTGTTGAAAGGTGCCTTCTACAAAGCGATATGCAATTCGTTTTACCGGATCGAGGAGCCAGAGATTCTCTACGCCCATCCGCGCATAGTCTTCCATGACCTTGGCCGCGCGCGGAAGGCGGTCTTCAGGGGAGAGAATCTCGATACATGCAAGGGGAGTTTGGGTGACTTGTTCGCGGGGAGCGTCGCGCCGGATGAGGCAGACGTCCGCTATGCGGACACGCGTCGGGGTGACCCGGATGCGTTGCTCGACAATCGCGTAAATGCCCCACGCTTTCCTGTTGTTGAAGAACCATGCCGTGAGGGCGGCCTGCAGGTTCCCGTGATCGAATTCGCCCAAGTTGCGCTCCTCGATGTGGTCGTCTACAAAGTCGCAATCGGGGTGATAGCTGGTGCGGAGGTAGTCTTCAAGGGAGACGAGGGTCGTGGTGGTAGCCATGATCGATATACCTCGTCTCCAGTATGCGCCGGGTTTGGGGTGGGGTGCTAGCGCTTTCCGAACACATCGCCCATGCGGCGGATCTGGGCTCCCACACCCCGGAGCTTCTCTTCGATGTGCTCGTAGCCGCGATCCATGTGGTAGACACGGTCGAGGATGCTTTCTCCATCGGCCACGAGGGCCGCGAGCACAAGGGCGGCCGAGGCGCGGAGATCCGAGCACATGACGGCGGCGGACTGGAGTTCGGTCTTGCCGCGGACGGTTGCGGTGCGGCCCTGGACCGTGATGTTTGCGCCCATGCGGTTGAGCTCGTTGACGTGCATGAAGCGGTTCTCGAAGATGTTTTCGGTGACCGTCGTGGTGCCTTCGCACTGCGTGGCGAGGGCCATGTACTGGGCCTGCATATCGGTGGGGAAGCCGGGGTACTCTTCGGTCGAAATGTCGATGGCCTTGAGCGGGCCGCCGCCCGATCGGACCCGGATGTGGTCTTTGCCGATGTCGAGCTTGACGCCAGCCTGCTCGAGTTTGGAGATGATGGAGCCAAGATGTTTGGGCTCGATGCAGTCAACGTTGAGGTCGCCGCCCGTGATCGCTCCGGCGACGAGGAAGGTTCCGGCTTCGATGCGATCAGGGTTGATGCGGTGACGGGCTCCGTGGAGCTTCGCGACGCCCTGGACCTTGATCGTGGAGGTTCCGGCGCCTTCGATCTTCGCTCCCATGGCGACGAGGAGGGCGGCGAGGTCGGTGACCTCAGGCTCGCGGGCGCAGTTCTCGAAGATGGTTTCTCCGTCGGCGAGGGTCGCGGCCATGAGGAGGTCTTCGGTGCCAGTGACGGTGATCTTGTCGAAGACGATGTGCGCGCCCTTGAGGCGGTCGGTCTTAGCTTCGAGGTATCCGTGGTCATAGGTGACGACGGCTCCCATGGCTTCGAGGCCCTTGATGTGAAGGTCGATCGGGCGGCCACCGATGGCGCATCCTCCGGGCATGGCGACGCGTGCAATGCCGGTGCGGGCGATGAGGGGGCCGAGGACGAGCGAACTAGCGCGCATCGTCTTCACGATCTCGTACTTGGCGACGGGGTCAGAGAGGATGGCGCACTTGATGTGGGTGCGGTGCTGGGCGCGGCCATAGCCGAGTTCGACCTCGGCTCCCATGCTGGTGAGGAGCTTTCGCTCGGTCTCGATGTCCTGGACCTGAGGGATGTTCTCGAGGATGACCTCGTCCTCGGTGAGGATGGCGGCGGCCATGCAGGGGAGAGCGGAGTTCTTGGCTCCGGAGACTTTGATGGTGCCTAAGAGGGGGTTGCCGCCGCGTACAACAAACTTATCCATCCGCTTAGTTTACGGAAGAGTTAAGAGGAAAGTCTGGTTCGGGGGTGTTCAGGCTGGTGCGAGTTTTGGGGAACGCCCGGCTGACCGGACTGGGCGTGCCCCTGGGTTGGTTAGGAGTTCGGAGTTGTAGCGTTGGCGGCTTCCTGGCCCTTGCGTCCATGGTGGCGCATGGCCTTCATCTGCTCGAGCTGATCGGGGGTGAGGATGGTCGAGAGCTGCTGCTTGGTGTCCATGGCGATGGACTTCATCTGTGCCTTCCTGTCGTCAGGGGTGAGGGCGGTGTTCTGGTGGAGGGCCTTCACCTTCTGATCGCGGTCGGCGAGGATGGGCTCGAGCTTGGCGGTCTGATCGGGCGTCAGGTTGAGCTTCTTCGAAAGGCGGACGGCTTCCTTGTGGGGGTTGTGACGATGTCCGTGATGCTCGGCGGTCTGCTGCTGGGGAGCGTCGGACGGGGTCTGCTGGGGCTGGGTTGCCGTCTGCGCGAAGGCGAGGGAGCCGGTGAGAACGAGGGAGAGGACTGCGGGGAGGATTGTGCGCTTCATCGTGTGCTCCTGTGCGGCAGCGGGTTGGTGTGGGCCGCTGGCTGCTATTGAAATGAACACGATATGGAGGAAATGTTGTGTTGTGTACGGGCGGAGATTACGACGCCGGGCAGCAAAAAGCCCGGAGAGGGCTCCGGGCTTATGATCGCGAATGAGATCAATCAGAGTTCGAGGCGGGAGTCGTCGATGGCAAGGCGAACGTTGCCGTCGGATTTGGTGAGGCGGCGGACGGCTTCCATCTTGTCGACATTAGCCTTCAGCATGACGACTGCGATCGGGATCGACTTGCCAGCGGACTTGATGGTGCGGATGGCGGTATCACGGTCTACGCCGCAGAGGGTCATCAGGACACGAATGCCGCGCTCGACGAGCTTGGCGTTCTTCATGTGGACGTTGACCATGAGGTTGTCGTAGACGTAGCCGAGACGGGTCATCGCGCCGGTGGTGATCATGTTGAGGATCATCTTCTGGGCGGTGCCGGCCTTCATGCGGGTGGAACCGGAGATGACCTCGGGGCCGACTTCGGCGACGATGGTGAACTCAGCAACGTCGGAGATAGGTGTGTTGTAGTTGCAGACGATCGCGGCGGTCTTGGCTCCGCGGGCGCGGGCGTACTCGACGGCGCCGATCACATAAGGGGTGCGTCCGCTGGCAGAGACGCCGATGACGATATCCTTGCGGGTGGGGCGGCGGCGAGCGATGTCGCGCTGGCCGATCTCGGGAGAGTCTTCGTTGACGTCGGAGGCGGAGGCGAGGGCCTTGGGGCCGCCAGCCATGATGTATTGCACTTGAGACGGGGAGGTGGAGTAGGTGGGAGGGCACTCAGACGCGTCGAGGGAGGCGATGCGTCCGCTGGAGCCTGCTCCGACATAAATGAGACGGCCACCGTCCCGGAGAGACCGGGCCACGGTGTCGATCGCCATGGCGATCTCGGGCAGCGCTTTTTTGACGGCGGCTGCAATCTTGGCGTCTTCGTGATTGATGATCCGAGCGATTTCCACTGCGGATTTTGTGTCGAAACCTTCGGAAGCGGAGTTCGACGTTTCCGTGGTGATCGTGGTGATGTCTTTCACTGTGCGTGCACCCGGCTTCTCCGAAGGGACCTGCTCGAGCATCGTCATAGTTGCCATAGTGTGTTTATCGCCGATCTTTTCCAGATTCTAGCCCAACAGACGTAAGATGCAGCAATACAACTTGAGGCGTATCCGGTTTATCTTTTTTTCAATCTTGTATGTCGTCGTGGCGACATAAGTCCCGTTCAAAGCATAAGTTAGCGCTAATCAAGAACGTCACGGAGGGGAGTCAGCGTGAGGTGCCTGGAGCCTGCGGGGGAGTGCCATAAACAGTTTACGCCAGTCAGCATGTTAGGGATGGTACTGCTATCTGCTTTGCTAATACTGACGCACACGGGTGAAGCGCAGGTAAAGGCTCTCGCCGACCAGGAGTTACGGGGCACACTGACAGCGGTGGCTGAGACGCATCACGGGAAGGTCGCGCTTTTCGCGAGTCAACTGAATACCGGTAAGACGGTCGCAATCGATGCGGACGTTCCGGTGCAGACTGCGTCGGTGATCAAGTTGACGATCCTGTTCGAAGCGATGGAAGAGATCCGGGCCGGGAAGGCGAAGTGGGACGAGAAGATCACGATGCCAGCTGGATATGCGGTGGGTGGGTCGGGGATTCTCACGTTCTTCGATGCGCCCATGTCTCTGACATTGAAGGATGTGCTGACGATGATGATTATCGTGAGCGACAATACCGCGACGGACCTGGCGATCGATCGGTTCGGGGTTGACGCGGTGAACGCGCGGATCACGTGGATTGGTTTGAAGGACACGCATTTGTATAAGCGGATCGGGAAGCCGGCAATCGGGCCCATGCCGGAGGACCAGCCGAAGTTCGGGCTGGGCAAGACGACGGCGCGAGAGATGGCTCGCGTGATGGAGCGGATTGGACGCTGCCAGCTTGCGGGACCGGGCGAGGCTGCGCTGCCGGGGGATGCGGCGATCTGCGAGGTGGCGATGAATATGTTGCGCAACCAGTTTTATCGCGAGACGATTCCGCGGTACCTCGAGACGCTGGACGCGACCGAGAAGGGATCTGGGATAGCGAGCAAGACGGGTAGCCTGGATGCGGTGAGGGCGGATGTGGCTATCGTCGCCGGCAAGACGGGGCCTATCGTGATTTCGATCTTTACGTACGGGAATACTGACCATAGCTGGACGGTAGATAATGAAGGGGAAGTCACGATTGCCAAGTTGGCGAAATTGATAGTCACCGCATGGACGCCCTCGGGAATCGATGGGCGTACTCTTGTTCCTGGGCTTGGCCTGGGTTCTGAGGGTGTAGTCAACGGCGTCCGCGCAGCGTCTAATTGAGTGTTGAAGAAGAAGGCCGGAGAACGTTTGTTGTGACAGATGGACCTGACGTTTTGAATTCGGAGGAGACCGAGGCTCCTGCGCTTCCGAGTGGGCCTTTGGGGCCCACAGCCGGAAAGAGCAGCGTGCACTCGTGGCTGCGGGACCTGGCGGTCTCGATCATCGTCTCGACATTCATCATTATCTTTCTGTATCAGCCGGTTAGGGTTGAGGGGACAAGCATGCTGCCTGTGCTCGAGGACCAGGACCGTTTGTTCATCAACAAGATGGCTTACCGGGTGGGTGAGATCCATCATGGCGATGTCGTGGTTTTTTTGTATCCGCATGACCATACGAAGAGCTATATCAAGCGTGTGATCGCGCTTCCCGGAGAAGAGGTGCGGATTGACCATGGACGGGTGTTCGTGAACGGCAAGCCGGTCAAAGAGAAGTATGTTCCGCCGATGTATGCGGATGATCGCTCGCAGCCGGAGATGCAGGTTCCGGATCATGAGTACTTCGTGATGGGAGATCACCGGTCGATCTCGAGCGACAGCCGAGATTTTGGGCCGGTGGACCGGGAGTTGATCTACGGTAAGGCTGCGTTCGTATACTGGCCGATGGATCAGCTTGGGGTTGTGCGGTAGGGGCTTTCCGGGAATTCAGGGTGACGAGTAAGCCGACTTGGATTCTTGCGCTCTCATCTTAGCCGATGGCGAGGCTGACGGCCACGATGGGGCACCCAATTTCCTGGCTGGATGATGAAGGCAACGACAACCGCAGATTCCCTTCGGGAATGACGATCTGAGACACCAAGGCGAAGAACGATAGTGAGTTCGAGCTATAGCTCTTTGTAACGGACGATGTCCGCGAAGGAGTGGGGGTCGAGGCTGGCTCCGCCTACAAGAGCACCGTCGATCTCTTCTTCGGCCATGAAGGTGGCGATGTTGTCCGGTTTGACGGATCCGCCATAGATGACACGGGTATCATCGGCGCACTCCTGGCCTAGGCGGGCGGCTACTTCGCGGCGGATGATCTGGTGGGCTTCGCCGACCTGTGCGGGGGTGGCGCTGCTTCCGGTTCCAATGGCCCATACCGGTTCATACGCGATAGTGATGGAGCAGGGGATCGATGCTTTAATGCCGTTGAGGGCGCAACTGATCTGCCACCGGAGGACAGCTTCCGTTAGCCCGGACTGGCGCTTTTCGAGGGACTCGCCGACGCAGACGATGGGGACGAGACCGTGGGCCAGGGCGGCTTTGAGCTTCCAGTTGACCATGTCGTCGGTCTCGTTCGCGTAGATGCGGCGCTCGGAGTGGCCCAGGAGGATGTGATCGCAACCAATGGAGGCGAGCATCGTGGGTGAGGTCTGGCCCGTGTAGGGACCCTCATTGAGCCAGTGCATGGTCTGCGCGCCGACGTCGACATGGTGGTCCTTGCAGGCCCCGATAACGTAGGCGAGGGACGACATGGTCGGAAAGATGGCGATGTCGTCGCGGGTGTGGTCCTTTACCAGGGGGAGGAACTCGCGGAGGAAGGCGAGGGATTCGTCGGGCGTTTTGTACATCTTCCAGTTGGCGGCGATGAGTGGCTTGCGCATGGACTCCCTTGTCGTGTGGCTGGTTGAGTTTCGAGACTACGGTGCTTGGGGGATGGATGGCAAGAGGCTTTGGCGGGGTTGTGGCGGGCGAAGAGCAGATTCCCTTCAGGAGCGACAACCCACGATACTGAGGCGCAATAGTCGATCGGTCTCCCTCCGCACCGGCTGCGCTCATGCCGAGGGAGACCGACCGAGTTACTTCTCGGTGAGGGCGGCGATACCAGGGAGGGTCTTGCCCTCGAGAAATTCGAGCGAGGCTCCTCCGCCGGTGGAGATGTGCGTGATCCTGCCGGCGAGGCCGGACTTGTGGATGGCAGAGACGCTGTCTCCACCGCCAACGATGGTGGTCGCGTCGGTGTTGTTCGCAACGGCCTCGGCGATGGCGTTGGTTCCGGCGGCGAACGGTGCGAGTTCGAAGACGCCCATGGGGCCGTTCCAGAGGACGGTCTGGGCGCGGGCGATCTCAGTGGCGAAGAGCTCCACTGTGTCCGGGCCGATGTCGAGGGCCATGAGGTCGGCGGGGAATGGGCCGGTGCCGGAGAAGGTGTGGGTCGTGGCATCGACAGAGAACTTGTCGGCCAGGATGTGGTCGATGGGGAGTAAGAACTTCACGCCGCGTTTTTCGGCCTTCGCGAGGGCGGCTTTGGCCACGTCCTGCTTGTCGGGTTCAGCAAGAGATTTTCCAGTAGCCTGGCCTCGAGCGTTGAGGAAGGTGTAGGCCATGGCTCCGCCGATGAGGATGGTATCGGCCTTGTCGAGGAGGGCGTTGATGATCTCGATCTTGTCTGAGACCTTGGAGCCACCAATGATGGCGACGAAAGGCTTGTCGGGCTCGGCCAGGACCTTGCCGAGGAAGTTCATTTCCTTCTCAAGCAGGAAGCCGGCGGCGGACTCCTTCACAAAGTGGGTGATGCCCTCAGTGGAGGCGTGGGCGCGATGCGCGGTGCCGAAGGCGTCGTTGATGAAGATATCGCAGAGGTTTGCGAGCTCTTCGGCGAACTCTGCGTCATTTGCTTCTTCCTCGGGGTGGAAGCGCAGGTTCTCGAGGAGGAGCGTCTGGCCGGACTCGAGCTGGTTGGACATTTCGCGGGCAACTTCGCCGACGCAATCGGGCGAGAAGGCTACGTTCTCGCCCTGGTCGAGGACGTGATCGAGCAGGGTGCGGAGATGGTCGACGAGGTGGCGCAGGCTCATTGACTCGACGGGCTTGCCCTTGGGACGCCCGAGATGCGAGGCGAGGATGACCTTGGCCTTGTGACGGAGGCAGTACTCGATGGTGGGAATGGTTTCGACGATGCGGGTGTCATCGAGGATAAGGCCGTCCTTGAGGGGAACGTTGAAATCGACGCGGATCAGAACTCGCTTGTGGGCGAGGTCGAGGTCGCGGAGGAGAAGCTTGGACATGGTCGATCCTTCCTGGAGCTTTAAGGCTGGGTTCATCATAGCTTTCGGCGGTTGGCGGGCGAGAGCGAGAACGATTAGCCGGGGATGTGGGCGTCAGCTTCGATTTCGATCTTCCACCTGGGGTCGAGGAGGCCGGCTACGACAACCATTGTGGCGGCGGGAAGGACGAGAGAGAAAAACTTACCGTGGACTCGGGCAGCAGACTCCCAGTCGGTTGCGTCGGTGAGATAGATGCGGGTGCGATAGACGTGCTCGATTGAGCTGCCCGCGTCCTTGAGAGCCTTGGCAATCAGGGTGAGACATTGATCGGTCTGGGTGGCGAGGTCGCCGTCGTCGCAGCCCACTGGGCCGGTGCCGGATACGTGGACTCCGTGCCCGATGCGGACGGCGCGGGAGAAGCCGATGATGGGTTCGTAGGGGCTTGTGCCAGGAATGTTTGTGCGAGCGCTCATGCGTCGTTGGATGCTCACAGGTTGGCCGCAGAACCTTCCTGCACGGCGCAATGACGAGTGACTACTGGATGTCAGTGCGGATGATCCTGTAGCCGGTGGGTGGCTCGAAGAGCTTCGGGTCGGGAGGGGTGAGGTTGATGTTCTGGACGGTGAAGCTCTGGGCTCCGCCTCTGGGTTCAAAGCGCTTGACGATGAGGTTGATCTCCAGACGGGGAGAGTACCAGAACTCTTTGATGGTGGGTTCGGGGCGGGCGTAGCCGGTGTTGGTGCCTGGGTTAATGGTGGTGATCTCACGAGAGCCGATGACATCGAGGTCTGAGATGCTTTTACGTCCCAGGTCTTCGTGAGTGATGCCGCCTGCTCCGTTGGGGAACTGCACGGGTGTGGTCGGAGTGGGGGGTGCCGTCGCGGGGGCGTTGAAGGGATAGACCATGCAGATGTGCGTGGTGGGCTTACAGCTATAGAACTCGCGGCGGGCGGGGTCGGAGTATTCGAGGCTGGTGAGCATCGTCTCCTGCTTGTCGCCGGTGGGGGTGAAGAAGCGGCGTTCCTCAAAGATGCGCCCGTTGCCGTCGCGGGCGATGGTGCGGTGGTTCCGGATGGTGGTGGTAGTGCCGTCTTCGAGAAGGCGGGTCCACTCGGTGACGACGGTCGCGGAGAAAGGGGCTCCGGGCTTGGGGAGTATGGTGATGCTCTGAATGCGCTCGAAGCTGCGGCCGTCGGGTGCGTGGGTTGCGGTCTGGGAAGTGGCGGGGATTGCGAGGAGGAGAGCGGTGGAAAACACGACGATCTGGCTGAGGAGCTTCTGCATCGGAGACCTCGACGGACTCCAGTCTGTCACAGCTTAATTTGTGGTGCAAATGGCGGATTTTCGCTCGAAGAGGCAGAAAAAAAGGCTGAGACCCGAGGTCTCAGCCTTTTCATGGAGATGCGCTTTGTTAGAGACCCTTCTCGACTAGAAAGAGGATAAGGTCCTTGACGCGGCTGGAGTAGCCCCACTCGTTGTCGTACCAGCTGATGATCTTGCCGGTGTTCTGGCCGACGACCTTGGTGAGCTTGGAGTCGACGATGGAGGAGTAGGGGTTGCCGCGGAAGTCGGTGCTGACCAGTTCCTCGTCGGTGTAGCCGAGATAGCCCTTGAGTTCGCCCGACTCCGAGGCTGCCTTGAGGGCCTCGTTGATGGTAGCAGCGGTGATGGGCTTTTCGGAGACGAAGGTAAGGTCGACGACCGAGACGTTGGGGGTGGGTACCCGGATGGCGAAGCCGTCGAGCTTGCCGTCCATCTCGGGGACGACGAGCTTGAGCGCCTTGGCGGCTCCAGTGGAGGAGGGAATCATCGACAGGGCGGCGGCGCGGGCGCGACGGAGGTCCTTGTGGGGCGTGTCGAGGATCACCTGGTCGTTGGTGTAGCTGTGGATGGTGGTCATGATGCCGGACGCGATGCCGAAGGTGTCGTGGATGACCTTGACGACGGGCGCGAGGCAGTTGGTGGTGCAAGAGGCGTTCGAGATCACGTTGTGCTTCGAGGCGTCGTACTTGTCGGAGTTGACGCCGAGGACGATGGTGAGGTCCTCGTTGGTCGCCGGGGCGGAGATGATCACCTTCTTGACGGTCGTTCCGAGGTGAGCTTTGGCCTTGGTGGCGTCGGTGAAGAAGCCGGTGGACTCGACGACGATCTCGGCTCCGACGGAAGCCCAGTCGAGCTTGGCGGGATCGCGCTCGGCGAAGACCTTGATCTGCTTCCCGTCGACGGCAATGAAGTCGGCACCGTGGGTGATGGTCTGCTTGAGGTTGCCGAGGATGGAATCGTATTTGAGGAGGTGGGCGAGGGTCGCAGGGGTGGTGAGGTCGTTGACGGCGACGAATTCGATGTCTGGACTGCCGAGCGCGGTGCGGAAGACGTTACGTCCGATACGGCCGAAGCCGTTGATGCCAACCTTGACTGCCATGAACGAGTTTGCTCCTGTTCTTTCTTCTCTTTCTATTCTGGACGATTTTCTTGCCTCTGGGTGAGGAAATGCTGGGTGCGCCGCCATGATTGGCTGGGGGGTGTAGGCTGTGTTACAAGCGGGTTATGCGCAACTTGCGCGATTGGATACGGGAAACGATGAGACGACGCTCCAGGCGTGGACCGAATGAATCGGAGTCCACTGGGAAGAGCGGGCAGGAACTGCCACAAGGGCAGCTTGCTCCGCTTCGGCCGAATTACCCGGAGCCTGTGGCTCCGAAGGTGCAGGAAGCGGTTGCTCCTGTTATTGAACGGCCTTTGACGCCGGTTCCGCCTCATGCCGCTGTAGCCGAAGCGGCTCCCGAGCGGAAGATTGAGGTGGAGACGCAGCCGGAGAACCTTGGGGTGCCACCGGAGGAGCAGACGCCGGTCTCGCCTAAGGAGCCTCGGGGGTATGTGGTTTTGGCGATCGGGCTTCCGGGTTCAGGCAAGACGACGTGGTATAAGAGGCGCGGAGTGCAGCCACTCTCGAGTGACCTGCTGCGGACGCTGCTCTTCGATGACATTACCGAACAGAGGTATCAAGGGCTGGTGTTTTCGACGCTGCGGAGCCTTCTGCGGGCGCGGCTGATTGCCAAGATGCCTTGGAACTATGTGGATGCTACGAACCTGTCTCCGCATGAGCGGCGGCAGTGGATCAAGATGGCTAAGAGCTTTCAGTATGAGGTACATGCGGTTTTTTTCGATGTTCCACTTGCAGTGTGCATGGAGCGTAACTCGAAGCGTGACCGAGCGGTGACGGACGAAGTGATGCTGAAGATGGCCGAGAGGCTGAGGCCACCGACCTTCAAAGAGGGCTTCGACAAGATCACAGTCGTGCGGGTGAAAGGCTACCCGGGATCCGAAGGCGTCGGGGCTGCAGGCACTGCGGCGGCAGAGGCTCCTGAGGCGGGTGCGGAGGGGTCATTTCAGGGTGAGGCCTCGACCGACGCGGAGGCAGCTACCTAGTACCCCCCCCCACACTGGGCAAATGATGTAAAGTCTTCGATTCATTCGACTTAGCGTTGGACTTCGAAGCTAAAGTCTTGATTCTATTGAGGCATGTATCTGCAAAGTCTTCATTCCATGAGAGATAGGTTCATCATGGGGTGGTGGAGAGTTTGAATGGATGAGGGCAGCGTTGAGTTCGCGAAGGTGAGCTATGCGCTGCCCTCTTCTGCATCCGGGGACGCAGGGCGGCTGCTGCTGAAGGATGTTTCGCTGCGAATCGAGGCGGGTACGACTACTGCCCTGCTGGGCCGAAGCGGAAGTGGGAAAACGACACTGTTGCGGATGGTGAATGGGCTGGTGAGGCCGACCTCAGGTGAGGTGCGGGTGTCGGGACGGATGGTGGGGGAGAGCGATCCCGTGGAGTTGCGGCGGGGGATCGGGTACGTGATCCAGGAGACCGGGTTGTTTCCGCACATGACTGTCGAGCGGAATGCGGGGATGGCGCTTGAGCTTGCGGGGCGTTCCGATTCGGGGCGGGTCCGGGATGTGCTTGGGTTGGCGGGCATCGAGTACGACGGGATGCGGGAGCGGTATCCGTGGCAGTTAAGCGGTGGGCAGAGGCAGAGGGTGGGGGTGGCAAGGGCGCTGGCGATGGATCCGCCGGTGATGCTGATGGATGAGCCGTTCGGGGCGCTCGATCCGCTGACGCGGGCGGAGATGCAGACGATGCTGCGGGAGTTGATGGGGAAGGTTCGGAAGACGGTTCTGCTGGTGACGCATGACCTGGACGAGGCGCTTTACCTGGCGCAGCGGGTGGTGTTTCTGGAGGCGGGGGTTGTGGTGGCGGACCTGGCGGCGGGGGATGTGCTGGGATCTTCGAATGCTAAGGTGCGGGAGTATGTTGGGGCGGTGCATCGGGCGGTCAGGAATTGACCGGGCTGCGGCACTTTTTCGTGGCGAACGGATGGACGATCGGGCGGCTTACGTTTGAGCATCTCTGGCTGACGGTAAGTGCGATGCTGCTGGCGGGGGCGCTTGGGTTGCCGCTTGGGGTTTTGCTGGCGCGACGGCAAGGGCTCGCCGGGCCGGTGATCGCGTTTGCGAATGTGGTGCAGGTGATTCCTTCGCTGGCTCTGTTTGGGCTACTGCTGCCGGTGCCGTGGCTTGGGGAGAATGCGGCTCGGTTGGCGATTCTGGCGCTGACGGGGTATGCGTTGTTGCCGATTTTGCGGAATACGTATGCGGGGATTACGTCGGTTGATCCGGCGCTGGTGGATGTGGCGAATGCACTTGGGATGACTCCGTGGCAGAGGCTCCGTAAGGTGGAGTTGCCGCTGGCGGCTTCGGTGATTCTTGCAGGAGTCAGGACCGCAACTGTTACGTGCGTTGGAGTTGCGACGATCGCGGCGGCGATTGGGGCGGGTGGGTTGGGGGAGTTGATCTTTCGCGGGGTGGCGAGCGTGGATAACGGACTGGTGCTGGCGGGAGCGATTCCGGCGGCGTTTCTGGCGCTGGGCGCGGATGCCGGGCTAGGGTTTCTGGAGAAAAAGCTGGCGGTTAAGCGGGTATGAACGTGGGCCAATGTGTGGCCAGGCTGGTCAGTGGTCTGCTCTTTTCCAGCTTGATGCTTGGATGTGCTCCGCCGCGGTCTTCGCGGGTGGTGATCGGGGCCAAGAACTTTACCGAACAGGTGGTGCTTGGAGAGATGCTCGCGCAGGAGATTGAGGCTGTCACCGGTGAGCGGGTCGAGCGGCGGTTCTATCTTGCCGGGACTTATATCTGCCAGCAGGCGCTCGTGGGTGGGCGGATCGATGGTTATGTGGAATACACCGGGACTGCGCTGACGGCGATTTTGAAGCAGCCCCTGCCTCCGGTGGGACAGCGGGGGAAAGCGGAGGTGCTGTCTTCGGTTCGAAAGATCTATGAAGACAAGTATGGGGTGCGGGTGGAGGATGGGTTGGGGTTCGAAGATACGTTTGCGATGGCGATTCGGGGGGATGATGCGCGGAGGCTGGGGTTGAAGACGATCTCGGCTGCCGTGGGACCGGCTCGGGGGTGGCGGATGGGGGTGGGGTATGAGTTCGAGTCGAGACCGGATGGGTTGGAGGGGCTCGAGGCGACGTACGGCTTGAAGTTTGCCGAGAGACCCAGGACGATGGATCTGGGCTTACTCTATCGGGCTCTGGCAGAGCGGCAGGTGGATATGGTGTCGGGAAATTCGACGGATGGGCCGATTCGGGCGCTGGGGTTCTTCGTTTTGGAGGATGATAAGCATTACTTCCCTCCCTATGAGGCTGTGCCGTTGATCCGGGAGGATTCGCTGAAGGTGCATCCGGGGATTCAGACGGCGATGGATCGGCTGGCAGGGAAGGTGTCGGCGGAGGAGATGCAGAGGATGAACGATGCGGTGGACGGGCAGCATCGGGATGTTGGGGATGTGGTGCGGGAGTGGCGGGCGGCGAGGGGGTTGTGATGAGCGAGGCGATGAAGGTTGAGCCGTGGTTGAGGGGCACGTTGAACCATGTCGATTCGGTGCGGCGGCAAGTGCTGCATGCCCTGGAGTTGTCGAATGAGGATGCGGAGAGGTGGTGTGGGGACCTGTCGGACGAGGAGGTGAACGCGCGGCCGTATGGGGTGGCTTCGGTGGCGTTTCATCTGCGTCATATTGCACGATCGCTGGATCGCTTGCTGACGTATGCGGAGGGGAATCAGCTTACCGATGAGCAGATGGCGGCGCTGCGTGGAGAGCTTGATCCGGGTGCGAGGGCGGAGGAGTGTCTGGAGGAGTTTCGGATGGGGATCGGGAGCGCGGCGCGGAGAGTGGCGGAACTGCTGCCGGGGGATTTTGAGGAGGGGCGTGGGGTGGGGCGGAAGGGGTTGCCGAGTACGGTGGGTGGGCTGTTGGTGCATTGCGCGGAGCATACACAGAGGCATTCGGGGCAGATGGTGACTACGGCCAAGGTGGTGGCGGGGATGCGGTAAAGCGAAACGGCAAAGGCAACAGAAGACGCAGATTCCCTTCGGGAATGACAACCAAAGAAGCAACTGCAAATGCAACCGGAGATCCTTTGACTTCCCTGCGCTTCGCTCAGGATGACAAGGTTGTGATGTGGATAGAGGGAAAGGGAATACGCATGATGGTTCGCAACACTCTTCGGATGGCTTCTGCTTTGCTTGCCTTGGCGGCTTGCTCGATTTCCCCGATGCGCTTGATGGGGCAGGATGCTCCTCCTCCGCTCTATCTCGGGGCGGCCTGGTATCCAGAGCAGTGGCCGGAGGTGCGTTGGGAGGCGGATTTGAAGTTGATGGAGGAGGCGCACGTCCGGTTTGTGAGGATCGGGGAGTTTGCGTGGTCGACCATGGAGCCGAAGGAGGGGGACTTCGAGTTTGCGTGGATGGATCATGCAATTGCGATGGCGGCGAAGCACCATATCGACGTGGTGCTTGGGACGCCGAGCGCGGCTCCTCCGGCGTGGCTGACCCAGAAGTATCCGGAGACGCTACGGATCATGGAGGATGGGCGGCAGGACGCGCATGGGAATCGGCAGCAGTTCAACTGGGCGAATCCGAAGTATAGGGAGTTGGCGGCGAAGGTCGCGGGCGAGATGGCGAAGCGGTATGGGCATAATCCGCATGTGATCGGGTGGCAGATCGATAACGAGTATGCGAACGAGTCGTATGGCAAGGATGTTCAGAAGCAGTTTCAGGATTGGTGCAAGGCGCACTATGGGACGCTCGATAACCTGAACACGCGGTGGACGACGACTTACTGGAGTGAGAGTTATTCGGATTGGTCGCAGATTCCGATCGAGGAGAAGGAAGGGAATCCGGGGCTGCTGTTGAGCTGGAAGAGGTTTGTCAGCGATACGTGGCGGAGTTATCAGAAGAACCAGATCGACGCGATCCATGCATCGAGCGATAAGAGGCAGTGGATTACGACGAACATGATGGGATGGTTCGACGCGTATGACCACTACACGGTCGCGAAGGATCTCGACATGGCTTCGTGGGATGACTATGTGCGGGTGGATCATCTGGACCCGGTGTTCAACGGGGCTGCGCATGACTTGACACGTGGCTTTCTGCGGAAGAACTTCTGGGTGATGGAGACGCAGCCGGGGTTTGTGAACTGGAAGCCGAATAACGTCGCGCTGGATAAGGGCGAGGTGCGGGCGATGGCGTGGCACGACATCGGGCATGGGGCGGATGCGGTGGAGTACTGGCAGTGGCGGTCGGCGCTGAATGGGCAGGAGGAGTTGCACGGGACGGTGGTGGGGGCGGATGGGACTCCGGAGCCGCTTTATCCGGAGGTACAGCAGATCGGGGCGGAGTTTGCGAAGGCGGGGGAGTCGCTGAAGGGGACGTCGGTGCATTCGGAGGTGGCTATTCTGCACTCGTATGAGAGTCGTTGGGCGATCAACTGGCAGAGGCACAACCAGGCGTTCGATCCGGTTACGCAGCTACTTACTTATTACAAGCCACTGCGGGAGTTATCGCAGAGTATCGACATTGTGGCTCCTACTGCTCCGTTGAGTAGTTACAAACTTGTTGTGGCTCCAGGGTTGGCGGTGCTGACGAATGAGGCTGCGAAGAACCTGATGGAGTATGTGAAGGGTGGCGGGCACCTGGTACTGGGACAGCGGGCGGCGATCAAAGATGGGGATAATGGGCTGCAGCCGATGAGGCAGCCGGGGCCGCTGGGCGAGATGCTTGGCGGGAGAGTCGAGCAGTTCTATGCGCTTGCGGATGGGGTGCCGTTTTCCGGGGCGATGGGGGCGGGGACTTCGAAGATCTGGGCGGAGCAGCTTTCTACTTCTTCGCCTGATACGAAGGTGCTGATGACTTATGGGCCGAGTAATGGATGGCTGGATGGGCAGCCTGCAGTGATCACCCGGAAGGTCGGTAAAGGGGAGATTAGTTACATTGGGGCCTGGCTTGGGGATGGGGACGAGAGCACCAAGGGGCTGGCGAAGTGGATGGTTGAGAGCAGCGGGGTGGCGGCCGCGTGGGGGCCGGTCCCGGAGGGGGTGGAGGTGACTGCGCGGAGTGGTGGGGGGAAGAAGGTGTTCATCCTGGTGAACTTTGCCAAGACGGAACAGACGGTGCATCTGCCGGCTTCGATGCTTAGCGTGCTGGATGGGAGGCAGGTGGGGTCGGTAACGCTGGGACGGTATGGGGTGGCGGTGTTGGAGGCGAAGTAAGAAGCGAACGGCGAACGCGAAATAGGTACTCTTCGCGAATGGCAAGTCAGCAGCGGCGATATCCAAGACCGCCGGGCGGTTAGGTTTCTTACGTTTCCACCTTGATCGCGGTAAGGCTGAGCCGAAGGTGGGGCACCACTTCTCTGGGCAGAGTGGGCGAAAGACCTAGCGGCGGGCGGTGGTGGTTGGTCTTGAGGCGGGTGCGGTGACGGTGCCTCCGCCGCTGGAGATGGTGGCTCCGCTTGGGTTCTGGACGACGGTGACCGCGACGGCCACTGCCGTGGCGGTTCCGGCGGCGACGCCGACTACAACCCACTTGGGAACGATGTGGAAGAGGTGAATGACGCCCTTGGTGGAGGCAGCGGTGGTTACACCTGCGGCAGATGCCGCGCCACTTGTACTCGTCAGGCTGTTGATCTGGTGGATGACGACAGAGGTTGAGACACTTCCGGCGGTGGCCTGGACTTCGATGTTGAACTGGCCGGTAGTGGCGTTCGGGGTGAAGCCATGGCCTACGGCCTTGCCTTCGGCGTCGGTGACGGTCTGGAAGGTACGGGCCGCATTGAAGGTTCCGCTGGCTCCGGAGGGTCCGTCAATACTGCTGAAGAGGACAGTGACGCCGGCGACGGGTTTGTGGTTCTGATCTTCGACCTGCACGATTGGCTCGCGGGCGGTGCGCTGGCGGATGTTGTTGAGTGCGCCTTCGCCTTCGAGGATGTTGATGTGGAGGGTAAGAGGCGCCGAGGTCTTGATGTTCGCAGGCTCCTGAGCGTGGAGGCGAGGCAGCGGAAGCAGAAGGACGATGAGGGCCGCGGCGATGAGACGTCCGAGGAGGCGTGAAGCCGCTTGGGTTGCTTGCCGGGTGCTTTCTCTCAGGGTCATTGTGAGGCTCCTGCGGCAGAGACGCCGATCGAGTTGCTGAGGGTGACAGTGACCTGGCCGACGATCGATGCGTCGTCATCCAGGCTGAAGGTCTGAGTGTAAAGGAACTCTGAACCGTAGGTATCGGAGTCGGGCGACGTGAACCAGCCGGAGAAGATGGAGCTGACGTCGAGGGTGATGTCCTGGGTCTGGATCTGCTTGCCGGCGGCGGGGGTGAAGTGGAAGTGAGCTTGAGTAATCTCGCGGGTGTTGGAGTATCCGAAGGTCGTGACGGTCAACTGGCGCCCGCTCCCGGCGATGGCGACCTGCGAGAGGCCGGGGACGACTGCGGGTACGCTAATGACGGTGGCGGTGGCTCCCGCTGGGGTGACATCGACTCCGCCGGCAGTAAGCGTAAGGGTGATGTTGATGACGCCGGCGACGGTGCCGCTCTGGATCTGGATGGCGGGAGCCGTGGTCTGTCCGGCGGCTACGTCAAAGGAGGTGGTTTGGCCACCGCCGGCGAACTGGATGTTGGGATCGACGATGCCGCCTGAGACTGGGGTAAAGGCGAGAGAGAACTTCGCGGTGACAGGGACGGCGTAGGGTGTGGCGAGGTTGAGGGTGATCGAGGGCTGGTCGCCTGGGCTGGCGGTGGGTGGCGCGGAGACGGTGGCGTTGACGGACGGGGCAACGACGATGAAGGGAATCGATGCCGTGGTCTGATTCTGGGAGGGATCGAAGACGGAGATCTGCAGCGTTTGGACGGTCAGGAGGCTGCTCGCGGGGATGACGGCCTGGAGCGTGGTTGCACTGACGTAGGTGGTGGCGAGCGCAGCACCGTTCGAGCGGGCGACGGAGTCCGAGACGAAGCCGGTTCCGGTAAGGGTGATGGTCTTGGCCCTGTCGCCGAGGCTGGCCTTGGTGGAATCGAGCGACGTCAGGGTAACGGCGGTTCCGTTGAGGGTTGTGGTCGCCTGAGCGGTGGTGTAGTTGGCGGTGTCGGCCGGGGTGAAGGTAACGGTGAGAACCTGTGGGCCGGCGGCGACGATGGCTCCGGCAGCGGGGGAGTAGGTGAAGGAGCCGGGGAGGGTTGCGCCGGTAACACCCGTGGCCGACGCGTTGAGCTGGGCGGCACCGAGGGTTGAACCGACGACTGTGTACGGAGGCGTCGGGAAGGTGACGGTTGGGGTGGCCCTGGTTACGGTGAGGGACGCGGTCTGGCTGGCGGCGGTGAAGTTGGTGGTATCAGTGGGCGTGAAGGTTACGGAGAGGATCTTGGTTCCGGCAGTAAGGACGGCACCTGCGGCTGGCGTGTAGGTGAAGGAGCCGGGGACACTCGTCGTGTTGGTGGTCGAGGCGGTGGCGTCGAGTTGAGCGACGGAGAGTGCGGTGCCATAGACGATGGAGGCAGGGGCTGGGGTCCAGTGGATCGTGGTGGTGGCGGCGCTGACGGCCTCTACAAGGGTGTTTGAGGTGCTGGTCGCGTAGCCAGCCGAGCCGGCATAGGTGGCGGCGAAGCTGTGGTTGCCTACCGTGAGTGTCGGGATGATGAGGACGGCGGCGTTGCTGGCGATGGGCGAGGTGCCGATCGCTTTGCCGCTGTCGTAGAAGGTGATGGTACCGGAGATGGGTTGGGTGCTTGTGCCGGTCTCGGAGAGAGTTGCCGTGAGGGTGACGGGCTGGCCGGCCTGAGCGGGGTTCGGGTTGGCGGTGAGGACGAGGTTAGTCGTGGGGATGTTGACAATGAGCGGGACAGTCGCTGTGGCGGTGGTGTAGTTGACGGTGTCGGTTGGGGTGAAGAGGACGCTGAGGGTGGTCGTGCCGGCTGGGAGGATAGCTCCGGCGGCGGGGGTGTAGCTGACAGTGCCTGCGAGCGTAGCACCCGTGATGCCGGTTATCGCGGCGTTGAGCTGGGTGGCGGAGAGTGCGGTGCCTTGCGCGATGGGTGCGGGGGCTGTCCATGTGATCTTCGGCGTGGCCTGCGTAACCGTGATGGTGGCGGAGCCGGCGCTGGCGGCGAAGTCGGTCGAGTCAGTCGGCGCGAAGGTGGCTTTGAGGGTTTGGGTGCCGGCGTTCAGCATGGTTCCGGCTGCCGGGGTATAGGTGAAGAGTCCCGAGACGGAGGGGACGTAGGGGCTGCTGGCCACTGGGTTGAGTTGGGCGGCGGCGAGGCCTGTCCCGTAAGGGATCGTGGAGACGGTTGGAGTCCAGGTGACTGTGGTCGGAGCTACGGTGATGGTCTGGGCGAGCTGAACTGAGGTGCTCGTGATGTAGTTGGAGTCGCCGGAGTAAGTGGCAGTGAGCTTGTGCGTTCCAGCTCCGAGGGTTGCGATCGGGAGGGTCGCAAAACTAGGCCCGTTGGCTACGTTCGGGAGGACCACCTGAACGGGAGTACCGAGCTGGGTGGCGCCGTCGTAGAACGTAACGGTGCCGGTGAGTGGGTTCGTGATGGTGCCGAGGCGGGTGATAGAGGCCGTCAGGATCGTGGTCTGGCCGAATTGGGCCGGGTTGACGCTGCTGGTGAGCACCGTCTGGGTCATCGCGTTGAGGACGGTGAGGGAGACGGTCGCGGTGGCGTTGGTGTAGTTGACTGTGTCGGCGGGGACGAAGGTGACGGAGAGCGTATGGACCCCGGCCGAGAGGGTGCTTCCGGCGGCAGGAGTGTACGTGACGTTGCCCGCGAGTGTCGCGCCGGTGACGCCTTTGATGGTGGCGTTGAGCTGATTGCCCCCCAGGGCGGTGCCCTGGTCGATGGCGGCGGGGGTGGGCCACGTGATGGTTGGGGTTGCGCGGGTGACGTTGATGACGGTGGTGCTCTGCGCACTGGCGTCGTGGACGGCATCCGTGGGGATGAAGGAGGCGGTGAGAGTCTGGGCACCGGCGTTGAGGATGTCTCCGGGCTTCGCGCTGTACGTGAAGTTTCCGGCCACAGGGGCGCCTGCGTTGTTCGTGGCGGTGGCATCAAACTGCCCGGCGGTGAGCGCTGTTCCGTAGACGATGGTCGACGGTACGGGCGACCAGGTGATCCTGGTGGCGATGGTGTTGACGACCACGGTGAGCTGCCTGCTGCTGACGAGATCGTTAGCGTCGCCGGAGTACGCTGCGGTGATGGTGTGCGAGCCGACCGCGAGGGTCGCGATGGGCAGGCTGGCGACACCGGACGCGAGGGCAACTGTTCCGATGGGAGTAGAGCCATCGGTAAAGGTGACGCTTCCGGTAAGAGGCGTGGCGCCAGGCGCGGTGGAAGTTGTGCGGGCGACGGTGGCGGTGAGGGTCGTCGACTGACCGAAGGTGGTTGGGTTTACGCCGCTGGTGATGGCGGTTGTGGTGATGTCTTTGGTGACGGTGATGACGGTGGTCGCGGTGGCTGAAGCGAAGTGCTGGGTGTCGGTTGGGACGAAGGTAAGGCTGAGGGTTTGCTTGCCAGGGTTGAGGATGGCTCCCGCAGAGGGGGTGTATGCGACGGCACCGGAGATCGTTGCGCCGGTGGCGTCGACGATAGACGCGTTGAGTTGCTGGCTGCCGAGGGCGGTGCCGTATGGAATCGAGGTGACGGCGGGGTTCCAATGAATGATGGGCGTAACAAGCGCCGTCTCGGCGAGTGTGACGGGGGTAGAGGTGCTGGGTTTGAAGCCGGTGTCCCCTGGATAGGCGGCGACCACAGCGTGCTGCGGGGTGCCAATGCGGAGCGGAGAGATGCCGGTGGCGGCGGCGGTGACCGTCTGGGTGAGTTGCGCAAGGAGGATGCTGACAGCGGGCCCGTTCGCCTGGTTGGCGATGGCGAGGTCGGTGTCGCCGTCACCGTTGAGATCGCCCACGGAGATGTACGAGGGGTAGCCGCCGACCGTCGCCAGGGAGCCAGGTGTGAAAGACCCATCTCCGTGTCCGATCAGCACGGATACGGTATTGTCGCCGGCGTTCGGGACGGCGATGTCGAGCTTGCCGTCTCCATTGAAGTCACCTACTGCGACGGAGTATGGAGATTTCCCGACTGCAATGGTTGAGGCCGGGCCGAAGGTTCCATCGCCTTTGCCAAGAAGTACGCTGATGGTTCCGTCGCCGAAGTTGGGAATGGCGAGGTCAAGCTTGCCATCGGCGTTGAAGTCTCCCAGGCTGAGGGCGAGAGGATTGTTGCCGGTTGCAATGGGAGTGCTCGCTTTGAAGGTTCCGTCCCCGTTTCCGAGGAGGATGGTGACGGTGTTGCTGTTGAAGTTGGCTACCGCGAGGTCGGGCCTGCCGTCGTTGTTCAGATCTCCAGTTACGACGACGAAGGGTGTTTTTCCGACGGATGCGGCGGAGGACGAGAGGGCGAAAGTTCCGTCGCCGTTGCCGAGCAGGATCTTGACGGTTTCACTGCCTTGCGTCGGAACGGCGATGTCAGCCTTGCCGTCTCCGTTGAAGTCGCCGATCGCAATGCCGACCGGACTGCCGCTCGGCCCAATCGACGGGGTTGAAGCAACCGTGAACGTTCCGTCGCCCTTGCCGACAAAGACGCTGACGGTGTTGTCGTCGAAGTTCGTCACGGCGAGATCGATGATGCCGTCGCCGTTGAAGTCACCGATGCCGATCAACTGAGGCATGCCTCCGGTGGAAGCGACGGATCCGACCGTGAATGTTCCGTCTCCTTTGCCGAGCATGATCGTGACGGTATTGTTGTAGCGGTTGATGACGGCGAGGTCCAGCTTGCCGTCTCCGTTGAAGTCGGCCGTGGCGGTGAATTGATAGCCCGTCCCGGTGGTTGGGCTTTCCGAA
This sequence comes from Granulicella sibirica, assembly GCF_004115155.1. NCBI lineage: Bacteria > Pseudomonadati > Acidobacteriota > Terriglobia > Terriglobales > Acidobacteriaceae > Granulicella > Granulicella sibirica. The sequence continues at coordinate 530,029 of NZ_RDSM01000002.1, forward strand.
ACTCCAAAGCTCACCGAGCGGGCGGCATCGCCGAGATTGGCCGTGCCGAGTGTGGCGTTGCTATTTGTGGTGTCGATGAAGGTGATAGCGCCCGTAGGCGCGGCGGCGGGGTTAGCGAAGCCGGTCGTGGTGGCGGTGAGGGTGTAGTTCCCGACGTCGCCAGTAGCGGCGAGTGTGGTTGACGTGGCATATCTGCCGGAGACCGTGAGCGGCACTGCGGCCGAGGCGGACGAGGTGTAGTGCGTCGTGGGGAGATAGACGGCTTTGTAGCTGTGGCTTCCGATTCCCGGCGAGAGCTTGACGGAGGCGGTTCCGGCGCTGGTGAGCTGCGCGGTGCCGAAGAGATGGATGTCGGTGCAGTAGGCGACGGTGGCGTCGCAGAAGTTTACCTGGCCGGTGGTGATGGGAGTTGTACCAGCGGAGACGGTGGCGGTCAGAGTGGCGGCGTCTCCCGTGGCGATCGTCGTCGCCGGAATCCCGCCGGAGGTGATGGCGAGAGTGGTGGAGGCGGTGGCCTGCTGGACGGTGATGGTGGTGGACGCCGTGGCAGTGGTGTAGGTAGCGGTGTCGGTGGGCGTGAAGAGGACGGTGAGTGTGTGCGGGCCGACAGCGAGGAAAGTGCCTGAGGGGGGCGTGTAGGTGTAGGTACCGTGGACTTCGACGCCTTCGGCGTCTTTGGCGAGGGCGTTGAGCTGATCAGCGCCAAGAGCTGTGCCGTAGGAGATGGTGGAGACGTTGGGCGTCCAGGTGATGACCGGGGTGATGATGTCGACGACCTGGGTGAGGTGGCCCTGACTGGAGAGATCGTTGATGTCGCCGCTATAAGTGGCAGTGATGGAGTGCGAGCCTACGGTAAGATTCGAGGTTGACAGCGCGGCGGTTCCGGTGGCGATAGGGACTGTGGCGAGAGTTCTTGAGCCTTCGGTAAAGGTGACCGAGCCGGTGAGAGGCGAGGTGCTGGAGTTGGCGCGAGCTACGTTCGCGGTGATGGTGATCGGTTTGCTGGCAGAACTTGGGTTCAAGCTGCTGGTGAGGGTGGTGGTCGTTGAGGACTGGGTGACGGAGACGGAGTTGGTGGTGGTAACGGGGTTGAAGTCGGTGAGGTTGTTTGGCGTAAAGAGCAGCGTGATGGTTTGAACGCCTGCGTTGGGGATCGTTCCTGCGGCGGGTGTGTAGGTATAGGTTCCGGGGACGGCTACGGAGGAGTAAGTCGCCGCGGCATTCAACTGCGTGGCCGAGAGAGCGGTGCCCTGAGGAATGACAGCAGGAGCGGGCCAGGCGATGGACGGCGTTCCCTTGGTTACGGTGATGACGGTCTGCGCGGTGGCGGTTTTGAAGTTGGTGGTGTCGGTTGGGGTGAAGGTTACGTTGAGAACCTGGGATCCGGCGTCCAGGATGGTTCCGGCGACGGGAGTGTAGGCAAAGGTGCCGGGGATGCTGGCGCCTGCGGCAGTCTTCGCAACGGCGTTGAGCTCGGAAGAGCCGAGGGCGGTGCCGTAGGAGAAGGTGGTGACGGTGGGGGCCCAGCTAACGATCGAGCCGGAGGCGGTGACGGCCTGGGTCACTTGACCCTGGCTGGCGAGATCGTTGATATCCCCGGAGTAGCTGGCCGTGATGAGGTGGGTGCCTGCGGAGAGGCTGGATAGCGTGACGGACGCGGATCCTGATGAGAGCTGGGCTGTCCCGAGCGGGGTCGTACCCTCGGTGAAGGCGACGCTTCCGGTGAACGCGGCGGTACTTGCGATGGTCCTGCCGACGGTCGCGGTGAGAGTGACGGACTGGCCGAAAGGAGCCGGGTTGAGGCTGCTGGCGACGGTGGTTGAAGTCGCTGCCTTGTTGACGACGACGGAGTTAGTGGCGATGCCGGTGGTGTAATCGGCGAGGTCGGTCGGGGTGAAGAGGAGGCTGAGGGGTTGCGTGCCGCTCTGGAGTATGGTTCCGGCTGGCGGGGTGTAGGAGAAGTTGCCGGGTAGAGTTGCGTTGTTGAGACCTGTGACGGTCGCGTTGAGCTGAGCGGCGGAGAGCGCTGCGCCCTGGGTGATGGCGGCGATGGGAGGCCAGGTGATGTTGGGGGTGGCCCTGGTGATGGTGATGACTTTACTCGTGGTGACGGGCTGGTAGGTGACGGCGTCGGCGGGGATGAAGGTGGCGGACAGGGTCTGGGTTCCGGCTGTGAGTATGGTTCCGGCGGCCGGGGTGTAGGTGAAGGCACCGGCGAGCGAGGTCGTGGTGTTGGGGATGAAGGCGTTTGCGTCGAGTTGGGCGGCGGAGAGGGCGGTGCCGTAGACGATAGTGGCCGGGTTGGGGACCCAGGTGATGGTTGGGATGAGGGTCTCGCCGGTCAGCGGTACGGACTTGGAGGTGCTTGAGGCGAAGTGGGTGTCGCCCAGGTATGACGCGCTGACCTGTGTCGTTGTGTTCGCACCGATGACATGGACGTTCGTGATGGAGGCTGATGCGGTCTGGGTGCGCTGGGTGAGAGCGCTTGTGATGGTGGTGCTTCCGATGTCGGAGACAAGGTCTGGAACGCCGTCACCATTAGCGTCGGCGATCGCCAGCGAGCCAGTGCTATCGCTACCGGTTGAGATGGGAGGCGTGGTAAAGGTTCCGTCTCCGTTGCCCAGGAGGACAGTTTCCTTTGGCACGGTGCCTCCGGCGATGTTGACGATTGCCAGATCCAGCTTGCCATCCCCGTTGAAATCCGCAGTCTGGACTTCTGTAGGACGGGCGTATGTGGCTGCGGCGACTGTCGCAGACGTGAAGGTTCCGTCTCCGGCCCCGGTCAGGATCGTGATGCTTTGCGTGGCCGAAGTTGTGCGCGCAAGGTCGACCTTGCCGTCCTGGTTGAAGTCACCGGTCGTCAGGGCATCTACGGTGGATCCGACAGCCTGAGGCATGGTGGCGCTCGTGATGAATGTTCCGTCGCCGTTGCCGAGGAGAACGAAGAGATTCGAGCTGTCGGAGTACCCCATCACAGCGAGGTCTGGCTTGCCATCTCCGTTGAAGTCGGCGGTTACAAGCCTCGCGAGATTCGGGCTCACGGTGGTGAAGAGTGTTGTGAATGTCCCGTCGCCCTTACCAAGGAGCACGGAGATTCCGCCGCTCACGGAGACGGCGAGGTCGGGGATGCCGTCTCCGTTGAAGTCCGCCGAGACGATGTCGTCGGGAAGGGCACGCACTGTAACGGTCGGGGCTGGAGTGAATGTTCCGTCTCCGTTGCCAAGCAGGATCGTGACTGTGCCGCCGGCCTGATTGGCCGTGGCGAGATCGAGTTTGCCGTCCGAGTTGAAATCTGCCGCGATAATCCCAACTGGACGACTGCCGGTTGCCGGGGACGTCGCGGTCATGGTGAATGTTCCATCACCATTTCCGAGGGCGATGGTCACCGTGGTTGCGGTGTTCGCGCTGGCGGTGTTCGCGTTTGCCACATCGGGGATTCCGTCGCCGTTGAAGTCACCTATGGCGCTGCGGGCGAGAGGGGTGTCGACGCTTACCGTGCTGGTGAGGGCGTTGAAGGTGATTCCGGCTACGCTTGTTCCGAGGGGTGCGGTTCCGAGGGAAGGGATGCCGGTGTCCGAGCTCGGAAACGATACGGTACCGGTGAGGGGGATGCTTGTGGCGCCTCCGGTTCCGACGACGGTGCCGGTGAGGGTGTAGTCGTCCGGTGTGCCTGCCTCAGAGATGGTGGTCTGGGTGGGGTAGAGACCGGTTACAGCGAACGGGTGTGTTGTCGATGTGCTGCCTGTGCTGTTCTTCGTTCCGAGGAAGATGGCTTTGTAGTTGTAAACGCCGATGCCGGGGATGAACTTCAAGGTCGCGGTTCCGGCGCTGGTGAGCTGGGCGGTGCCGAGGAGGTGACTATCCGCGCAGGTGGCCGCGTTGGCATCGCAGAACTTCACCTGGCCAGGCGCGACCTGATCGGTTCCAGAGGCTACGGTCGCGGTGAGGGTGACGACAGAGCCCGAAGTGACCGTAGCGACGGGAGCGCCAGAGGAGGTGATTGCGAGGAGGGTCGAGGTGGAGCGGCTCTGGACTACCAGAGGCACGGCGGCCGTTGCGGTGTCGAAGCTGGTGGGGTCGCTGGGCACGAAGGTGACGGTCAGGGTCTGAGTTCCGATGCCGAGTACGGTACCAAGGGTGGGGGAGTAGGTGAATGTGCCGGAGACAGGGGTGGTGGTGTTGGGGATAAACGCGATCGCGTCGAGCTGACCTGGGGACAGCGGGGTGCCGTAGGGGATGGTGGAGGGATTCGGGTTCCAGGTGATGGCCGGTGTGCGGGTGCCCACGCTCTGGATGACCGGAGTCGTTGTGACGCTGCCAACGTAGTTCGTGTCGCCGGAGTAAGTTGCCGCGATGGAGTGCGAGCCGGAGGTCAGGGTTGAGATCGTGAGGGAAGCTTTGCCGGCGGTGACGGTCGCGACGCCGAGTTGCGTGTCGGTGGTGGTGTCGCGGAAGGTTACGGTGCCCGTAATGGGAGTGGTCTCGGTGCCGGCCTGGGCGACAGTGGCGGCGAAGGTGACGGTCTGGCCGAAGCTGGAGGGGTTCGGCGTGCTGCTGAGTGTGGTGGTCGTGAGGGCGTTGTTGACCTGGATGGTTCTGGAGGATGCGGCGGTGGTGTAGTCGACGGAGTCGGTGGGAACGAAGGACAGGCTGAGTGTCTGGATGCCGGGCTGGAGGATGGTTCCGGCGGGAGGAGCGTAGGTGAAGACGCCGGAGAGACTAGCGCTGTTAAGGCCAGTGGCGGTTGCATCGAGTTGGGTGGCGGAGAGGGCGGTGCCCTGGTTGATCGCGGCGGGTGCGGGCCAGGTGATGGTGGGTGTCAGCCTGGTGACTGTGATCACCGTTTCAGCGGTGGTGTTCTTGAAGTTCGTGGTGTCGGCGGGGACGAAGGAGAGGCTCAGGGTCTGGCTGCCAGCGTTGAGAACGGTCCCGGGTGCGGGGGTATAGGTGAAGACGCCTGGGACTGTGACACCGGACGCCGTTTTAGCGATGGCGTTGAGCTGGGCGGTGCCGAGGGCGGTGCCGTAGGGGATAGTCGTGGTGGTAGGCGCCCAGGTGATGACGGGCGTCATGGTGCCGACGACCTGGGTGGTGGCCGCGAGGGTGGTGCTGCCGTTGTAGTTGATGTCGCCGGAGTAGGTGGCGGTGATGGCGTGCGAGCCGGAGGTCAGGGTTGAGATCGTGAGGGAGGCCTTGCCAGCGGTGACGATCGCGACGCCGAGTTGCGTGTTGGTGGTGGTGTCGCGGAAGGTGACGGTGCCGGTGAGGGCGGCGGTTTCGGTGCCGGTTTGGACGACCGTGGCGGTCAGGGTGACGGTCTGGCCGAAGGTGGATGGGTTCGGCGTGCTGATGAGGGTGGTGGTCGTGAGGGCGTTGTTGACCTGAATGGTTCTGGAGGCGGTCGCGGCGAGATAGTTGCCGGTGTCGGGGACGAAAGTGAGGTGAAGGGACTGGAGGCCGGGCTGGAGGATCGTTCCGGCGGCTGGGTTGTAGCCGAATGAGCCCGAAACCGGCTGGTTGTTGAGGCCGGTGACAGTGGCGTCGAGCTGGGTGGCGGAGAGAGGGGTGCCCTGGTTGATGGCGGCGGGCGTCGGCCAAGCGATGGTGGGGGCGATCTTGGTGACGGTGATAGTGGTGGTCTTGGTAACAGGAACGAACGGGGAAGCAGGTGTGAATAGGACGGAGAGAGTCTGGGTCCCGGCTGAGAGTACGGTGCCGAGCGCGGGTGTGTAGGTCAATGTGCCAGATAGGGGGTTGCCGGGGGGATCGAAGCCGGTGGCGTCAAGCTGACCCGCTCCGAGCGGCGTTCCGTAGGGAATAGTCGCGGGCGTGGGGTTCCAGGTGACGGATATCTGGTCGGGGACGATGGCTTCGGTGATGCTTGCAGAGGTGCTTGTCTGGTAGTTCGTGTCGCCGGAGTAAAGGACGTGGATGCTATGGGTCGCGACGCTAAGGGCCGAGGTGGTGAAGGCCGAGGTGTTGTTCACGACCGGGACCGTGGCGAGTCGAAGAGAGCCGTCGAAGAAGGTGGCGCTGCCTGCGGCTGCGGCTGCTCCGGCATGGGCGATGGTCGCGGTGAGGGTGACGGACTCACTGGCGTAGGCAGGATTCGGGGTGCCCGTGACGGTGGTCGTCGTTGTGGCGAGCACGTGGATGGTGTTCGATGCCGCGGTTGTGGAGTAGTCGGTGGTGTCGGTGGGGACGAAAGAGACGTTGAGCGTCTGGAGGCCGGCGGCTAGAACCGTGCCGCTCGATGGGTTGTAGGTGAAGGCACCAGGCAGGTTGGTTCCACCGACTCCGGTCGCGGTGGCATCCAGCTGGGTAGCGCTGAGGGCAGTGCCCTGGCCGATGGGACTAATTGCGGGCCAGGTGATGGTTGGCGTTGCCTTCGTGACGGTGATGACGGTGGAGCCGCTGGTAGGCTTGAAGTTTGTGGTGTCGTTCGGGACGAAGCTGACATTCAGGGTGTGGGATCCGGCGGCGAGGACGGTGCCGATGGCTGGGGTGTAGGTAAAGGTCCCGGGTAGGTTCGGGAGGGATGCAGGGCCAGAGAAGCTGGCGGTGGCATTGAGTTGGGAGGAGGAAAGGGCTGTTCCGTAGACGATGGTGGCTACGGCTGGCTTCCAGGCGATGGTCGGGCTTGCCTTGTTGACGGTGAGGGCGATTGGTCCGCCAGTGCTTGCGAGATGCATCGTGTCCCCTGGGTAGGTAACGACTATCTCGTGCTCTCCGGTGGAGGGTAAGGAGTAGGTAATGCTGGCCGATCCGGCGGTGAGCGTTGCTTGGCCAAGGCTGGTCCCGGTTGTCTGATCGGCGAAGGTCACGGTGCCCGACAGAGGTTTGCCGCTGGTGTCGGAGACGGTTGCTTTGAGTGTTACGGGCTCGCCGTAGGTTGTGGGATTGGGTGTGAGCTGGAGGACGGTGCTACTGTTCGCGGCGTTGACGACGATGGGGACGGTTTTGGTCGCGGTGTTGAAGTCCTGATTGTTGCTTGGGGTGAAGGTCGCGGTGTCCTGCGTGGTGCCGACGTTGAGGAAGGATCCAGCGGCGGGGGAGTAAGCGAACGAGCCGGGGACCGTGGCTCCGTTGATGTCCCTGGCGACCGCGTCGAGTTGTATCGCGGACAGGGGAGTGCCGTACGTGATGGCTGTGGGTGCGGTCCAAGTGATGACCGGGGTGAAGGTGCTGACAATGACCGACGCTCTATCGGTGGCTGAGGTGTAGTCGGTCGTGTCGGTCGGCGTAAAGGTGACCGAGATGGAATGCTCGCCGGCATCGAGGATTGCTCCGGCGCCAGGAGTGTAGGTGAATGTGCCCGGAATGATGGTGCCGGAGGCGTTCTTCGCTACTGCGTCGAGTTGCGCGGCCGAAAGCTTTGTTCCATACGAAATGGTCTGCGGATTCGGTGTCCACGTGATGATCGGCGCCACCTTCCCGACGGTGTAAACGATGTACCGGGACACGGGGACGACAAGCTGGCTGTAGATGCTGTCGCCGCCGTAGCTCGCGCCGAAGGCATGGTTCCCGGTGGAGATGGATGCGAGGGTCAGGCTGGCTACGCTGCTTGCTGCTGTGCCGCGTATTAGATCCGCCGTTCCGATCATGACGCTGCCGTCGTAGAACTGCACGGCTCCCCCAGGAGGATAGTGGGTGCCGTTCAGTGTGATACTTACGACGGTAGGAACGCCGGAGTTATAGGTCTGGTTTGCCGGAGTGGCGGCGATGACGAAAGTCGAGACGGCAGACTTCGTGACCGTAACGGTCCTGGTTGTCGTGACCGAGGCGTAGTCCACGGTGTCGGCCGGGGTGAAGACTGCGGTGAGCGTCTGGGAGCCGGCGCTGAGATAGGAACCGCTTATGGGGGTGTAAGCAAAGGTTCCGGCGATGCTCGCGGTTGCGTTCAGGTAGGCCGCGTTGATCAGAGTCGTGGTGGTCGCGGTGGCCGGTGGATTCCAGGTGATCGCCTGGGTGAGTTGAGTCACGCTGACGCCTGTTGTGCCGGAACCCGAGGTGAGGTCGATGTTTCCGCTGTAGGTCGCGGTGATGTTATGTGCGCCGCCGGCGCTGAAGGCGGCGGGTAAAGTAGCCTTGCTCGTCCCTGTCGTAACGACGGAGACGATGTTATGGAAGACGAACTCTGAATCGAGTCCGTTGTGCTCATAGACGACTAGGTCGGCGTGGCCGTCGGCATTGAGATCGGCAGCGGCCTGAAGCACGAGGTTGGCCTGGGTGAGGGTCTGGCCGAAGACGTTGCTGAAGCCGCCGTCGCCCCTCCCGCTTAGAACGTGGACCGCACTGCTGTCGTAGTAGGCGAGATCGGAGATGCTGTCGCCATCGAAGTCAGCGAAGATGCCGTCGGTGAGCTTGGGGAGTGCGGTCGGGACGGGCGTGGAAAAGGAGGTCGTCTTGGTCCTCTTGTTGAGGGCTACGACGACACCGACGCCGGGTTCGACTGCGGCGAGATCGGAGTAGGCGGTGTTGGTTGTGAAAGGCCTGGCGATGAGCCTGGTGGTTGCGGCACTGACGGGGATGGCGGCGGCGGTGGTGAAGACGGCCTTCCCATTGTTCTGGTAGGGCTGGATGGTGACCACGCCGTTTGCGTTGGTGTGGAGCAGGGCGAGGTCTGTGTATTTATCGTTATTGAAGTCGGCGGCGACGAGTTGGGTTCCGGGGACGTCGGTGGTCGTGGTGACGGGACCGGCGTTGAAGTTGGGCTGAGAGCCTCCTGTGCCGAAGAAGGTCTCGATGCCGTAAACCGGGGTGTCGTAGGGGGAGTTGGTTTGGCCGGTGGCCACAAGGTCGAGGATCTTGTCGTTGTTAAAGTCGGCGGCGACGAGTTGAGTGGCCGCGCCGGCGTCTCCGACGTAGTAGCCATAGTAGGCCGGGAAGGTTCCGTCGCCGTTGTTGAGGGCCATGTAGATCTGGCTTCCGCCACTGGAATCACCGCAAAGGTAGGCGATGTCGGGGTAGCCGTCCCCGTTGAAGTCGCCCACGGTGGCGGCGGGCAGGGAGTAGCAATACTGCGCGACGGTAATGGCCTGGGCTGCCTGCAGCGTTCCTGCGGGCGATCCGCCGAGGAAGAGCTGCATGGTGGCTTCGGTGTTCTGAATGATGAGGGTGTCGGGGATGCCGTCCTGATTGAAGTCTGCGACAAGCGGGATCAGGAGGGAGGGAGAGCCGTCGGGATGAAAGCCGCCCGTGGTGATGGTGAGTGGTTGCGCATTGGCGGTTGTAAAGGCGAGGGTCGAGGGCGTCACCTTGACGGTTCCGAGAGTGGTTCCTGCAGTGGTGTCCTTGAAGACGACGCTCCCGCTGGGAGCGCCGGGGACGAAGTTTCCGCCAGATGTTTGTGTGGGCCCGGCTGTTGCGATCTTCGCGGAGAGGGTTGAGGAGCCGCCGGGAAGGACGGAAACGGGAGTAGCGGAGGCGGTGACGGTTGTCTTGGCGGGAGAGTAAAGCGGGATGACGGGATTGCTGGAGAGGCTGCAGTAGCTGTAGTTCCCGCCAAGGTTACAGACATGGATCGTCAGGTTGGAGAGGCCAAGATCTTTTACGGCCGGTCGGGCAAAGGTGAGCGAGCCGGATGTAATGACGTCGGCGGTCAGATGGCCGGAGGTGTAGGAGCTATCGATGCTTACCGTGGCATAGGTATTGCCAGCGATGAAGTTGGTTCCAAGAACCTCGACTCTGTTCGGGACGCTGGCGGGGCCAGGCGTGAGGTTGTTTTGCTGCAGTGCCAGCAGGCTCGCACTGGTGATGGTGGGATAAAGGATCTGCATAGCAACGTTGGAGCTCGATGCCGGATAAGTGCAGATCGAGGCTCGGCTCGCAAGGCTTATCTGGACAAGCGCGACTCCCGAAGTGAAGTAGCTTGGCGCTACCTGTACCGTGGTTGCGGGAAGAGGGACCACCGCGCTCGTGGTGGTGATGCTTGTCGGGGCAATCTTGCTCGCAGTCCCCCCTGAGACGACGCAGAAGCTATAGACGCCACGGCCGGCGAGAGGAAAGTTTCCTCCAAGTGTGACCGAAAGCGCGCCAGTTCCAGCGATAACCGATGCGGGACTGACGGAGGTTGCGCCGGCAGCAGTCTGGGCCATGGCCGGGACAGTGCTAAAAAGCAGGCCGAGGAAACCAGAGAGGACCGAGAGTCGACGCATCAGTTTTTGACCGTGGTGTTGGTTCCGGAATCCGAGGTGGAAGCTGCGTTAATGGCCGGGATGAAGAGGACGCGCGGTATGGACGCGGAGGCGTCAAGCATCCAGGCGGGGCCGGAGTCGGCAGAGGTGACGCGAAAGACGCCCGAGCCCGAGAGCTGAGCGACCAGGGCCGGCTGGCAGGAGCAGGCGAAACTCTGCGGGGCGGTCTGGGCGGTAAGGTCGACGCGCACGATGGAGGCATTGCCGGTGTTGGCGAGGATGGCGTAGTGCCCGTCGTGGGTCGCGCCGAGTCCCTGCGGAGACTTCAGCATGCTGGCGCTGGGGATGAGGGTGGAAGCGGGAGAGGTGGTACTGTTGCTCACCATCGTGACGCTGTTGCTGGCGGCATCGGCGAAGAGGAGATTTTCCGTTGTGCCGACGAAGGAGAGACCGCCGAGGGTGGCGACCGAGCCCGACGTGTTGGGTGTGCCCGCAAGAGAGATGGTGCGAATAGAGCCAGACGAGAGGGCGGCGGCCACGGTGGCGCTATCGCTCACAGCCGCCTCGGCGATGGCAGAGTTGAAGGCGACACTTTGCGCTTTCGGGCTGGAGCCGAGGGTGGTGAGGAGCGTGACTGAGGACGTGCCGGGAACGAAGGCGACGGCATTGTTGCCGGAGGGCGCGAAGCGGATCTGGGCGTTGGGCGCAAGCGTGGCGGAGAGACGGACAGGACTCCCTGAGGGAAGGGACATCAGGTCGAGAACACCGTCGGTCTCCTGCAGGATGGCGAGATTACTGACGGCGGACGAGGCGCCTGTGAGGTAGAGGTCGGCTGGGACGACGCTCTCTCCGAGTCGCGAAGAGCCGGGGATTCCGAGGACTGGGCGCAGAGTATGCGTCTTATCGCTCCATATATATCCGAGCTGTGGACCGCTCTTCACGGCGGAGGGAATCGACGTTGGGGCAGTGGAAGTGGCGTTGACGGGCGAGCCGGCGATTCCGCTTCCGCAACCGGTAAGCGACGTCAGCACACCCGCGCCAAGGAGGACTGGAACGTAGGCGGCGAGGAGTTTTTGGGCATGACGAATCAAGCGGCGGCGTGACATAAGGCTCCCCGGAGAACGTAAATTTTGGATTCAGGGCGTCGAATGAAGAACGACAACTCCCGATCGCAAATGTGTACTGGTGTCGGTTCAACGGAATTGTAGTGCCTTTTTGGGACAATCCGTTACAAATTGGGACGGAACTTTAGTTTGCGGAGGGTAATAGATATTGTGAACTCATGGCAACCTAGATTTGGAACGGTGAATGGACGCGAAATTTATCCCAGGCGTGGAATGGTAAGTTGACGCAAACGGCTGTATAAGGGTCCTCGAAGCTTGTTCTGCCCGAGGTGTCCGGTGATTGCTTCTTCTCTTCTATCCGTTGTATTGCTAGGGCTTACGGGACTTGGGCCTGCCACTCCCGCGCCTCCCGCGGCGGGTGGTGATGTTGCAGCGAAAGCTACCCCGGACCTGGTCGAGATTACGCTCGAGCGTAAGAAGAACGGCAGGGTCGAGCCCATGGCGACCGGACACGTATTCGAGACGGGAGACGTGATCCGAATGCGGTTAAACAGCCACTACCTGGGGTACCTATACGTTATGAACCAGGGGACATCGGGGCGGTTCTCGACGGTGTTTCCGTCGGCGGACACCGGGAGCGACAATCGCGTCCTACCTGACAAGCAGTACCTTGTACCGGCGGTGGATGAGGGATGGTTTGAAGTGCAGGGACCGGCCGGGTTTGACGTGCTTTATTTTCTGTTGAGTCCGACCGCGCTTGCGACGCCGACAGCTTCGAGCTTCGTGGCTCCGGGGCCGGTGTCTTCGATGAAGCCGCGATGCAACGATCGGATCTTCAGGGCGCGGGGTGAATGCATGGACGACTCAGCCGGGCCGGCTGCTCTGCCCAAGGAAACTGAGCTTCCGGCCCCGCTGAAGCCTATCGCTGGAGAGGCATCGCGCGATATTGTGTTCTCGAAGAAGAAGGGCGATGCGACCGTGACGGTGGCCGGACCACAGGCGGCGCCAATGCTCTACACGTTCCGGTTGGCGCATCAGTAGAAATCCATTTGGGCTCCATGTGAGTATTTAGGTCAGGATCCACGCTATGCGATTCTTACGAGTTCTCCTGCTTTTCCTCGTGTCGGTTTTCATTACCTCTCTGGTGATGGGGCAGACCACGCCGGCGCCTGATCCACCGTCTGCTACCGACCAGGGTGCGACGCGTGACCTGAAGGCAATCCAGCAGAAAGGCGCGCAGGCGGCGGTGACGATTCCACGCAGTTATGCGGTCGTGATCGGAATTGCTACCTATAAAAATCTCCCGGCTTCCGCGCAGCTCGAGTTCCCGAATCGCGATGCGGAGGATATTTATGCGGCGTTGATTAGTCCTGAGGGTGGACAGTTTCCTGCGGAGAATGTGCATAAGCTGATCAACGATCGGGCTACGGTTGCGAACATTCGGCATGAGATCGAGGAATGGCTTCCTTCGGTGACGAAAGAGAACGATCGTGTGCTGATCTACTTCGCGGGCCATGGATTCGTTTCGAGCGGCAAGGGGTATCTCGCGCCGTATGACGTCGACATTCATAATGTCGCGAACAGTGCGTATCCGATGGACTCGCTCGGTGCGGTGATCGGCGGCAAGATCAAAGGTAAGTGGAAGGTGCTGATCACGGACGCCTGCCACTCGGGCGCGATCACTCCGGAGGCGGACCGGAAGCAGGTGAACCAGACGCTGCTTGATGTGCAGAAGTCACTGTTTTCGCTGACTGCGAGCAGGGACAGGGAACAGAGCTTCGAGAGCGAGAAGTGGGGCGGCGGACATGGGATCTTCACGTATTACGTCGTGAAGGGGCTCGAAGGTGAGGCGGATACGAATGGGGATGGAGTTGTCGATGCGGATGAGCTTGGCGAATATGTCCATACGAACGTTCGACTAGCCACCGATGCACGCCAGAATCCGACGAGCGAGCGTGGAAGCTTCGATCCGAACATGGTGCTGGCCTACAACGCGACGCGGGTGAAGGCGAACCTTCCTCCGCCGCAGTATGGCAACCTCATTGTTGAAGCCAACATGGACAACACCGAGGTGTGGATCGATGGGCGCAGCGCGGGGATTGTAAATAAGGATAAGCCTTTGCGTTTGCCGGGTATTACTCCGGGGGCGCACACCATCAAGGGCATTCATCTTGGGTACGAGCCGGATGGTCCTCGCGAGGAGCAGGTGTATCCGGGGCAGGATACGACGGTGACGATCCGGATGCTGATTGCGCGGCGTGCGAGCCGGGCCGCGGTGGATGAGTTCGATAAGGGGATTGAGTTCTATAACAAGGGCTTCGAGGAGAATTACAAGAAGGCTGCGGACCACTTCGAAAGGGCCATCCAGATCGACCCGAAGTATAGCCAGGCTTACCTCTACCTTGGACGCGTCGAGAATGCTCTGTTTGAGGATCAGAAGGCCCTGACAGCGCTGAAGAAGGCGATCGAAATCGATCCCGACTACATGGAAGCGCGTTCGGGCTACGCGGCTGCACTTTTGGACGCGGGTGATCTTGATGAGTCTATCCGGCAATTGAACGTTGTGACTCGCAGAGAGCCGGATCGTGGGACGGCGTGGTATCTGCTTTCGCAGGCGTATGCGCGGAAGGGAGACTTTCCGGATGGCAAGACTTCGGCGCTGACGGCGATCAAGCTGACGCCGAAGAACGCCGAGGCTCACTTCTGGCTGGCGGAGTGTCTGCGGCAGTTGAAGGAACCGACCGAGGCGATGCAGGAGTACAACAGTTACCTGCTGCTCTCGAACTTCGATACGGGTAAGGCGGGGCAATTGAACTACTACGTCGCAGGCTATCTACTTGGGATGGGTCGGAAGAAACGGGCGGCGCAGACTGATATCTGGAAGGAACTGCGGGGGCAGGCTAATCTCGGCCTGTGCGATAGCGAATACATGGAGAAGCAGCTCGATCCGGCGATCCGGGATTGCAATGTTGCGTTGACCTATCTTCCGAATGACCTGTTTACGAACTACCGGCTGGGTGTGCTGTATTCGGAGAAGTTCAATCAGCAGCAATCGCTTGGACTGCTGGCGGCGGCGAAGACGCACTTCGATGCTGCTATCGCGGCGAACCCCGATGCAAACGAGGCGGACAGGGCCAGGAAGTACGTGAAAAACATCGATGGGGTTTTGGCACAGGTGAAGTAAGCGATCAGAAGAGCATAACCGCGAGGAAGAGGAAGACGGTCCCGGTGAGACAAAACAAGGCGGCGTGCAGGCGGTCGCTTTTTACCTGTCGGATGAGAGCCACCATCAGGACCTCGTCGCACATCGAGTTGAGCAGGTCGTTATCGCTCGTGGCCTTCATGACGCTCACGTAGCTGTTGTGGGTCTCGGAAAGAACGTCTCCAAGGTTGTCTCGAACGGTATGGAGGAGCCAGTGATGCGCCTTGTTGTGACCGATGTAAAACTTGGGGCCCTTCGATCCGAGAAGGCTGTTGGATGGCTTGATGGTGGGGAAGATGACACGCATGCAAACCAGCAGTGTGATTGTGGTGCCAGCCATGAAGGCAATGAAGAGGGCATGATGATGCGGGCCGACGTTCGCGGCTGTACGCTGCAAGGCGCCAGCAACCATGGCGGAGAGGAGGGGCACACAGAAGGCGGCCTTGGTATCGAGGAAGCGGATGGTTCCCTGAGTGTCTTCGACTACCCTGTAAAGGAAGGTCAGGCGGCTCTCGAGCCTCGCTTCCTCGGTAAGTTTTTCTATCTCGCCGGCAACATCGAGTTCGGAGCCCGTGGTGGAAACATCACCTTGCATGAGCGGGAGTCTAGCAGAAAAGCAGGTTTCCTCAGATTGTGTTTGCTGAATCGGGCGGGCGACGATACGCTAGCTCGGAGCCCTTCACTTGCCTATTGAAGCACCCAAATCGACCTGGTTTCTGGCCATGCTTCTGCTCCCCGCAATGTCGCTGGCACAGGCTCCCGCGACACCTCCCACAGGGGATGCGCCTGCAACCGGACAGACCCCGCCGGGGCCCTCGAGTGTGCAGGAAGTGAATCGAGACCAGGCTCCGGCGACGCGGATTCCGCAGCAGAAGGTGATATTATACGCCGCGCTGCAGGGTGTCGTTCTGAGTACGGCTGGAGCGCCCGTTCCTGGGTTGCAGGTTCGTTTGACCGGCACGGGGCAGAGCGTTTCTATGCCTGCGGCTGTGACGTCGGCGGATGGAGTCTTTCGTATCCTGCACGTTCCCCCTGGGAGCTATCAGCTTGTCCTGACGCGCCCTGGTGGCGGTTCGCTGGAGAGGCCGCAGGTGGAGTTGAAGGCCGGCGAAGTGTTATCGGTTGAGATCCGAGTGCCGGAGATCCCGTCGAGTTATGGGCGACCGATTACGCAGGATCAGATGGATGTTCTAGCCGATGGCTCCTATAAGGAGTTGAGTCGCCGTCCAGATGCGGATGGCGCGGTGGTGGTGCCGAAGGAGGTGCCGCTGCAGCCCTCGTCCGCGAACTTCCAGCCCCAGCGCGACCGATGGGAGGCCCCGATGCCCGACTATCACCGGTACGGCCCCCGTGATGAATCGCTCTTTGTGTACGGTCATTGGTACGATCCGTTCAACCGCAATGTGCTCAAGGCAGATAAGCCGATCTTCGGCAAGACGTTCTTTGCTTTTACCGGAAGCTCGATCACGGCTGTGGATGGACGGCGTCTCCCGACGCCTGCGGGACAGGCCACGCAAACTCCGGATTCTCCGTACTTCTTCGGCAAAGGTGGGCAGTTCTTCCTGGCCGAGACGGTGCGGATGACCTTCGATCTCTTCCACGGAGATACGGCTGCGTTTCGCCCGGTTGACTGGCGCGTGCGGTTTACTCCCGCGGCCAACATCAATTACCTGCGCGCGAGGGAATATCAGGTCGTGAGCCCTGATGTGCGTGACGGGACAACTCGCGTGGACGGGCACCTCGGGTTGCAGGAAGGCTTTGTCGAAGTGAAGGTGCACGACTTCGGTCCGAACTACGACTTTGCAAATATCCGTTTCGGAATCCAGCAGTTCGTGTCTGATTTTCGTGGCTTCATCTTCGCGGATGAGCAGCCGGGCGTTCGGTTCTTTGGGAACCTGAAGTCCAATCGCATCCAGTACAACGTTGCGGGCTTCGACCTGCTGGAGAAGGATACGAACAGCGGGCTGAACAGCTTCCACCGGCGGGACCGCGAGGTCGCGCTGGCGAACATATACATCCAGGATTTCTTCGCGCAGGGATATACGGCGCAGTTCAGCTACCATTTCGTTCGGGATAACGGCAGGTTGTACTACGACAATAATGGGCGTATTCAGCGACCGGCTCCCGTTGGAAATATTGCTCCGCACCGGATCGACGCGAACTACTTTGGATGGACAGGCGACGGGCACATCGGCAAGTACAACATCACGCATGCGTTCTACCAGGTGCTGGGTGATGATACGTTTAACCAACTCGCGGCGAAGCGGCAGGATATCAACGCCCAGTTTGCGGCGGCGGAGGTCTCGAAGGATCACGACTTCTACCGTGTTCGCGCCTCCTTTCTCTACTCTTCGGGCGATGACGACCCACGAGGTGGAACCGGGCACGGCTTCAGCTCGATCGTCGATGGCGTGGCCTTCGCCGGTGGCGAGTTTAGCTTCTTCAATCGCGAGGGCATTCCGCTGACCCGTGCGGGCGTGGCGCTGACCGCTCCGGATAGCTTTCTTCCGGATCTGCGATCGAGCAAGGATCAGGGGCAATCGAACTTCGTGAACCCTGGACTGTATCTTTACAACGCGGGCGTCGATGTCGATCTGACACAGAGGCTGAAGATCGTCGGGAATGTTAACTTCATGCAGTTCGCGCGGACACAGTCGCTGATCTTCCTACTACAGCAGAACGGGATTCGACGGACAGTTGGAGTTGACTCGGGTATTGGGGTGATCTACCGGCCGAGGCTTTCGGAGAACATTTCTATTCACGCGGGTGCGACGGATCTTATACCTCTGCGTGGGCTTCGCGATATCTATACGAGCCAGACTTTGATTTCGGTATTTGGAGCCATCAAGTTCCAGTTTTGAGCAGCATGCTTCGTTGTTGGATAGGATAGGGGCCACTCCTGATGCTTGACTTTTTCCGAACGTTCGCACGCCGCGCAGATCACGTCTCCGTACGCCGGGGGCTCGTGGTCGCGGTGATGCTTTCGGCGGGATTGGCGATTGCGCGGATGCAGCATGTGCAAGGTGTTGAGGCTCGGCAGCAGGCGCAGCGCGAGGGACAGGCCGAGGCCGCGCAGATAGAGACGCCGCACCAGATCACGTCAGCCAGTGGCGGGAAGATCAAGGTCGCGGGGCATCCGGGAACGGGGATTCGGCAGGGCGAATCGGCTGAGGACGCGCAGAAGTCCAGCGTGGGATGCGTCAGTTGCCACACCGGGATTGAGCATCCGAACATGCACTCCGAGGACACCGTGACGCTTGGATGCGCGGACTGCCACGGTGGGCGAGCGGAGGTCATGGTGGCGGGTGAGCGGGGCTCCAAGGAATACGCTGCTGCTGAGATGAGCGCGCACGTGCAGCCGCGGTTCCCTCAGGACATGGAGCAGGGCGGGAATCCCAAGCGGGTGTATACGCGCTGGCTTAGGGAGAGCTACGAGTTCGTACGGTTTGCCAACCCGGGCGACTTGCGGGTCGCGCCGGAGACGTGCGGGGCATGTCATGCCAACGAGACGCGCAATGTGAAGACGAGCATGATGACCCATGGCGCGATGCTGTGGGGAGCGGCTCTCTATAACAACGGAGCGTATCCGCTGAAGAACCCACACTTCGGCGAGAGCTACGACATCGATGGGAAACCGGAGAGACTGCGGACCTTCCCGCCCCCGACCGCGCAAGAGACGAAGATGAAGGGCGTTCTTCCGTATCTCGATCCGCTGCAGCGTTGGGAGGTGTCGGAACCGGGGAACATGCTTCGGCCTTTCGAACGCGGCGGTGAGAAGAAGTCGGAGATCGGCAATCCTAGTCCGGAAGAGATGGCGGGTAAGCCGGACACGAAACTCAGCGACCGTGGTATTGGGACCGACCTGCGCACGGACCCGGTGTTCCTCGGACTGCAGAAGACCCGTCTTCTGGATCCGCTACTTTCGTTTCCGGGTACGAATGATCAAGCGGGAGACTATCGTGGGTCGGGCTGCTCAGGCTGCCATGTCGTCTATGCGAACGACCGTGATCCGTTGCATTCGGGTCCGATCTCGATTTATGGCAATCGTGGTCAGAGCATCAGCGAAGATAAGACGGTCAATCGCGGAGAGCCGGGACATCCGCTGACGCACTCGTTCACGAAGATGATTCCGTCGTCGCAGTGCATGACTTGCCACGTGCATCCCGGCACGAACATGGTCACGAGCTACTACGGATTTACCTGGTGGGACAACGAGGCGGATGGCAAGACGATGTATCCGGAGAAGCAGCACAACCCGTCCGAGCAGGAGTTGCATGATGTTCGGGTGAGGAATCCGGAGGGCTCGGCGCCGCGCGGAAACTGGGCCGATCCAGACTTCCTGCTGCGGCTTGGGACGAAGGACTTCAACGCGAACCTAAAGGATACGCAGTTCGCGGACTTCCACTCGCATGGATGGATCTTCCGCGCGGTGTACAAGCGCGACCGTAAGGGTAACCTGCTCGATAAGGATGACAAGAAGATCCTGGCGGACGATCCTGAGGCGCTGGGCAAATCGGTGCATCTCGCGGACATCCACCTCGAGAAGGGCATGCACTGCATCGACTGCCACTTTACGCAGGACGTGCACGGCAATGGCAAGCTGTACGGCGAGACCAGGAACGCGGTCGAGATCGGCTGCGTGGATTGTCATGGGACGATTCAGCAGAAAGCGACTTTGAAGACGAGCGGACCGGCTTCGGCCAACGACCTATCTTCGAATTTGCTGAGGATGCGGACGCCCTTCAAGCAGGCGCGGTTCTATTGGCGTGATGGCAAGCTCTGGCAGCGGTCGAATGTGGATGAGAAGGTGGAGTGGGAGGTCGTGCAGACCCTTGATACCATCACTCCGGGTAACGAGCACTACAGTGAGAAGTCGAGGCTGGCGAAGACGCTCCAGACGGATGGCGTGACGTGGGGCCATACCGATGACATGAAGAAACTGGCTCATAACGACAGTCGGATGACGTGCCAGAGCTGTCACTCTTCCTGGACGACTTCATGCTTCGGATGCCACCTTTCGATGTCGGCGAACCAGAAGATGCCTATGCTGCATAACGAAGGCGAAACGACACGTAACTGGACTGCTTACAATTTCCAGGTGCTTCGCGACGATGTCTATATGCTGGGCATCGATGGGACGCCTACTGGGAACAAGATTGCTCCGGTACGGTCGGCCTGCGCGGTTGTGGTGAGTTCGCAAAATGCCAATCGCAACTGGATCTATCAGCAGCAGCAGACGGTGTCGTCGCCCGGGTTCAGCGGTGAAGCGTTCAGCACATATGTACCGCACACAGTCCGGGGTAAGGAGACGAAGGGCTGCACGGATTGTCACGTATCGGCGAACGGCGACAACAATGCCTGGATGGCGCAGTTGCTGGTGCAGGGAACCAACTTCCTCAACTTCATGGGCAAATATATCTATGTCGCGAACGGCGATCATGGATTCGAGGCAGTTCCGGTGGCGGCAAGCACGGAGCCTCCGGTGATCGCTGGAAGCGACTTCCAGAAGCTCGCTTATCCGGCGGACTACGAGAAGTTCGTGAGGGGCGGCCGGTTCCTCAAGGGCGCGCTGGAGCATGAGGGTGAGGACGTGCTCGACGTGCAGCTTCGTGGCGAGTACTTGTACGCAGCGATGGGCAAAGGCGGCTTCCGGGTGTTCGACGTGGCGAACGTCGACATCAAGGACGACTCGGAGCGTTTGCAGACTGCGCCCGTTTCACCCCTTGGGCAGAAGTTCTACGTCAAGACGAAGTATGCGACGTCGGTGGCCTCGCCTTCGACGCTGGCTCTTGATCCGCTGAGAACGCAGATTGCGGAAAACGAGGAGCAGGGAATTCATCCCATGTACGCATTTCTGTACGTGACGGATAAGTTCGAGGGCTTGGTAGTGATTGGCGATCCGAAGAAGGGCGTTGGGACGCTGCTGGATGGGAACCCGCAGAACAACTTCCTGAAAAGGGCGCTGGCGTTCAATCCGGATGGAGTGCTCGATGGCGCGCGGCGAATTACGATTGCGGGCACCAACGCTTACATCCTGGCCGATAAAGGCATGTTCGTGGTTTCGCTCGAAGACCCGCTTCACCCGAAGGTGATCGGCTCGTACCCGGAGATTCACGATGGGCGCGGGGTCGCGGTGCAGTTCAGGTATGCGTTTGTGGTGGATGCCGAGGGGATGAAGGTCTACGACATAACGCATCCCGAGAAGCTGCGCCGGGTGGGCGATACGGTTCCGTTCGCGGATGCAAAGAACGTCTATGTCGCGCGCACGTATGCCTACGTCTCAGCGGGGAAAGACGGTATCGGGATTGTCGATGTCGAGCATCCGGAGCATCCAAAGATGGACATGATGTTCAATGCAGGTGGGGCTTTGAACGATACGCATGATCTGAAGATCGGTATGGTGGCTTCGAGCCAGTTTGCATTCGTTGCCGATGGAAAGAACGGGATGCGAATCGTGCAGCTCTTTTCTCCGGGGACCCAGAGGAACTTTTATGGATTCTCACCGGAGCCTGTGCCGCAGTTGATCGCCACGCGCAAGATGAAGGGCGAGGCGCTGGCGATCTCGAAGGGAATCGATCGCGATCGGGCGGTCGATGAGAATGGGAACCAGCTTGCCGTGTTTGGACGGCGCGGGGCCCGGCCGCTGAATGGCGAGGAGATGCGAAAGATGTATTTGCGGGCCGGCGAGCTCTATACCGTGACGGACGATCCTCCAGCGGCTGCTACTCCAGGGAATGCGGTGGCTGCGGTTCGCTAAGCTCTCGGGCTCACGCTAAGCCATCCACAACGCCTGGTTTCTTCCGCCCTCTTTCGCCCGATATAAGGCGGTGTCTGCCCTTTGGAAGATATCTTCCAGTTGATCGGCCTTTCCCCTGTAGGTTGCGACTCCGACGCTTACTGTGAGACGCATGGGCTCTCCCCCCTGCTTTGAAGCACCCTCGGGCCGCTTCATCAGGAGCTTCTCGATGTTGATTCTCACCCTCTGCGCCACAATGAGGGCCGCGTCCTGCGAGGCTCCCGGGAGAAGTGCGACAAATTCTTCGCCGCCCCAGCGTCCGAGGATGTCGATGCCTCGCACCGAGTCCTGCATCTTCTCGACGACGCCGATCAGCATCTCGTCTCCACCGATGTGGCCGAAGCGGTCGTTTATCTGCTTGAAGTGGTCGAGATCCATCATCAGAAGCGAGAACGTCGATCCCTTGCGCCGACTCTTATCGATCTCTCGTTCACACCATTCCCGGAAGACGCGCCGGTTGTATATGCGGGTGAGTGGATCCGTGCTGGCCATTTTCTCCAACTCGGCGCTGAGTTCGGCGGTTGTCATCCAGAAGAAGCCAAAGGCGATCCCCAAGGCGACGGTGATGAAGACGACGAAGCTGATCGTCACGAGATCCCCTGCGTAGGGCTGTCGCTGGAACCTGGGAATAAACAGAACGGCAAGGCTGCGGAAGATGTTGACGGCTATAAATCCGGTAAGGATCGTAGCGCAGAAATACATGGGCATGCGCGCCCTGTCCTTCGCGCCGCGCAGAAGAAGCAGGATGGTCTCGCAAACCTGGATCGAGACGAGAGCTCCTATCAAAGCGATCCGCATAGCCGGGTGAGGGTGTATAGACGTCATCGCCGCAAAAGCAACTACCTGCGAAGCAAGCAGCGCAACGCCGAGCCTGGGGAAGAGATTCTTTCTTCCGCTGAGCTCGAGAGCGCCCACGTGCAGGAGAATGAACGAGCCGAGGATGAGCATGTCGGACAAGAGCACGGAACATACTCTTGGCACGAGCCCGTATAGCATCATGAGCGTGACGCCCGCGCATCCCGCAGCGAACCCTCCGCCCAGCCAGCCGAGTCCTTTAAGCCGCGGGTTACTCCATCGCACGACCAGTAGAGCCACGCTCCCGCAGGCGAGAAGCGAGAAGGCGAGCAGTAGGATGCTCGTAGCGTCTATCTTCGAGAGAGTGATTGAGATGGACTGCGACGTAGGAACCTGCCTTCCGGCTGCCGCCTAATGCACTGCCGGCGACATCGAGAACATGCGATCATGCACGTCAGCCTATGCTTTCTGGACAGGAGCGAACATCCGCTTTCCGTGGTATCCACATCCGCTTTCCGGGGGATTGACGAACCGCTCATTTTCCAACGAGGCGATGACATGAGTGACCTCTGTTTCAGTCTCGCCTGCCCGACTTCGCATCCAAATCCATGTAGCAGGCTATGAAGCACATTCTCCTCCAACCCGACTTCCAGGCCTGGCGCGAAGCGGCCCGGCAGGCACTTCACGATGGGTATGCTCCCGATCAGCTCGACCTGCAGGATGCGGCGTCCCCAGCTTCGCTCACGTTGTCGCTCGAGGCTGACGAGGCACCCGTCGGCACTCCGTTTCCTCATCCCCGGGCATCCAAAACCTTCCTCGAACTTGCAACGTACGCCGCAATTCACCGGGATCCCACTCGCTGGAATCTGCTCTACCGTGTCCTTTACCGGCTTCAGACCGAGCCAAATCTTCTGAAGATCGAGACCGATTCTGATGTCCTGCAACTCACACGCTTCTCCGCCCAGGTACACCGCGACTTGCACAAGATGCATGCGTTTGTGCGCTTCCGCAAAGTGCTGCGACCGGGGGAATTGATTCTTCCCGATCCGGAAGCGCGTCCCGTCGTGATTGACGAGCCTCTCGTTCAGACTGATCCGGCCGATCCATCGCCACACCATCTCGTCCTCGCGACTCCGACACCGTTTGGAGTCGTTAAGACAGAGATTGAGCAGTGCGCACCGCCGGATCCTCCGGTCCCCGACGAAGACGAGAACTGCGAGCACTTCATCGCCTGGTACAAGCCCGACCATCGCATCCTTCCGCTTGCAGCACCGTTCTTTGCCGACCGCTTCTCCATTATGCGCTGGACGATTCTTACTCCCGACGAGAGCGTTTCGTGGAGCCCTGCGACCAGGAAGCTCGTCTTTTCGCCGGGGCTTCCTCGCGAGTCGGCACCTGCCGAAGACGAATTGGAAGACCTCTGGCGCAGTTATTATGCGAGCATCTTCAACCCGGCCCGCCTCAATCCCGAGGCTATGCGCTCCGAGATGCCAGTTCGTTACTGGAAGGATCTGCCCGAAGTCAGCCTTCTTCCCACACTCATCACGCAATCCAAGACCAGGGTCGCCACCATGGTCTCCAGGCAGCAGGAAAAGCCGTCCGCCGAGGCTTTCATACCAGCCGATCACTCTATCCCAAGCCTGCAGGCCGCCCTCCCGAGCTGCAAGGGTTGCGATCTCTACTGCCATGCCACGCAGGTGGTCCCCGGAACCGGCAACATTCGCAGTAAAATCATGCTCGTTGGTGAGCAGCCGGGAGACCAGGAAGACATGCAGGGGCTGCCGTTCGTCGGACCGGCGGGCAAGGTGCTTGACCGAGCTCTCAACGAGCTTGGAATGGACCGCTCCGCTCTCTACCTCACGAACGCCGTCAAGCACTTCAAGTTTGTCCAACGCGGAAAATTCCGGCTGCACCAGAATCCCCGGATGTCCGAAATCATGGCCTGTCGTCCATGGCTTCTCGCAGAGATCGAAGCCATTGAACCAAAGGTCATCCTATGCCTTGGAGCGAGCGCCTCAAAGTCCCTGCTGGGAGGGACATTTGCCCTGATGCGCGATCATGGCAAACTGATCGAGAGCCCGTTGTTCGGCAACGTCATGGCGACGATTCATCCCAGCGCTATCCTTCGTGCCAGGGATCACGAGACGGGCGACGAACTATTCCGCTTTCTGAAGGAAGATCTGGGCGCTGCTCACAAATACGCGATCGCTTGAACGCGAAAGGCACCCGCCGAGTCTGATCACAAGACTCAGCGGGTGCCTCAAGCCTCTCCGTCGTGCTTACTTGACCGTCACCGTGATTAACTTCGTTGTGCTTCCGAAGTGGTTGTTCGCGACCAGCGTATAGGTAGTTGTCACGGTGGGATGTACTGCCGCCGCTGTTCCTCGCACCGCGCCGATCTCTGGCGAGAGGACATAGTATGACGAGCCGGTTGCCGCCCAGGTAAGGGTGACCGCAGTACCGCTGGCCACAGCCGCCGTTGCTGAAGACTTTAATGCTGAGATCACAGGAGAGGTACCCTTCGGGATGGTCGTTGCGATGATGGGCGTTCCCATCGTGACTACCTCGAAGGCCGACGCAGGAACCGTTCCAAGCTCGTGTAGATCGTCGTTGTTCCAGCGCGAGTCAGGGGTTCCGCTGAGGTAAAGGTTGCTGCCGTTATCCGCCACGATCATTCCATACGTCTTAAGCGCGGTAAGGATCACCTTCGTCTGCGGCGTAAAGGTAGAGATGTCGTAGGTGGCCTTCAGTCGCAGGCGGGCTCCCATCGGGAGGAGATTCGTCGCAGTATTCGTCGAGGCCCAGTGCGTTGCCGGGGCGACAAAGGCTTTGCGTGAGCTGGCTACCGTGAATCGAAGAGCGTGATTGATCTGGCCGGAAGCTACCTCGTCATAACGAGCGAGTCCAGGAAAAATCGGGAGCCCCGCCGCATCCGCCGACGTCCATTGGTAGGGACGGCTGTTGTTGTTCGTGATATCCCACACGGCACCCGAGTCCGCATTCCAGGATCCGTCGCTCTGCAAATAAGAGTCGTCGAGTTCGTAGAGGAAGCAGTTGTCTCGATCGAGAACAAGCACGTGCCGGTCTCCGGCCGCAGTGCTCGGGTATCCCTCGTAGAGTGTCGAGGCGGGGATCGGCATCGGGCCGGCATCGCTCTCCGATCCATACGCCTGGTAGTTCACCTTGACCTTGGCTTGTCCGCTGACGACGATATACGGAATACCCATGTAGCTTCCGTCGTACTCTCCTGCTCCGAAATCGGCATGCATCTTGCTCGTCCCCAGCTTGGCAATGAGAGCGGCTGAATTCGGATCCACTGCCGCGCTTGCCACGCTCTGTCGCCAAGGATCTGTCACTAGGAACGGAATGAAGCCATTGAGCCCTGCGCCTTGTCCAAGGGTCATGGCAGAGCAGGTGGGAGTAGCCGCCTGTGATGAACCGGTCGATGCTGCGAGGAAGGTCAATGCGAACAATGCTGCCGCGACTGTCTTCAAATGGGCCCCTTGTCTTATGGTAGGTGTGCCTCCGGGCGCAAAACGGTCTGCGAGGAGAATCGTTTGGGTGTTCCCCAGGGATACGCTTTAGGCTCAATGGCTTGGTTGATGGAGCAAGTGTAAACGGGCTTACTCATTGGGGAAACGGCCCGAAAGTCGTACCGTGGATGCAAGGAAGACACTCACACTGCGACCAAGGCAGGCGAAACCGAGGGTTTCAAACTCCGCTGATTGTATTAACTCTACCTCAAGGTTGGGTGCCTTTCCAGGAATGATCGAATCGGTTTGCGGGGCTCCCATAGCAATTTTCAGAGACTAGAGACCATCGCTCTCTCCTTCATGAATGTCTCGTTTCCTCGCCATTGACAAGGGCGAATATGATAAAAGGTAGCCGGAGCAAAGCGGCCTTACGGCTTCCACAGGATCGACGCACCGGAAGGACAGGACGCGCAGAAGGAGCAATCCAGCACCATGACCACACTCTCAGACCTCACGACTTACGACGCCACGACGTTTGCCCTTCAGGCGCTTTCTTCTCCCGGAAAGCTCGCCGCAACCCTTGACCATACTCTCCTGAAACCGGAAGCTACGCGCGCCCAGGTGCTTCAGCTCTGCGCTGAAGCCGCTGAACATCGCTTCGCGTGTGCCATGGTCAACCCCTTCTGGGTTGCGACCGCAGCCGCTGCTCTCGCCGGCACCGGCATTCCCGTCGGCGTTGTGATTGGTTTTCCGCTCGGAGCGAGTCTTTCTGCTTCCAAGCGCGACGAGACCGTGCGCGTTCTGAAGTACGGTGCGCACGACGTCGATATGGTCCTGAATGTTGGCTTGCTAAAGTCCGGAACCGCCGAAGACTTCGAGCATGTGCAACAGGATATTCGTGGGGTTGTCGAACTCGCTCACGGTTCTGGAGCCATCGTCAAAGTCATCCTTGAAACCTGCCTGCTGAGCTTCGAGGAAAAGCATCGGGCCGCCGAACTTGCCTTGGCGGCTGGAGCTGATTTCCTCAAGACGAGCACCGGTTTTTCCACCGGCGGAGCGACCGCGGACGACATCACCCTGCTTCGCAGTCATGCTGGCTCACGCGCCGGGGTAAAAGCCTCGGGCGGGATTCGTTCCCTCGCTGACGCAACTGCGATGCTTGAAGCGGGAGCGAACCGGATCGGTGCTTCGGCCAGCGTTCGAATCTTGGCTGAACTCAGGGGACAGGTCTCCAACCAGCCGATTCCCGCAGGCTATTAGTTGTCTTGCTGCTTAGTGCGAAGGAAGAAGCTGGTCGATGCGGAAGGCAGGGTTTTGCTTCTCGTCACCTTGAGCTACGGCTACCTGGTGGGGCTTTACCTCGTGGTATTCGTGGCAGAGATAGCAGCCCGATTCAGCGTGTCCGGTGCTTAGGACCGGACCCTGAGGGTGGCTCTCGCCGTCGTGACAGCGCTGGCAGGTGGCGATTTTGGGCAGCAGGAGGTCTTTGCCGCTTGTGCTCTTGAGGGCGTCAGCGTGGCATTCCTCGCACTGGACGGCGCTGTGGGCGGTGTGGCTGAAGAGCGCGGCGGAGAAGAAGCGGTCCGGCTGCTTCGACGGTGTGACAGCTGGGGTGGGGAAGACCGCGTTCGTCATGTGGGGGAACATCTCGACGCCAGCGACGGTGTGGCAGAGGGCGCACTTCTCGCGGAAGAGAATGGTCTCGGCTTTGTTGAGGGCTTCACCGTCGTTGGGGTGAAGGATGGCTTCCTTGGTGCGGACAAAGGCAAGCGCTTCTGCGGAGGTAGTGTGCGGAGCTTGTTCTGCAGTAGCTTTGTCGAACTCGAGTGAGTGGCAGGAGCGGCAGGAGTTCTCGAAGCTGACCGGAGCCATGATGCCGGAGTGAGCGGTGTCGCGCCCCTTGGCGTCTTCGATCTGGTGACAGCTTGCGCACTTGAGAGTGACCGGGCCCTTGCCCGGAGGTCCGCTGAGGCCCTGCTTGAGATGGTCGGCGTGGTTGAACTTGAGGCCGAAGGCGGCCTCCTTCACTTCCATCGAGGCGAGACGCAGGGGACGGAAATCGGGGTGGCCCTTGGTGAAGCTATCGATGTGCGCCGCGACCGAGGGGATGCCCTTGCTGACTTCGAGGTTGGCGTGGCATTGGGTGCAGCCCTTGTTCGGGCTGGCGGCAAGATGCATGGATCCAACGTGCTCGATGTGGCAGGAGCTACAGGGTTGAGTGACTTTCGTTAGGTCGGCATGATGCGGGCCGGACTGGTGGCAGCTCTGACAGGCCGAGTCTGGGACGTGGCGGCGGTTGCCGATGACGGGGACCCATCCCGCTCCGCTGACGACGGGGATGTGACAGACCTCGCACTTCTGGCCGAAGACGGCATGCGAGTTGGAGATGGGGCCGGCGGAGAAGGCGTTTGCACTGCGGAAGCCGGAGATGCTGACCCACAGGACAGCCAGAACGAGGGCACCGGCGGCGAGGTACCACTGCCAGAGCCGGATGGGCGAGCCCTTCTTGAAGTAGTCGAGGTCGTGCCGCTTTGCGACGGATTTTGTAGTGCGTTTACGGATCGCCAAAGCGGACTCCTTCCTTTCGTGATTGGGGCTGACCTACCGTAACTGCGTCTATCGGAAGCGCTAATAGCGGAGTGCGACGACAGCGTGGATGAAACCGAGCAAAAGAAGCGCGGCGGAGAGGGGCAGGTGGCAGAGGAGCCAGCCATGGAGCAGGTGGTGGAGACGGAGTTGGTGGTCGAGCTGACGTTTTTCTTCGGTGACATCCTGGACGGCGGTGATGGGTTCCCAGGCGGTCTGGGGAAAGAGCTTGCGATAGTTGTCGAACTCTTCGGCGGCTCGCGTCCGGTTGTACATCGTCATCTTGACGGCCTGGGGACGGTCGGCGGCTAGATAGGGGCGGATCTCGGCTTCAAAGAAGAGGTTGAAGGCCGCGACCTCTTCACCGAGCTCGGGGACGGTAAGCATTGTCAGGACGACGGTGGCTCCGGCACCACGGGCGGGGGCGAGCATGTCGGTGACGTTGGTGACGTGGACTTCGGCTTCCTTGACGAGTTGTTCGCGAATGACGCCAATCTGGTCGTAGATAGTCTCGTAGGGGACTTCCCGGAACATCTTCGAAGGCAGCGTGTGCTGGAGGTACGCGCCGTAGACACCGCTGAGAACGACGACGATGGTGAGAGTGAAGAGGATGAATGCGAGCAGACCGCGAGCGTGGAAGGCGGCGTGGAAGAGCATCATGGGCAGGGCGAGGAAGCCGAGCCAGAGATGGGCCTTGAGCCATAGATAGCTGCGTCCGATACGGATGACAGGGAAGCGCTTGCGCACGCTGAGGAGGGCGGCGAAGACCATCAGGCCAAGTGTGATGACGCCGAAGGTGATGCCGATGCCGGTTCCACCGCGTGGTGTGACGGTGGTGGCATAGGGCACGTAGACGATCGTCGAGAGGACGATAGCGCCGACAGTGAACCAGAGCCACGGCTTGTGGGTCTTGTCTATGCGCACGTGGACCTCACGAGGCGCGCGACTCTATTTCCGGACGTTTGCGGGAGCCGCATCTACTTGGAGACCTCATCGAGATTGGTTCCGAGCAGGCCGGCGAAGAACTCGTTCGGCTTGACGCGGTGCGCGGCGTCGTGCGGGCAGGCGTAGACGCAGCTTGGTTCCTTCATGTCGTGGCAGAGGTCGCAGGAGGTAGCCTTGCGGACCTTGCCCTTAGTGCCGGCGTCCTTGCCGTCGCGCTCGAACTCGTGAACAGTGATGTTGCCGTAGGGGCAGTTGTTGGCGCAGAGGCCGCAGCCGACGCACCAGTCCTCGATGATGACTTCGAGTGAGTTCTTGCGGCGGATGGAGCCGACCGGGCAGCCAACCATGCAGAGGGGGTCGCGGCACTGGCGGCAGGAGGTGGCGACGAGGTACTTGTCGAAGCGGACGCCATCGCGGAGGAGACGGGTGACGCCGTCGTGGGCGTCGGCGCAGGCCTTGACGCACTGGTCGCAGCGTGTGCATTTTTCGAGGTCGAGGATGAGGAGGGACTGCGCATCCATCAGGCCCTGGGCTAGGAACTGGTGAAGTGGCTGGCTGGAGGATTTCTCCGTCGAGCGCTGGAGGGCGAATGTATTTTCCTTGTCGCGCTGGCGGGCCACGTTCTCGATCTGCATGCGCACTTCAGGGAAGCGCTTGAGCATCGCATGGAAGTCAGGAGCGTGGATCCGCACGACTTCGACGTGATCGAGGGCGGTGCAGGTGGCGGTGCGGGGCATGTCGCGCAGCAGGCCCATCTCGCCGAAGTAGCCACCACGCGGGAGGTAGGCGAGAACCATTTGTTCGTTGTTGCGCATCTGCGAGACGCGCACGAAGCCGATGCGGATGAGGAAGAAGGAGTCGGCGGGCTCGCCTTCGGTGCAGATAACCTGACCGGGGGCGTAACGGATGAGCTCGACGCGGTCACGGAGGAGGTCGATGAAGTCGTCGGAGATCGTGGAGAAGATGGGCACGCTGCGGAGATGGGTGCCGAGCGCGCGTCCGCGATAGTTGGCCTCAAGCTTGGCGCGGAAGGTCTTGTTCTTCTGCATCACGTCGAGGACGTTGCGCAGCATCTCGAGCATGACGCAGTCGGTCTTGGCGCGCACGGTAGCGGAGCGCGGGTAGAAGGACATGCAGGTCATTTCGCCGAAGAGGTCGCCTTCGTGAAGCTGGGCGATGGGGTCGTTGTAGGGCAAATCTACGGGGGCGTCGATGCGGATGTGGGACGGGGTGGTACGCTCGCCTTCGCGGACGTCCTGGGTCTTCGGGAGGATCTGGCTGATCATCTTCTTGAAGAAGCCATCGGTCTCGTTGGAGGTGGTGACGTGGGCGCGGGGGGAGCCTAGGAGAATATCGACAGTGCCTTCGAGGATGTAGAAGGCTGTTGAACCGTTTTCGCCCTCGCGGACGATTACCTCGCCGGCCTTGTATCTGCGCTTGACAACGGCGCCCTGGTTGAGCTCGAGGAAGGTTCCTGAGACGCCCTTGAAGACGGGAAGGGCGAGAAGTTCGGAGGTCTCGACCGAGAAGGCCTTATTGGGTCCGATCTCCTCGAGGAGATTCTGGCCCAGGACCTTCTTGTTCGTGAGGGCGCCGGTGGGACAGGACACCATGCACTCGCCGCAGGAGACGCAGGAGGAGTTGCCCATGGGCTCGTTGGAGTCAAAGGCGATGGCAGCGAAGTAGCCTTTGCCCTGGCGGGCGATGACGTTGTTGTGGCGGATCTCGGAGCAGCCGCGGATGCACCGATCGCAGAGGATGCAGGCGGAGTAATCGACGTGGATGGCAACCGACGAGTCGTCGGGCTGCATGACGGGGACGGCGCGCTGCTTGAAGCGATTGGCGGCGGGAAGGACGCCGGCAGCGGCGGCCTGGGTTTCGAGTTCACAGTCGTGGCTCTGCTGCTGGCGGATGCAGGGTGACGGATGATCCGAGAGCATGAGCTCGTAGAGCGTGTTGCGCACGGTCTGAATGGGTTCGGTCGCAGTCTTGACGACCATGCCAGGCTCAGCCTTGTGGACGCAGGAAGCCTGAAGTGCTCGCTCGCCGACATCGCAGACGCAGATGCGGCAAACGCCGATGGGAGTCTGGTTCTGCTGGTGGCAGAGGACGGGGATCGTGATGCCGGCGAGTCGCGCTGCGTCGAAGACGGTGGTGCCGTGGGGTACGGTGACTTCGACCCCGTCGACGGTGAGCGTCATGAGCTCGTTTTCGTGGCTCATAGCGTGCTCCCCGAGAAACAGATCCCGGCGGTGCACACGTGGTCTTCGATGTGCTGCCTCATAAGTTCGGGAAAGTGCTTCTGCACGGACTGAATGGGGGCGGGCGAGATCTGCCCAAGGCCACAAAGGCTCGCGGTGCGAAGGACGTTCGAGAGATCCTTGAGGAGCTTCTCATCGCCGCCGTGGTTGACGCCCTGGGTCCAGTTCTCGATGAGGTCGACCAGCTTCTGCGTGCCGATGCGGCATGGGGAACACTTGCCGCAGCTCTCGTTGCGATAAAAGCGGCTGGCGACGAGCGCCATGTCGAGCATGCAGGAGGTGTCGTCGCAGACAACGACGGCTCCGGAGCCAAGCATGGAGCCGACGGCCTTGACCTTGTCCCAGTCGAGGGCAAGGTCGAGTTGCGAGGCTGGCAGGTAGCCTGAGGATGGGCCGGAGGGGGCGAAGCCGATGATCTCGCGACCCTCGAGTGGGCCTCCCGCATAGCCGTAGATGAGTTCGCGGTAGCTGATGCCCATCGGAACTTCGAAGACGCCGGGATGCTTGACATTGCCAGTGACACCGACGAACTTGATGCCCGCCGAGCCGTTCTGGCCGATGTCGTGATACCACTGACCCCCTTTGCCGAGGATCGTGATGGCATGGCAGAAGGTCTCGACGTTATTGAGCGCGGTGGGCTTGTTCCAGACGCCGGAGTTTACGGTGCGGGGCGGTTTGTTGCGCGGCTCGGAGCGGTTGCCCTGGATGGCTTCCATGAGGGCTGTTTCTTCGCCGCAGATGTAGCCGCCGGGCGACACGAAGACCTCCATGTCGAAGTCAATGCCCGTACCCATGATGTTATTGCCGAGAAGGCCGAGGGCGCGAATGCGATTGAGCTCTTCGTTAAGGACTTCGGTCTGTAGTTCGTACTCGTGGCGGATATAGAGATAGCCGTACTGCGCTCCTACGATGGCCCCGGCGATCATCATGCCCTCGAAGACCATGTGGGGCAAGTACTGGAGGATGAATCGATCCTTGATGGTGCCGGGTTCGCTTTCGTCGGCGTTGCAGACCACGAACTTTTCGATGCCGGGCGACTTGCGTGCGCCTTCCCACTTGATGAAGGTCGGGAAGCCTGCGCCACCCATGCCGCGAAGGTCGCCGCCTTTAAGGAGAGCGAGGACCTCGTCGTAGTTCTTCTGGGCGATGACCCTGCGGAAGATGCCGTAGTGTTCGGCCTCGGTGGCGTAAGGGTCGCATTGAATCGTCATGCCACGTTCTTCGGGGCTGCGCGGCGCATGGCTATGCTCTTCGCCGCGTGGGCTTACGAGTTCGCGATCGACTTCGGAGACGACCTGACGGAAGTTAGTGTGCTCATGATAGTGCTCGTTAATGCTAACGATAGGGCCGTGATCGCAGCGGCCGACACAGGAGATATCGCGCACCTGCACCTGCTCGGAGGCGCTTGCGTACTGGCGGCTGAGCTGCTCGCGCAGCTTGCGTGCGCCGAGGAGGTGGCAGGTCATGTCGTCGCAGACGCGGACATCGACGCGAATGGGTGGCTTGAGGCGGAAGTGCGGGTAAAAGCTGGCGACGGTGTGAACGTCCTTGACGGCGACGGCGCGGCGCGTTGCAATCTTCTCGATCTCGCGCATGGGGACGTAGCCGATGGAGTCCTGAACATGGCGCAGATCTTCGAAGACGCCCAGCTTGTTACGGCCGGGTTCGATGTTCACGAGGACTTCGGGGAGAGCCATGCTGGTACGTCCTTGATGTTTCCCGTAGGTTCGAAACGTTGTGGAGTCGTTGGCGAAAATATAGCAGACCCATCCTGAATTTTTGCTTCTTCTTCTCGTTGAAACGGAAATACTTCGAAATTCACGATGCCGAAGGAAGGTGACAGAAATCTCTTTTGCGTTACAGAGCGAATGCGGTTGCAATCGCCTCCGGCGCAGGATATAACTCCTGCAAAACCGATCTCAGTTGTGAGGCATGCCTGACTTGTCGCCGAAGCGTACTTTCGTTCGCATTTGTTCTGCCTTGATGGTGTTGGTCTCTGTCTCGGCAGTGGCGCAGAGCCGACCGGCTTCCGACGAGAGAGTGCATGCGCTTCTTGCGATTGCGGCGCAGGCCGATATGCAGACGGTGAACCATAAATATGTGGGCCCGGGGTCGTGTTCGGCGGTGGCATGCCATGGCGGGATTCAGCCGCGCAATACAACGAAGGTTCTGCAGAACGAGTACAGCACCTGGGTGACCGAAGATAAGCACGCGCGAGCATACACAGTGCTTACGGAATCGCTTGGCCGGCAGATGAGCTCGGTACTAAAAATAGGTCCGGCGGAGAAAGCGCAGCGCTGCCTGGTGTGCCACGCACTGAGCGTGGAGAAGGAGCACCAGGCACGTGAGTTTGACGTGGCCGAGGGTGTGAGCTGCGAAAGTTGCCACGGTCCTTCGTCGGCGTGGATTGGACCGCACATCGCGTCGAGCGCGAAGCATGTGGATATGGTCAAGCTCGGGTTGATCGACAACAAAAACCTGGCGGTCCGGAGCGAAGAGTGCCTGACGTGCCATCTTGGATCTGCGAAGAAAGACATGCAGGTTGATCACGAGATGATTGCGGCGGGGCATCCGGACCTGACGTTCGAACTGGACTCGTTCACGGCGGTCGAGCCCCCGCACTGGGTGGAGAAGAACCCAGACCCCCTATTTGGGATGCGCGCCTGGGGTGTGGGACAGGCGGTGCAGTTGCGCGAGAGTATGCTGCGGGTTTCGCGGCGCGCGGAGAGTGGGCCGTGGCCGGAGTTTAGCGAGATGGACTGCATTACGTGCCATCACTCTTTGACGGGGCCGGAGAGCTGGCGGCAGAAGGAAGGATATGCCGGGCACAGGGCCGGAGATCCTCCGTACAATCTTTCGCGGTTCGTCGTGTTTCGGCATTTTGCGGATGAGATTGATGCTTCGACCAATCAGCAGTTGACGGCGGATGTCAGCAAGGTCGCGATGTTGATTACTTCGATGAGTCCAGATCGAGCGGCGGTGGAGTCCGCGGCGAACGGTGCTGCCAAACTGGCGGATAAGCTGCTCGGGGAGATTCGGGATGCTCAGTACGATAAGGCGCGGACGGATCGTCTTCTGAAAGAGATTGCGAACGATGCGGACGCGATCTCGAAGCAGGGTGAGAGGGCTGCCGAGCAGGCTACGATGACGGTCGACTCGCTCTACATTGCATCGGCGAAGGCTGGAGGCACGAATGGAGCGACGCGGGCGGCGATCGATCAGCTGTTCGCGCAGGTTAAGAATCCATCGGGGTACAACGCTCCCATGTTCGCGGCGCAGATGAAGAAGGTCGCTGGGACTCTACGATAGACTTCTCAAAGATATTAACGCTCCACGGGACGGTGGTCCTGTGGAGCGTTTTTCTTTGGATGGCCTTTCTTTCTATAGACCGATGCGAAGTAGGTCGTGGATGTGGACGATGCCTTGCGGGGTGGCTTCGGGAGTTTGCTGTACGAGGACGAACGCGCTGGTGATTCGGGTGGCATTCATGTGCGAGAGGATGTCGGGTGCGAGCGCATCGGGGTTGATGGTCCAGGGGCGAGGCGTCATGATCTGCTCGACCGGACGGGACATCAGTTCGGATTGATCGACGGGTTTCGAGAAGCTGCGGCGGAGGTCGCCGTCAGTGACAATGCCGACGAGGGCACCTTCAGGGGAAAGCACGCCGGTGGCGCCAAATCCCTTGCTTGTCATCTCAACGATCGCGGCGGAGAGTGGGGTGCCGACGCGGACGAAGGGGAGGCGGTCGCCCGTGTGCATAAGCGCGCTGGCCGGTGTGAGGCGGGCGCCGAGTTTACCTCCTGGGTGAAGAGCTCGGAAGGCAGCAGGATAGTGGCCGTTAGGTAGGGCTCGAGCTTCGAGGATAGCTAGGGCTAGGGCGTCTCCGAGCGCTAACTGCATGGTTGTGGAGGTGGTGGGTGCGAGGTTGTCGGGACAGGCTTCTGTGGCTTGTGGGACTTCGAGGATAATGGTGGCAGCCAGGGCTAAGACGGAGCGGGGGTGGGCAGTGATGGCGATCAGCGGGATCGCGGCCGTGCGGGCGTAGTCGATGAGGGGGAGGAGCTCGGGGGTGTCGCCAGACCAGGAGAGAGCGAGGAGGAGGTCTTCGGGTTGAAGGACGCCGAGGTCACCATGGCTGGCTTCGGTAGGGTGGAGGAATTGTGCGGGTGTTCCTGTGCTGGTGAGGGTGGCGGCGAGCTTGCGGGCAATGTGGCCAGATTTGCCGATGCCGGTGACGTGGATGCGGCCTCTCAGGCTGAGGGTGAGGGTAACCGCTTTCTTTAGGGACTCGCCAAGGTGGGTCTCGAGTGATTGGCGGAGAAGCCGGAGGCCGGCGATTTCGAGGTCGAGGGTGCGGAGGGCGGAGGTCATTGGCCGAACGTCTCGGACTTAACGAGAGCGTCGATGGCTAACAGGGACTTGATGAGGCGCTCGAAGTCGCGCAGCGGAACCATATTCGGGCCGTCGCTGGGTGCATGGTCAGGGTCAGGGTGGGTCTCGAGAAATACAGCGGCGATGCCGGCGGAGACGGCGGCGCGGGCGAGGGTCGGGATGAACTCGCGCTGGCCTCCGGAGGTCGTGCCCTGGCCGCCGGGCTGCTGGACGGAGTGGGTGGCGTCGAAGACGACGGGGGCACCGGTCTCGCGGGCCATGATGGGAAGGCCGCGTAGGTCCGAAACGAGGGTGTTGTAGCCGAAGCTGGTGCCGCGTTCGGTGACGAGGACGTTCGGATTGCCGGTAGAGGTGAGCTTGGCGACGACGTTCTTCATATCCCAGGGAGCGAGGAACTGGCCCTTTTTGACGTTAACGGTGCGACCAGTTTCTGCGGCGGCGACGAGAAGATCAGTCTGGCGGCAGAGGAAGGCGGGGATCTGGAGAATGTCGACTGCTTCAGCGACGGGGCCGCACTGATCAGGGAGATGAACGTCCGTGGTGACGGCAAGGCCATAGGTCTCGCGAACTTCGGCAAGAATAGGAAGGGCTTCGGCGAGACCCATGCCACGGGCGGACGAGGTGCTGGTCCGGTTCGCTTTGTCAAAGGAGGATTTGTAGACGAGGCCGAAGCCTAGGCGGGTGGACACCTCCTGGAGGAAGCCGGCGACTTCGAGGGTTTGGGCGCGGGATTCGAGCACGCATGGCCCGGCGATAATGGTGAGCGGGAGATGGTTGGCGATCTTGAGATCACCGAGTGTAACGGTAGTGTTCGCTTTCATGACTTGAATAGGGTAGCGCACACCATAGCAACTTCGTTTTGGGGAACGCGTCTGATGAAGGTATCGACTTTCTGCATCGGGCTTCTCATCTCCCGGCTACATCGTATTACCTTGGTGTTTGAGAGTAATCGGACTAAGAACCGGTCTTTATTGCGGAAATGATCTTTTATTTGACGGGGACTCAATGGATAAACCGATGTGCAAGCTATGTGGACGCTCCGAGACGAGACGGTTAAGCCGCCACGGATTCCTTCAGGAAGTCGTCTTGTACAAGCTTGGTTATGTGCCATGGGAGTGCGTGTTCTGTCGCAAGCCGTTTTTCCGGAAGACGCGGCGCACTCAAGGACCGCAGGAACCGCGCTCAGAATCTGTTTGACCGCAAGGAGCCTCACGGATTCGCATTGAACCGGTAGCCAATTCCCCGGATGGTGATCAGGTGGGTTGGGCTGGCGGGGTCATCCTCGATGTAGCGGCGCAGGCGCACAATGAAATTATCGATTGCTCGAGTGTCGGTGTCTTCGTGGACGCGCCAGACCTGCTCGAGGATGTCCTTGCGCGGGACGACCTTGCCCTCGCGGTCGGTGAGGTAGCGGAGGAGATCCGCCTCCATAACCGTGAGGTGTGTCGTTCGGTTGGGGGCGATTAGTTCTAACGTGTCGAAGCGGATTGTGCGGTTATCGAAGGCGTAGGCATCCTGGGACTCGTCCGGGGGCTTGGCGGCGGGGGGTGACTGCCAAGCGGTACGGCGGAGAAGGCTCTTGAGACGGACGAGAAGGATATTCAGGTCGAAGGGTTTGGGAAGGTAGTCGTCGGCGCCGGCTTCGAGTCCTTCAAAGATGTCCTGCGGGTGGGAGCGGGCGGTGAGCATAAGGACGGGGGTAAAGCGTTCGGCGTGGCGGAGGGCTCGGACGATGGTGAATCCGTCGGCCCCGGGGAGCATGCAGTCAAGGATGACGGCTGCGATCGGGTCGTCCGTGTTGAGAAGGTAGGAAAGGGCTGAATCGCCGTCAGACTCGTGGTGAGTAATGTACCCCTCGGCCTGAAGGTTGAAGAGAAGACCATGGGCGAGGTGATCTTCGTCCTCGACGAGGACAATGAGGGGGTTGGGCTGAATCATGGATTTCGCTCCCTCGTTTGGATTGTAAGGCCAGCTCAGGTGCCGATGCCGGTGTAGAGGGTAGAGGCGGGGGCCCCGCTCGGGTTGGCCAAGGGGAGCCTCATCGTGATCGTGGTGCCCTGGTTTGGACCTGGGCTGGACGCTGTCACCTGGCCTCCATGTTGTCTCGCGATCGTGCGGACGAGGAAAAGACCCAGACCGGTGCCTTTGATCTTGTTCTGGTTGCGGCCGGGGACGCGGTAGAAGCGGGCGAAGATACGCTTGAACTGGTTGGCTTCGAGACCGACGCCGGTGTCGGTGATACGGAGTGAAACCCACGTGTAGCGAGTGATCGCGAGAGATGTGGTGATGTGGACCCCGTCGGGGGAGTACTTGATCGCGTTTTCAAGGACGTTGAGGATCGCAGTGCGAAGGTCTTCGGCGATGCCCTGAACGTGGAGGCGGACGGCTCCGGGAGTGGGCTCGAGGCGGATCGCGTCAGCGGGAAGATGATGGCGCTGGAGGGTAATGGCGATGCAGTCGGCGAGGAGAGGCTCAAGTTCGATGAGGGTGCGGTTCTGCTGGCGCTGGCGCTGGCCGAGTTCTCCGGCTTTGAGGACCTGTTCGACCGTGGCGATGAGGCGGTCGGAGTCGGAGTGCATGATCGCGTAAAACTGCTTGCGCTGCGCTTCCGGGATCTCGCGCCGCTGGAGCGTTTCGAGGTAGAGGCGGATGGAGGCGATGGGAGTTTTGAGCTCGTGCGTGACTGCGTTGAGGAAGGAGTCCTGGCGCTCGTTGCGGCGGATTTCGCGGATGAGGAAGACGGTGTTGAGCACGACGCCAGTAATGAGGATCGCGAAGAGAATGATACCGACGACAAGGTAGGACGCGCGCTCTTTGTGCTGCACGATCCAGGTGATGTTGAGGGTGATGGTAAGGCCGGTAAGCACGACGCCGAGGGTGATGAAGAAGGCGATAGCTCCGCGGCGGCGGGTGATGTTCATGAGGTACAGGGTATAGGAACAGGGGTGAGGAATAACGAAGAGGAAGGAAGGTGTCGTCGGGGAGACAGCTTTCGCGCGGGCCTTCTAAACCATATTCCTTTCTCCCTGACTCATGGGCAGGGCTTGTTGCGACTGGGATGGGCTCCCTTGGCTCTTGCGTCGCCTTCGGTGACATAGGAGCCGGACTTTGTTTTGCCGTAGAAGTCGGTTCCGGGGCAGTGGTAGACCCTGCTTGTGCTGTTGAGCCAGACAAGACCTGGTCCGCCGCCCGGGGCGGGTGGGCCGGCGAGGAGCTTCGTGCGTTCGGCTGCGATGTCAGACCGGAGAACGGTGGGTGTGGGGACCGGGATTGAGGGAAGCGATTGACCTGGTTGTGGAGGAGGTACGTTGGGGATCGAAGCCACGGGAATCGGCACGGGCATGGCAACTGCAGTCTGGGTGGGCTGCGTTGCATACCAGGTCTGAATTCCTTTGTGCCCGTGGCAGGCTCCATCTCTGCTGACTGCATTCGAATAGGTCCCGTCTTTGCATATGCCGGTTGAATTCGCTGGTGCGGCCGCCGGGACCTGTGCGTGGCAGCGGATAGCGATGGCGAGAAGAATCCATGTGCAGCGGGAGCGAGTTCTAATCAACGGCATCGGAGTCTCCAGGCGGGTTGTGGGCCAGCGGAATGAGACGCAACGTTGAGACGCAACGTTGATATCTCAAAGTCACTAGTCCCCCGAGGCTGCGTTTGGATATTGAGCTCGCGAGACTGGCTTGGTAAGCCAGTTTCCGTTTGGGGGCCGACGATGTCCGAAATACTACGCCTGATTTTTTCTGCACGGAAGACAAAAGCCCCGGATGAGGTCCGGGGCCTTGTAGTTCTGATCGAACCGACGCTAGTTTGCGCCGGCGGGCTTGGGGTTCGCGGGGTCGAACTTGGCGATCTGGACCTTCTTCGCAAGTCCGAGCTTTTCCATAACCCAGATGCCGTAGTAGTTGACGTCGAACTCGTACCAGGTGAGACCGTGGCGCGCGCTGACGGGATGGGCGTGGTGGTTGTTGTGCCAGCCTTCGCCTCCTGTCAGGAGAGCGACCCACCAGCTATTGCGCGAGTCATCACGAGTCTCGAAGCGGCGGCTGCCCCAGAGATGCGTGGCCGAATTGACGAGCCAGGTGGCGTGCAGGCCGATCGTGACGCGGAGGAAGGTTCCCCAGAGCATCATCGAAATGCCGCCGGAAAAGTGGCCGGTGACGGCCCAGCCGAGAGCGATCTGCGCGAGGCCGGTGCCGACCAGAGGAAGATAGTGGTACTTCGAGAGCCAGACGTGGCCCTTGTCGCGGGTGAGGTCGGGAGCATAGCGGCCCAGGAGAGCGGTCTCGGAGTGCATGGCGCGGCCGGAGAGGATCCAGCCGGCGTGTGCCCACCAGGTGCCGTCATGCGGGGTGTGAGGATCGCCTTCGTGGTCGGAGTTCTGATGATGGACGCGGTGGGTGGCTACCCAGAAGATCGGTCCGCCCTCGAGCGCGAGGCAACCGCAGGCTGTAATGAAGTACTCAAGCCACTTGGGAACCTTATAGCCGCGGTGGGTGAGCAGGCGGTGATAGCACATGCCGATCCCAACGTTGATGGCGAAGAAATACATGACTGCGAAGGCGAGAAGATTCTTCCAGGAGAAGCAGAAGAGAGCAGCGATCGCGCCAACGTGGAAGAGGCCCATGGCGACAGTGGTGATCCAGTTGATGCGTCCCTGCTGGTGCTCACGGCCCATGCGAAGATCCTGCTTGACCTTGGCGGCTACGGTGGCAGCGGCGCTTGCCATGCTCGGAGCGTTGGCTCCGTTGAATGCTACGCCGCGAACCCGTGTGGTCGTGTTCGAGAACTCGGACATGGCCGCGATCTGTTCAGGCGTTTCAAAGGTGGTTTCGGTCTTCTTCTTCGTATCTGTTGTCAGAAGCGTCGGAGTCATGTCTTTTCTTGTCCTCGGTTGCTGCTAGAACGACGCTAACAGGATGGGACGGAGGGCGTTGTAAGACTTTTGTAATGGTCCCTTACGTTCGTTTTGTTCAGGTTGGGTATAGGAATCAAGCGATCTGGCGTTCGTTGCCGATTATCGAAACGAGGACGACAGGCTAATCTGTGCTGTGAATCCCAAGACAGCGGCGGCAGCGAAGGAATCTTCTAAGATGGATATCAGCCACGCGGATGGTGCCGATGCTGAGCAGCTCAATGTGATTCTTTGGCAGGATGCTATGGGCGATAAGGCTGTCCCCGTGCTGCTGAAGCAGAACGAAAAAGAAGAAGGATGATGACGATGACTAGTGTCACCAGTGTTGAAGCCCTGCAGGATGAAGCGCCGTTCGGACTCGAGCCGACGTTTAGCAAGAGAATCTGGGGTAAGACGAGTCTTGAGCCTTGGTATACGGATCTTGGTACCACAGAGCCGGTGGGGGAGGCGTGGCTGACAGGTCCTGAATCTGTGATCGCGTCGGGCAAGGATGCTGGCAAGATGCTTTCAGAGGTTGCCGGGGACTTTCCACTTCTGGTGAAGATGCTGTTCCCAAGCGACAAGCTCTCGGTGCAGGTGCATCCAGATGATGACGAGGCGCAGGCCATGGGACATGCGCGAGGCAAGACGGAGTGCTGGTATGTGCTCGAGGCGGTGCCGGGCGCGACGGTGGCGCTCGGGGTCAAGGATGGAGTGACGAAGGATGATCTGCAGGCGGCAGCTTCGAGCATGGAAGAGCTGATTGAGCAGGTGCCGGTAGAAGTGGGCGATATGGTCTTCGTCGATGCAGGCACGGTACACGCGATTGGGCCTGGCGTGGTTCTGCTCGAGGTACAGCAGACATCGGATCTCACGTATCGCCTGTATGACTATGGGCGTCCGCGCGAGCTGCATCTCACGCAGGGGCTCGCTGTGACGAAGACAGAGACGCGCGCGGGTAAGGTCCCGGCCCGGCCCATGGATGGGTTTGTTCGGCTGATCGAAGAGCGGTATTTTGTCGTTGACCGGTTCGAGTGCTCAGATGAGGTTTTGGTGCCGTTTGCCGGGATCGGTTGCCTGGTGGGACTGACGGGATCTGGAACGGTGAGGACTGCGGCAGGCGAAGTTGCGCTTACACCGGGGCGGGCAGTGATCTGCCCGATCGGCGACGTATCTGTGCTCGGAGATGCGGTGGGTTTTGTGCGGTGT
Organism: Granulicella sibirica; assembly: GCF_004115155.1. Classification (NCBI taxonomy): domain Bacteria; kingdom Pseudomonadati; phylum Acidobacteriota; class Terriglobia; order Terriglobales; family Acidobacteriaceae; genus Granulicella; species Granulicella sibirica. The sequence goes on from NZ_RDSM01000002.1 coordinate 571,779, forward strand.
GTTGCTCCGGAGTAGCACACCGCTGAACCCTGGTTAGCGGAGGAAAGCTGCCAGTTCGATCGCCGCGTTGCGGAGATAAGGCAGAAAGCGCGTCTGCATGTCATAGACCGGCATACGGGGTGCGTTGCCAGAGAGGTTCACGGTGGCCGTGACGCGTCCTGAAGGCGAGTAAACCGGAACGGCAAGCGAGCGCAGACCGACTTCCAGTTCCTGATCGACGAGGGCGTAGCCGTTGCGGCGGACGTTGCGCAGGGCGAGCCGAAGCTTGTCGACCGTGGTGATGGTGCGTGTCGTGTGCGGCGTGAGGATGGCGCGCGCGAGATATGCTTCGAGATCTTCGGATGGAAGATAGGCAAGCAGAACGCGTCCCATGCTGGTGCAATAGGCAGGGAGGCGCGAACCGATGTGCAGGTCAACAGCCATGACGCGGGTGCCCACAGTACGCGCAATGTAGACGATGTCGTCACCATCCAGCGTGGCGACGGAGAAGCTTTCGCGCAGGGTGGCAGACATGCGTTCGAGGATCGGTTGCGCGGCGTTCGAGAGGGAATTCGAGGTGGTGTAGGTCTGCGAAAGTGTGAGAAGGCGTGGTCGCAGGGAATAGCGCGAGCCGTCTTCGGCACCTGCGAAGCCAAGCTTGGTGAGAGTGTAAAGGCAGCGGCGAACGGCGGCGCGGGATAGACCGGTCTTGACCGAGAGCTGTGAGATCGTCATCTGCGGTGTGGCCTGCGAGAAGGCCTGGATGACAATGAGGCCGCGGGCGAGCGAGGTCATAAAATTCGGATCGCCTGTGTAGACATCAAGTGCGCTGGCGGGAGTTCCGGGGACTTCGAGGGCTGTGGGTGCGCCTACTGCGTGGGTCGAGGGGGTCTTATCTTGCTGGACGGCGGGAGAGACTGTGGGGACGGACGGGAACGCCATTGTTTTCTTGTCCTCGCTCCGGTTGTGGAGCGTGTTGGTCGCGAGTTGCTGGTATCGCGGAAAGGCTCTGCGAGCGATGAGTTCCGGCACAGCGCTCACGTTCGGTAGCCGGACATCTATTACGATAAACGCACAGAGCTTCAAGCGCAACATTTCTACTGCGTTGCAGCGGGTTATGAGAGTATGTCTCCGGGTTCTTCCTCGTGCTGGCCACGTCGTGTGCGGGAGCGAACCCCGGCCTTCCTTGGTTTCGTCTCTTCTGTTCCGGCATCCACTACGTAGGCAAAAATAATCGCCATTTCCAGATGCCACGGCTTCCGGGTGCCTTCATCAGCCGGAGGAATAGTAGTCTGGTTCGGCGGAAAGAACGCACAAGGAGCATTTCGTATGACGACGCAAACGACCCCCCTCAGCGGACGCCCGGCATGGAAGGCTTTGGGAGAGCACTACACGCAGATTCGTGGCACGCACCTTCGGCAGATGTTCAAGGACGACCCAGCACGCGGCGAGAAGTTTACGGCGGAGTTTGGCGGAATCTTCCTGGACTACTCGAAGAACCGCATCACGGACGAGACGGTGAAGCTTCTGCTGCAGCTCGCGGAGGAGTCCGGACTGAAGGCTCGTGCGGAGGCAATGTTTACCGGCGAGAAGATCAATATCACGGAGAATCGCGCGGTATTGCATGTTGCGCTGCGGGCTCCGAAAGGTGAGTCGATCTTTGTGGATGGCGAGGACGTTGTGCCGCCGGTTCATGCCGTGCTCGATAAGATGTCTGGCTTTGCCGACCGGGTTCGCAGTGGCGAGTGGAAGGGCCACACCGGCAAGAAGATCAAGAACGTCATCAACATCGGAATTGGTGGATCGGATCTTGGTCCGGTGATGGCGTATGAGGCGTTGAAGCACTATACGGATCGCAGCCTGACATTCCGCTTCGTGTCGAACGTCGATGGGACGGATTTTGCCGAGGCGGTTGAGGATCTTGAAGCGGACGAGACGCTGTTCCTTGTGGCTTCGAAGACGTTTACCACGCTTGAGACGATGACCAACGCGCACTCGGCTCGGGAGTGGGCACTGAAGGGTCTTGGCGGCGATGAGACCGCCATTGCCAAGCACTTTGTGGCTATCTCGACCAACGCCAAGGAGGTCTCGAAGTTCGGGATCGATACAGCGAATATGTTTGAGTTCTGGGACTGGGTCGGGGGACGCTACTCGATGGATTGTGCGATCGGGTTGTCGACGATGGTGGCCATCGGACCGGAGAACTTCCGGGCGATGCTCGGCGGATTTCATGCGATGGATGTGCACTTCCGGACGGCTCCCCTCGAGAAGAATCTACCGGTGCTCATGGGGCTGCTGACCGTCTGGTACACGGATTTCTTCAACGCGCAGACGGTTGCTGTGCTGCCGTATGAGCAGTACTTGAAGCGGTTTCCTGCTTACCTGCAGCAGTTAACGATGGAGTCGAACGGGAAGCATGTGACGCTGAGCGGAACGCATGTCGAGACGGAGACGGGGCCGATCTATTGGGGAGAGCCGGGAACGAATGGGCAGCACTCGTTCTATCAACTCATTCATCAAGGCACACGGCTGATTCCCTGCGATTTCATCGGCTTCTACAAGACACTGAATACGCTTGGGCGGCACCACGACATCCTGATGGCGAACGTGTTTGCGCAGGCTGAGGCACTGGCATTCGGCAAGACGGCGGAAGAGGTGAAGGCTGAAGGCGTGGCCGAAGCTCTTGTGCCGCATAAGGTGTTTGAAGGGAACCGGCCGTCGAATGTCATTCTTGCCGATAAGCTGACGCCCGAGGTGCTGGGTAAGCTGATCGCGCTGTATGAGCATGCAGTGTTTACGCAGGGAACGATCTGGAGCATCGACTCCTTCGACCAGTGGGGCGTGGAGCTTGGCAAGGTGTTGGCGACGCGGATCCTTGGTGAGTTGGAGAGCGATAAGGAACTGACGCATGACACTTCGACCAATGCGTTGATTGAGAAGTATCGCAAGAACAAGTAGGGCAGATGCTGCGGGACAGCGGTAAGTCGACCAGTGGTCTCTTCGTGATCGTGTAATCGGGCGGCCCGGGAATACGTCTCACCTTCCAACACCAGGAAGTAAAGACGTCGAGTACGACGGCGGAAGCCGCCGGATTTACTCGTTTTCCCAAACTCTAGAAAGATCCGCATGCCGCAGTTCGGCTTGACGGATCGAGGAGAGCCCCCGAATGAAGGGACACAGGTTGTTTATCGCTGTCTTCGCATGCGCACTCACGATTCAAGCTTCGGCACAGAAAGAAGACGAGAGGTCGTCGTGGAAGGGAGACGAACTCCCTCTGCTGTTCCAGGTATCGACGCTCGATGCTCTTTCGCAAGGCGTGTTTGAGGGATCTTACTCAGTCGGCCAACTTAAGCGGCAGGGAGATTTCGGCGTGGGTACATACGATGGATTGAACGGTGAGATGGTGGTTCTGGATGGCCATGTCTATCACGCGTATGCGGACGGTACGACCAAGGAGGCGGGGGATAACGAACTGGCTCCGTTTGCAGCAGTGACCTTCTTCAAACCGCAGTACAGCTTCACGCTGACGGGAAAGACGATGGCGGAGATTTCAACTGCGCTCACGTCACAGTTGCCGTCGGCGAATCTGTCGTACGCAATCAAGATTACAGGTGCGTTCACGACTTTGCAGACGCGGGCGATTGCAAAGCAGACCATGCCGTACCCGACGCTGGTGGTTGCATCGGCCGGAGAGGTGGTATTCAACTACAACGATGTGGAGGGGACGGCAGTGGTGCTGCGCGGACCGGCCTTCGAGAAGGGAATCAACGTGGTCGGAGACCACTTTCACTTCGTATCCAAGGACCATACGAAGGCGGGACATGTGCTTGCGTTGACCACGGGCACGGTGAAGGTGGAGGTGATGGTGTTGCCGCAGACGACGCTCTGGCTTCCCCTGAACAAGTATTTCCTGAATGCGACGCTTCCTTACAACTAGGGCTATTAGCGTGTAGGGCCGCCCCTTTAGGGGGCGGCCTTTTTGTGCGTCTAGGTCGTGATTCGGCCGCAGCGGCGATGAAGGAGCGCCGTATCAGACCGCACGGTAAGAAGCTGCTATTTCAAAGTAGCCAGCAGGTCGGCGGGTTCGGGGCGGACGTGAAAGTCGGCGTGGGCTTCGGCAAAGGCGATGGTTGAATCCTGCCGAACAAGGAATGTGGCTGGAAGGGGCAAGGTCCAGCTTGCTTCGGTGGCGGTGTCGTAGTTGAGGCCGGAGTTGGCGAAGGGGATGTTGACCAGGATGGAGCGGTAGTAGCTCCTGTGCTCGGGTGGGATGGTGTACGCGAGGCCGTATTGTGCGGCGACTTTGGCACCGGGGTCCGAGAGGACGGGGAAGGGTAGCCCGTGCTGTTGAATGGTGAAGTCGTTCTGGCGTGGGGTTTGCGGTGAGATGGCGAGGAGGAAGGCGCCGCGGCGGCGCAGATCGGAGTGAAGGTCGCGCCATTGCTCGAGTTCGGTGACGCAGTAGGGGCACCAGCGGCCACGGAAGAAGTTGAGGACGACGGGGCCTAGGGAGAGGACGTCGGTGAGGTGGACGGGCTTGCCGGTGAGGGCGTCGGGAAGGGTGAAGTCCGCAGCGTGGGCGCCAACAGGGAGGATGCGGTCTTCGATGCCGGTCGAGAAGAGCTCGGCAGTGGCGGCTTCCGAGATGGCAAGGCGCTCCGGCTGCACCAGCGCACGGGTGTTTTGAGTAATGCGGTCGAGCTGATCCTGAAGGGGCATAGATGTGAGGTGCAGCAGGTTTAGTTTAGCCGGTTCTATGCATGCCCGCGCTAAGTTGCAGAAAGCATAAGGGTGAAGGTGTAGCAAATTTCCTCTTTGACAGGAAGGCTGGTGGTTGTCATCCTAAAGGCGAATAAAAAGCGAAATAAGGAGTGGGCTGTGAGTGCAGCTGGGGCTTTGAAGGTTCAGATCGAGTCGAAGCTGGCTAGGAGGATTCCCGGAGCGCTGACACCTGCTCCAAGGACGATTCGAGAGGTTACTGCCACCGGGATAGCTGACTTGGACGCGATGCTCGAAGGCGGCCTGCCGATGGGAGCAATCACGGAGTTTGTAGGGCAAGCCTCATCGGGACGGACGACTGCGGCAATGGCGTTTTGCGCGAGAACAATTGCGGAGGGGAAGGTCTGTGCGTGGGTCGATGTGGAGGATTCGTTCTGCCCGGAGTCGGCAGAGGCGAACGGAGTGGGACTGTCTCAGGTGCTTTGGGTCCGGTGTGGCAAGGGCGAGGTGGTTTCGGAGGGCCGAACGTATGAGTTGGCGGCTCAAACTGGTGGGAACAAGGATTTGAGATCGCGGATGCCTACAGGAGGCGGTGGGGGCAGGCATCCGCGGAGTGAGATTCGGGGACTTGAAGGTGCCGTAGAAAAGCTTCTGCAGTCTTCCAGGTTCTCGAAGGGAACGGGTATGGGTAAGCCGGGGACTCCGGGGGCACTCAATCGAACGATCTGGCCGCAGGGTGCGTGCAGGATTGCTTCGGTGTGCGCGGAGGGCACACTTCCGCCGCAGCGGGCCGGGTCGAAAGGTTATGAGGAATCGGCAGGCAGGGTGATTGCGCTGCGGCCCGTGGTGCGGAATGAGCAGGTGAACTCGGATCGGGCTCCAAAGCGACGGGGAGAGACGCTTTCAGCGGAGCGGGAGGCAACCGGAGCCTCAGTGCAAGCCGCCCGGGAGAATGCGGTCGTCGGGCCAGTAGGCGAACCGAAGATCGTGAAGTATACGGGGAAACCTTGGGGAAGGCTGGATCAGGCGCTGCGTGCTGTGGATCTTCTGCTCCAGGCGGGTGGATTTGGGGCGATTGTGCTGGATCTGGGCGATGTTGCGGTTGAGTTCGCGGACCGGATTCCGCTGGCGACGTGGTTTCGTTACAGAACAGCGGCGGATCATAGCCGGACCACGCTTGTGGTGCTGACGCAACGGTCTGATGGAAAGAGCTGCGCAGGAAGCAGCGCGGGGCTTGTGGTGCGGTTCGAGGGTATGGAGGCTTGGGCGGAGTTGGGAACAGTGATGGCATGGATGCAGTTTGGGGCGGAGTCGGCGCGGCAGAGGTTTGCGGTGGCTAGACCGGTGAGCATCGCGGGAGGTAAGACGCCGGTGCGAGCTGCGTGGGAGTGTGCGGCGGGTTGGGCAGGAAACAGGCGGGTGAGGGCATGACACGGTATGCGTGCGTGCGGGTGGCGGAGTTTCCGGTGCAGGCGCTGCTGCGTTTGAGGGCGGAGTTGCGCGGAGAGGCGGTTGTGGTGATGGAGGGTGCGCCTCCGGCGGAGGCTGTCTGCGCGGCGACGGCCGCGGCGCGGCGAATGGGGCTTGAGGAAGGGATGTCGCGAGTGGAGGTGGATTCGTTTGGCGGGGTGAGGGTGCTGGCGCGGAGTAGGGCGTCGGAGCGGGAGGCGAAGCAGGCACTGGTTGAGGCGATGTGCAGGTTTTCGCCGAGGGTGGAGGATGCCGAGTCGGACCGGGTAGCCGTATGCGTGGTGGATGTGGCGGGGACAGAGAGGCTGTTTGGAGCGGGAATCGGTGGCCAGATTCAGACGCGGGTTGGGGAACTCGGGATGGTGGCCGTGGTGGTGGTTTGCGGGGACTTTCATGCCTCGGTTGCGCTAGCTCGGGGAAGTGACGGCGTAGTAATTATTCCGTCTGGTGGAGAGCGTGAGGCGCTGGCAGGAATGTCGCTTGGTGTGCTGGACGTAGAGGAGGAGCAGCAGGAGACGCTGGCGATTTGGGGGGTGAAGACGGTTGGTGGGTTGGCGGCTCTGCCGGAGGTGGAGTTGATCGCGCGCATGGGGCAAGAGGGTAAGAGGCTCAGGCTGATGGCACTGGGGGAGTGTCCGCACCTGTTTCAGGCGGTTGAGGAGGAGTTCAGCCTGCGAGAAGTGTTTGAGTTTGATGGGCCGGTGGAGGAGTCAGAGACATTGCTTTTTGTGCTTGGGCCGATGTTCGATCAGATGCTGGTGAGGGCTCGGGGACGGGCGCTGGCGCTGGCGAGTGTGTCGGTGGCAATGCTTCTGGATGGTGGTGGGGAGCATGTAAGGGTGATCCGACCGGCGCTGCCAACGGAAAATCGGAAGCTTCTGCTGAAGCTTTTTCAGCTTGACTTGGCTAGTCATGCTCCTGAAAAGGCGGTGATTGGGCTTATGGTGACGGGGGAAACGGGTGGAACGAGCAAGGTGCAGATGGGGCTGTTTGCTCCGCAACTACCTGAATCTTCGAGGCTTGATGTGACGCTCGCGAGGTTGTCGGCGATGGTTGGTGAAGGACGGGTGGGGTCGGCGGTGCTGCGGGATTCGCATGAGCCGGATGCGTTTTCGATGGTGGGTTTCCGCGCTTCGGCGCGGTCGGGGGGGAAGGTTGAGGGGCGGGTGGTTCCGGCGATGCGGCGAGTTCGACCGCCTATGTTGTTGCGAATGAAGGTGTTAGATGGGGAGCCGAGGAGCTTTGCGTTCCGGGGTCGGACATTTCAGGTGGTAAGGGCTTATGGGCCCTGGAAAGGTTCAGGTGAGTGGTGGAACGGTGGGACATGGGGCCGGGAAGAGTGGGATTTAGTGGCGGAGGCGGTTGGGGAGAGGCTCTTCTGCCGGGTATTTCGAGATATGGTCCGAAACGCATGGATGATGGATGGGCTATATGACTGAATACTATACGGAGATGCATGCATCCAGTGCTTTCAGTTTCCTGGAGGCTGCTTCTCTGCCGGAGGGGCTGGCGGAACGGGCGGCGAAGTTGGAGATTCCGTCGGTTGCTCTGATGGATCGGAACGGGATGTACGGCGCGGCGCGGATGCACACGATGGCCGAGGAGAAGGGAATTAAGGCGCAAATTGGTGCAGAAATTGTGGTTAGGAAGACGGTGAATTGTGGTCAGGTCGTGGTCCCTTTGCTGGTGAAAAGTGCGGTTGGGTACCAGAACCTCTGCCAGATGATTACCCGGTTCAAGATGCGTGAGACGGGGAAGGCGGAGGGGGCCGCGCGGGCGCGAGAGCTAGAGGAGTTTTCGGAGGGCCTGGTCTGCCTGACTGGGGGCGATGATGGTCCTCTTGCTGAGGCTCTTCTGCGTGGGGGCGAGGCTGAGGGCAGGAAGGTTGTCGAGCGGTTGGTTGGGGTCTATGGGAAGGGCAATGTCTATGTCGAGTTACAGAGGCATTTTGAGCGGGAGGAGGAGTGGCGGAATCAGGCGGCGGTGAGGATTGCGCGGAGCCTTGGACTTCCTCTGCTGGCGACCAACGGGGTGAAGTATGCAACGGAGGTCGAGCGTGAAGTCATGGATGTGTTCACGACGATCAAGCATAAGACTGACCTCGACCATGCGGGGAAGCTGCTGACGAGGAATGCCGAGAGGCATCTGCGGTCGGCGAAGCAGATGAGGGAACTGTTTGGCGATCTGCCTGAGGCGATTGCTTCGACGCGGGAGTTATCGGCCAAGCTGGAGTTCACGATGAAGGACCTCGGCTATGAGTTTCCGCGATACCCGGTGCCGGAGGGCGAGACGATGGACTCCTATCTGGCGAAGAGGGTGGATGAAGGAGTACGGAAGCGGTATGGAGCTAAGGAGAACCATAAGTATCTAGAGCGAGCGAAGTTGCAGGTGAAAAAAGAGTTGGATTTGATCGGCCGTCTTGGGTTTGCTGGATACTTCCTAATCGTGTGGGACGTTGTAATGCACTGTCTGAAGAAGGGAATTTTGATCCAGGGACGGGGCAGCGCGGCCAACTCGGCGGTTTGTTATGCGCTGGAGATTACGGCGGTTGACCCGATCCAGATGGGATTGCTGTTTGAGCGGTTTTTGAGTGAGAACAGGGGAGAGTGGCCCGACATCGATCTCGATCTGCCTTCGGGCGATATGCGCGAGGAGGCGATCCAGTATGTCTACAACCGGTATGGGGAGTTGGGCGCAGCAATGACGGCGAACCTGATTACCTATCGTGGGCGGTCTGCGGCGCGCGAGGTGGGAAAGGTACTCGGGTTCGACCAGGAGATGGTCGGGCGGCTCTCGGGGCTTATGGGCCAGTTTGAGTGGAAAGGACCGACTGATACGCTGCCGCATCACTTTGGACATGCCGGGCTTGATGTCCGGCATCCGCGGATCGCGAAGTACCTGGAGCTTTGCCTGCGGATGCAGGATCTGCCGAGGCATCTTGGGCAGCACTCTGGCGGAATGGTGATCTGCCAGGGGTTGCTGAATAAGGTGGTGCCGATCGAACGGGCTTCGATGCCGGGCCGGACGGTGGTGCAGTGGGACAAGGAAGACTGCTCGAACATGGGTCTGGTGAAGGTCGACCTGCTTGGGCTGGGGATGATGGCGGTGCTGAAGGATTGCATCGAGCTTGTGCCGCAGCACTACGGGGTGCCGATCGATCTGGGCGATTTACCGCAGACCGATGAGGTCTACGAGGTGCTGCGGCGGGGCGATACGGTCGGGATGTTCCAGGTCGAGAGCCGGGCCCAAATGGCTTCGCTGCCGAGAAATGCGCCGAAGGTGTTCTACGACCTTGTGGTGCAGGTGGCGATCATCCGTCCGGGACCGATCGTTGGCAAGATGATGCACCCATACATGCGGCGACGGCAGAATCTGGAAAAGGTGACGTATCCACATCCGTCGCTTGAACCGGTTTTGAAGAGAACGCTGGGGGTGCCTCTGTTCCAGGAGCAGTTGCTGAGGATCGCGATGGTGATGGCAGACTTTACGGGGGCTCAGGCCGAGGAACTGCGTAAAGCGGTCGGGATGCGCCGCTCGATGAAGCGCATGAAGGACCTGGAGGGGCAGCTTCGCGCGGGCATGACCGCCAAGGGCATCAGCCAAGAGGTGCAGGAGAACATCGTGCAAAGCATCGCATCGTTCGCTCTGTATGGGTTTCCGGAGAGCCATGCGGCGAGCTTTGCGCTGCTCGTCTATGCGTCGGCCTACCTGAAGGTGAAGCACCTGGCGGCGTTTACGTGCGCGATGCTGAACAACCAGCCGATGGGGTTCTACATGCCTGCGGTGCTGGTGAAGGACGCGCAGAGGCATGGGCTGCGGGTGAAGCCGATCGATGTGCAGCGGTCGGAGTGGAACTGCACGATCGAGCATGAGGACGATGAGACGCTGACGCTGCGGCTTGGGATGCGATATGTGAAGGGTATGCGAGGGGCAACTGCGGAGGCGCTCGTGCAGGCGCGGGAGAGGAATGGTCTGTTTCGGAGTGTGGATGAGTTGGTGGTGCGGGTTCCGGAGATGAACCGGAAGGAGATGGTACAGATGGCGCGGGTGGGAGCGCTGAACAAGCTTGATGGCGTCGAGCATCGGCGCGATGCGCTCTGGCAGGTGGAGGCAGCGGGGCGACCAGTCGGACCTTTGCTGAAGGAGGCATCGGTGGCAAGCGTGGCTTCGCCTCTGCGGCAGATGACGACAGAAGAAAGGATCGTGGCGGACTACGGAGGGACAGGGGTGACGGTCGGGCCTCATCCGATGGCGTACCGAAGGGAGACGCTACGGCGGCAGAGGATCCTGTCGGCGGCGGAGCTTGGCAGGCGGCGAAGCGGGGAGTATGTGCGGGCGGCCGGATGCGTGATTGCGCGGCAGAGGCCGGGCACGGCGAGCGGGTTCATCTTTCTTTCGATGGAGGACGAGACCGGGATTGCGAACGTCATTATTCATCCGGATCTGTTCGAACGTGAGCGGGTCTTGGTCTCGAGGGGGAAGTTTTTGCTTGTGGAAGGCAAATTGCAGAACGAAGACATGGTGGTCCATGTGAGGGCCGAGAGGGTGTATTCGCTTGCGGTATCTCAGGCCGATGTACGCTCGCATGACTTTTATTGATACGGGTTAACGTCCCAAATATTGATACGGGTTAACGTGCCAGATACACCATTGCGGTAGAGATAGCTAAACGACGCTTAGGCTGGGGGTGGGGCTGGTGGATGATTCGCGAAAGGGCTTACTGATGCGTCGTTTCGGAGTGTTTCTGGCGTTTTTGTTGCTGACGGTCTGCGTCTTCGCGGAGAGCCCGAAGGACTGGACGACCCCGGTAGCGCCGTTCAAGATCGCCGATAACCTGTACTACGTGGGGAGCCGGGATCTCGCTTCGTATCTCGTGACAACACCGGAGGGCGGCATCCTGATCAACTCGAGCCTCGAGAGTTCTCGGCTCTGATCAAAAAAAGCGTAGAGCAGCTTGGGTTTCGCTTTACAGACGTGAAGATTCTGCTCATCAGCCACGCGCATTCGGACCACGATGCAGGAAGCGCGGCGGTGATCAAGATGACTGGTGCGAAGTACATGGTGATGGACGCGGACGTGCCGGTGGTCGAGAGCGGCGGGGCGAAAGATTTTGCGTACCCCAAGGATCGCTACCCGGCGGTGAAGGTGGACCGGGTTCTGCATGATGCTGACGAGGTCAAGCTTGGCGGCGCAGTGCTGGTCGCGCACAAGACCGCAGGGCACACTCCCGGATGTGCGACCTGGACGATGCGCACCATGAGCGAAGAAAAGATGCGCGACGTGGTGATTGTCGGCAGCTGGAATGTAAACCCGGGATACCAGCTGGTCGATAAGCCGGGCAAACCGGCTTCCTATCCAACGATTGTGGCGGACTATCGCCATGCCTTTCAAATCTGGAAGGGTCTTCCATGTGACATCTTTGTGGGAGCGCATGGGCAGTACTTCGGCATGCTAGAGAAGCTGGATAAGGTGAAGGCCGGCGCCGGGCCATTTGTCTGGATTAATCCGGAAGAGTATCAGGCCGCAGTCGCTGAACGGGAGCGGTCTTTCGAGGCGGAGTTGAAAAAGCAGCAAGGCATGTAACACTTACAACTCGGCTAACCGCCCGACGTTTTGGCCAGGAATTCATCAAGGCACATAATTTTTGCGATATTTGCGCTTCCCACGCCTTCCGGGCTCGGATAAAGTGCTTTTATTCTTCCAAAAATTCTTCTCCAGATGGATCTCATGGCCAGCCCCGCACGACCTCTTCTGCTCGCCCTTTGCCTGGCTTTTTCTGCGCAGGCCGCTTTGTCTCAGAACATTTCTCAGGCCGTTCCCACCGCGCAAGCGAACCGTATCACAACTCATCCGGAACTGAGCGTTACACGACGGCTTGCAGGGCACGTTCCATCCTGGGCTGTCGCTGCGAATGATGCGGCGGCAGTTCCATCGGATACCGTGCTCGGCGTCACCGTGTTGCTCAGCCGTTCTCCAGAGAGCCAGGCGGCTTTCACCAAGATGCTCGCGGATCAGCAGGATCCTCAGTCGGCGAACTACCATCACTGGCTGACTCCGCAGCAGGTGGGTGAGTTGTATGGCCCAACTCAGCATGACGTCGATGCGGTGACATCGTGGCTTAGCGGGCAGGGCATGGCTGTTTCGGACGTGACACCGAGCCGGATATTTGTGCATGTCTCCGCGCCTGCCTCCGTTGTCGGCAATGCTTTCGGGACGAGCTTTCGTTACTTCGCGATCAACGGCGTGAGGCGCTTTTCAACGGTTTCTGATCCGGCCATCCCGGCGGCCTTTGCCGCAGTGATCGGATCGATTTCGGGTTTGTCGGAGACCTCTCTACGGCCCATGAGCCGCATGCAGTCGATGCCGATGCCAGGCGCATCGAACGAGGCTGGATCGGGGCCTTCGCCGGAGTTCACGGCGCCTTCGGGGCTGCATTACGTGACGCCGGGGGACTTCTCGATCATCTTCGACGCACAGCCTTCGTACAATGCAGGCTTTACCGGTGCCGGGCAGAAGGTAGCTATCATCGGGCGGTCGCGCGTTGTGGCAACTGATATTTCGGAGTTCGAGACGAATACTGCGCTGGCTTCCAATGTGCCGAACACGATCATTCCGACCAACGGTGTGGACCCGGGGATTACAGGTACAGGCGACCAGGGTGAGGCGACGCTCGACGTGGATCGCGTGATCGGGACGGCACCGGGAGTGCAGGCGGACCTAGTGGTGAGCGGGACGGCTGGCGGGTTTGACGGGATCTATGTCGCGGCGCAGTATGAGGTGCAAACACTGCGAGATCCCGTGATGAATATCAGCTTCGGGTCGTGCGAGGTTTATGCCGGGCCATCGAATGTGACCCTTTGGGACACGTTGTTCGCGCAGGCTGCGAGCGAGGGGATCTCGGTGTTCGTGTCGTCGGCGGATTCGGGTGCAGCAACGTGCGATCCCCAGTTTTCGACGCCACCGGCGTACCAGTTTCAGAGCGTCAACTATATCTGTGTGAGTTCGTATGCGACGTGCGTGGGGGCGACGGAGTTCGCGGACACGGCAAACCCGGCGCAGTACTGGACGACAGCGAATGGGACCGGGATGGTTTCGGCGGTTGGGTACATTCCGGAGGGTGCGTGGAATGAGCCGACGGAGACAAATTCGACGGGTGCGACGATCTATGTGGCGGCCTCGGGCGGCGGGGGCGCGAGCATCTATGTTCCGAAGCCAGCGTGGCAGACGGGGACGGGTGTGCCGGCGGATGGAGCCCGCGATGTGCCGGATATGAGCTTTCCGGGCGCCGGACATGATGGCTACTATGCCTGCTTCGCGCTGGGCGGGGGAGATTGCGCAAAAGGATATTTCGAGTACTTCTCAGGGACATCGGCGGCGGCTCCAACGATGGCGGCTGTGACGGCGTTGCTGAACCAGAAGACGGGTGTGTCGCAGGGGAACTTGAACCCTCTACTTTATCGGGTGGCTGCCGCGACTCCGAATGCCTTTCATGATGCGACGCAGGCGAGCAGCGGAGTCGCGAACTGCTCAACGGCTGTACCGAGCATGTGCAATAACAGCACGCCGAGCCCGACGGGGTTGGCGGGTGGGCTTGCGGGTTTCGGTTTGACGACGGGCTACGACCAAGCGACGGGGCTCGGGTCGCTCGATATTACGAACTTTCTGAATGCAGCGGCGACTCCAGCCTCCACGTTGACGGCGACGACGATGGTGGTAACCGAGAGCTTTCCCGTGATCGCGAGCGGAAAGACCGTGAGCTTTACGGCGACTCTGAGTGGGACGGGCGTGAGTTCGGCGACGGGTACGGTGCAGTTCTACGCGGATGGAAATGCTCTTGGATCGCCGGTAGCGGTGTCTTCTGGGGTGGCGATGACTCCGTTTCTTCCTTTCACCGCGTCGGGGCGGTTTTTGATCACGGCTGTCTATTCAGGGGACGGCAGCTTCGCCTCAACGACGGCTCCGGGTATCCAACTGACCGTGACCGGCATCACGCCCTCGGTTTCGATCACGGCGGGGACGGCGACGATTCCTATCGGGGGTGGGACAACTTTCACCGCCACGGTCGTGCAGGCTGCAGGCGCTCCGGTACCGACCGGAATAGTGCGGTTTCTCGTCACGACGTCCACGACGTCGACTTACGTTGCGACGGCTCCTCTCTCGGGCGGAACGGCGACGAGTCCGGTGATCGGCTTCAGCGCTTCTGGAAGCGAGACCGTGAGGGCGGTATACCTGGGCGACTCGATTTATTCCAGCGGAAGCTCATTCCCGTTGCCACTTACCGTCCAGAAGATTCAGTCGGTTGCTCAACTTGCGACTCCTTCCGGGGCCATTGGGATGGGCGGCTACGCGGCGTTCACGACGACGGTTACATCATTGCCTTATAACGGTGCGGATCCGGTGCCGACCGGGACGGTGCAGCTTTTCTCGAACGGCGTTGCTCTCGGTGCGCCGTTTGGCTTGCCTTCGGCGACTGTGCCGTCCGTCATGGTAACATCGCTGGCGCAGCAGTTTTCGGTTGCGGGGACCGACATGATCACAGCGGTGTATTCGGGCGACGCTTCGTGGGCGGGGTCGACCTCTGCTGCGGTCACGCTGACGGTGTTGACGACTCCTCCTTCCATTACGGTGACCCCTGCGTCACCGTCGATCAGCGTCTCGGCGGGGGCAACAACGAATAACACTGCCGGTTTGACGGTGCAGGGAGTAAACGGCTTTCTCGGTGGCGTGAACCTGACGTGCGCCGTGAGTTATAACGGGACGGCTACCATCAGCTTTCCACCAACCTGCTCGCTGAGCAGCACTTCGGTTTCATTGAGCGGGAGTGCGGGGACTTCGGTCACAGTGACGGTTGGGACGACCTTGCCTCACAGGGCGCAAGCACACACATCGAGTGCTGGACTGTGGAGGGTGGGAGGAGGACTCCCAGGGGCGCTGGCCGGGACAGTGCTCGGTGCGTTTTGCCTCGCCTTCGTACCTCGGCGGCGACGCCTGATGTCGTTGCTTTCTATGCTGCTGGTGACAGGCGTGCTGTCCGGGTGCGGAGGAAGCACTGTTCCGGTAACGTCGACGCCGACTGCAACACCGGTTGGGACGACGACGGGCAGTTATACCGTCACAGTAACGGCGACGACGACGGTGGCAGGGATTGCAGCTCCGTCTCCGGCGACGATCGCGTTGACGGTCAACTAACCAGGTATCCTGCCATGATTCGTAGGGCTTACTTGGCGAACAGCTGGCTCATATCGGCGAATGATTTGAATTCGAGGGCGTTGCCGGCGGGGTCGTAAAAGAACATGGTAGCTTGCTCACCGACTTCACCCTTGAAGCGAATGTAGGGCTCGATCTCGAAGTGGATGCCGGCGTCACGGACACGATCTGCCAGGCTCTGCCAGACGGACATTTCAAGGACAACGCCGAAGTGGGGGACGGGGACAGCATGGCCGTCGACTGCATTGGCGTGGCGTTTGCCTGGGGCGTTGGGGGAGAGGTGGGCGACGATCTGGTGGCCGAAGAAGTCGAAGTCGATCCACTCGACGGAGCTGCGCCCTTCGGGGCAGCCGAGAGTGGTGCCGTAGAATGTGCGGGCAGCGTCGAGATCGTTGACGGGGAAGGCGATGTGAAACGGGGTGAGGGGCATGCTGATCTCCCCCGTGATTTTACCTTTGCCAAGCAGGATCAGGAGGCGGCTTTGACCTCGGACTGGTCGAGTAGCTGGGCGGGGATCCGGACGAAGAAAGTAGTGTTGCCGGGAACCGAGGAGAAGCGGATCGTACCACCAAAGGATTCGACGATGCGATAGACGATTCCGAGGCCGAGGCCGGTTCCGACGCCTACAGGCTTGGTGGTGTAGAAAGGGTCGAAGATGTGTGGCTGGACTTCGAGGGGGATGCCGGGGCCATCATCCTCGATAGTCACGCAGAGAGTCGGAACTCCCTTGCCGTCATGCTCGCTCTCGGCCCAGGTGCGTACCCGGATGCGGCCGTGCTCGGGAACGGCGTCGATGGCGTTGTCGAGAATGTTCGTCCATATCTGGTTGAGGCCGGAGCATGAGGATTCGAGCAGCGGAAGCTGAGGGTCGAGACTCTTTTCGAGGGTGACCTGCTTCTCGCGCATCTTGTGGCCAAGGATGACAAGTGTGGCGTAGAGGCTCTCGTTAATATTGATCGTCTGGCGCTGTCCCTTGCCTTCGTA
The DNA here is from genome assembly GCF_004115155.1 of Granulicella sibirica. Taxonomy (NCBI): domain Bacteria; kingdom Pseudomonadati; phylum Acidobacteriota; class Terriglobia; order Terriglobales; family Acidobacteriaceae; genus Granulicella; species Granulicella sibirica. The sequence continues at coordinate 588,138 of NZ_RDSM01000002.1, forward strand.
GGCGTAGGACTTGACGGCGGTTACGAGGGTGGAGACGCGGCCGATGCTCTCCTCGATGGTGCTGACGAGCTGCATGCTGGAGGCGAGGGCATCGACCCAGTTGAGGGCGTCGGAGAAGGTGGTGCCGTCGAAGGAATCCCGGGTGCAGCTCAACTCCTGGGCGTTGATGCCGACGGAGACGAGGGTGGGGGCGAGCTTCCAGGCGTTCTCGATGTTCGAACCTTCCATCCACTCAGCGAGAGATTCTTCGGCATCGCTCTGCTCGAGGGAGTTGAGCTGGAGGGGGGCGGCGCTCAAAACGTGGGACTGAAGGTCGAGAAGGCACTGCTTCTGGCTTGGTTTGAGGTCGATGCGGGTGAAGCGGGCGCTGAGCTCGTGCATCCGGAGAAGGTTTTCCCGAAGCTGCGAGGAAGCCCGGCGAGCAGCGGCACCGGGGTTGTTAAGTTCGTGCATGAGGCCTGCGGCAAGAGTGCCGAGAGCGGCCATCTTCTCCTGCTGCACGGTAGTGCTCTGCATCTTCTGGAGGCGGAAGGCCATATTTCCGAGGATTGCCTTGCGGACCTCGGGGCACTCGGTCATAAGGTGCCAGAACTCTTCGTCGGTGAGGCGGAGCAGGAGGGAGGGTTCGAGGGTAGAGGTGGTGGAGGGGTTCTGGATATTGGCGAGGAGTGGGAGTTCACCGAAGGCGGACCCGGGAGGCAGGACCGCCATGCTGGATTCGACGCCATCGGGTCGTTTGTACGCGATACCCACCTTGCCAGTGAGGAGAATGTAGAAGTAACGAGCCGTTTCGCCCTGTTTCGCGATCACTTCCCCGGCCGGGTACTCGACTCGCTCGACGTCGTCGAGGCAATCCAGGTCCTCTTCCGAGATGGAGGCAAGGATCGGCACCTTCTGCAGATACGAGAGCAGGGTGGCGCGGTCGAGTGGAGGATTCTTCGGCGATACCTGGGGTATCGTGGTTTCGGTCGGGATGGCTTCGGTTTGAGGTTGGGAGGGGGTCATGTGCTCAGTGTTATAGGGTTGCGAGATATTGGTGGACGAACTGGATGGCGATGGAACCTTCGCCAACGGCCGAGGCGCAGCGTTTGACCGAACCATAACGAACATCCCCGGCAACGAAGATGCCGGGAACACTTGTCTCGAGCAGATATGGGTCGCGGTCGAGCTTCCAGGCGCTCTTTGCCTTCGCCTTCAGGTCTGGCCCGGCGAGAATAAAGCCCTTCTGATCGGTCACGATCTCCTTCGGCAGCCATCCAGTCTTTGGTTCGGCGCCTATGAAGATGAACACGGATGTAGCGGGGCGAGTTTCTGTCCCAGATGGGGTTGAGAGGGTGACGGCGTCGAGATGTCCATTGCCGCTGAGCGCCTGCAACTCGGTATGGGTTTCAACGGTGATGTTGGGCCGTCCCGCGATCTGGTCGATCAGGTACTTCGACATACTGCGCTCGAGGCCTTCCCCACGAATGAGCATGCGAACGTGTTTGGCGTGTCGAGAGAAATGCATGGCGGCCTGTCCGGCGGAGTTGGCGCCGCCCACAATGTACACCTCTTCATCGGCACAGGAGATCGCTTCTGTCAGAGCCGCTCCGTAGAAAAGGCCGGCTCCGCTGAACTCCTGCTCGCAGGGTATGTCGAGTTTGCAATAGTCGACGCCGGTGGAGAGGATGCAGACGCGGCATGTAATCTCGCGGCCATCGCTCATAACGGCGATATGGTAACCGTTCTCAGAGCGAATGCAGGTGACGCGTTGGGTGAGGAACTCGACGCCGAGGCGTTGCGCCTGCAACCAGGAGCGCTTCGCGAGCTCATCGCCCGAAAGGCCCTCCGGAAAGCCCAGGTAATTTTCGATGCGGGAACTGGATCCGGCTTGTCCACCTGGGGCATATGCATCCACGAGAAGGGTTTTGAGGCCCTCTGATGCTCCATACACTCCGGCGGCAAGACCCGCAGGGCCCGCTCCGACGATCACGACGTCATAGTAGTCCTGCTGAGCCTGGGTGGCGAGGCCGACCTTCGAGGCGAGCTGGATGGTCGTGGGCTGAACGAGCGCTGTGCCGTCGCCGAACAGGACGACGGGCAGCTTGGCGTCGTCTATGCCCTTTCCACGTAGAAGAGGCAATGCCTCGGGGGTTTGCTCAGGATTCAGCCACTTGAAGGGGATGCGGTTTCGCGAAAGGAAGTCGCGGACGACGTGATCGCCCTGCGCCCAGCGGACGCTGACCACCTGGATGCCGTCGTAGGCGGGTTTATAACCCTGATTCCATGCTTGTAGCAGATCGTCCAGAACGGGATAGAGTTTCTCTTCTGGAGGATCCCAGGGCTTGTTCAGGTAGTAGTGGATCTTGGCGGAGTTGATCGCTCGGATGGCTGCTTCAGTGTCTGCGTACGCGGTGAGGAGGACGCGACGTGCTTCGGGAAAGATCACCATGGCCTGCTGGAGAAAGTCCACGCCGGTCATGCCTGGCATGCGCTGATCGGACAGAAAAAGAGCGACGGCGTCCTTGCGCTCCTGCAACTGCTTGCAAATATCGAGAGCGGCGGCTCCGGAAGCGGCGCGCACGATACGGTAATGCTCGCCGTATTTACGGCGGAGGTCCTGGACGACGGCCTCGAGAACGCTGGTGTCGTCGTCAACGGCAAGGAGAATCGGTTTTGCCATGCTGAATCGTTGCTCCCGGTGCAGCTATTGGATACGGTGGACAGTGGTTCGGTTGCAGAAAGCGTAAGGCGTGCTTTTCCTAGAATATCCGGCAGTGCACGTCGACTCCACCTAAGGTGGGATCGTCCAACACAAAAGTGCCTTGTACGATTTGGAGACACGCTGGACGCGGAAGCTCGAATGGCCGATGAGGTGTCTACAGGCGCGGTGCAAGAGCTTTACCTCGGCGGGAGCTACGTCACGATGAATCGGATCATACTCGCAGACAACCAGGCCATCTTCCGCGCGGGCGCAGCACGTGTGCTGTCGCTTGAGGACGATATGCGGATCGTAGCTCAGTGCGAGGATGGCGAACGCCTGCGTGCGGCGATCGAAGCGTTCCACAACTCGGTCGTTCTGTTCGCGGCGACGATGGTGGCCGATCCAGTGACCCTGCTCGAGAATGTGAAGACGAATGGAAGCAGGGCCATCTTGATCGCGGAGACGGGTGCCGAGATTCCCGACAACGTGATGCAGATGCTCAGCGGGATGGTGCCGCGCAGCATCGCGGGGACAGATCTGATCGACTGCGCGCGCCGTGTGGGCCGCGGACAGCGCTGCATTCACGGTGCCAATGTAACGACGCTGCAGGTACCAGACAGCGTGGGTGCCCGGGTACGCGATCGGCTGACGCCCAAGGAATTGCAGATCGTCGCACTGATCGTGCAGGGGTGCAAGAACAAAGAGATTGCCTTGCAGCTTGGCACCAAGGAGCAGGTGATCAAGAACTACCTGAGAAGCGTCTACGACAAGACAGGCGTTTCTGACCGGCTCGAGCTCGCACTGTTTACAATTCACCATCGCGTGCTTGCTGAAGCCGCCGCAAAGGCCGGAACTCTTCTCGAGATGAAAACGGCTTAGGGGCTCTCTAGAGTCCCATCAGCTCTTCCTGCTTTTCCGTCTGGGCGTTGCCGACGCCGACCTTTTCGGCGATGGACTTTGCCTGCGTGAAGAGCAGGAGATAATCCGGGCCGCCTGCCTTGGAGTCTGTTCCGCTCATGTTGAAGCCGCCAAAGGGATGCGCGCCGACCATGGCGCCGGTGCATTTGCGATTCAGGTAGAGATTGCCGACCTGGAACTCTTCGCTTGCGCGGTCGAGCTTCTCGCGGGAACTGGTGTATATGGCTCCGGTGAGGCCGTACTCGGTGTTATTCGCGATAGCCAGGGCATCGTCAAAGTCCTTCGACTTGATGACCGCGAGGACAGGTCCGAAGATCTCTTCCAGGGCGAGGCGCGCGTTCGGGGCGACGTCGGCGACAACCGTTGGGGCGATGAAGTAGCCGCCTTCGGGTGTGTTGATCGCGTTGCCGCCGGTGAGTATGCGGCCTTCGGTCTCAGCGACGGAGAGATAGTTGAGTACGCGCTTATGGGCGACCTCGTTGATGACAGGACCTCCGTAGAAGTTCTTCGCAGGATCGCCGGACTCAATCTTGGCGACGCGCTCGGCAAGGCGGTCACAGAAGACGTTGTAGATGCTCTGGTCCACAATGACGCGGGAGCATGCTGAGCACTTCTGACCGCTGAAGCCGAAGGCGCTGACCGCAACACCTTCGACGGCCAAGTCGAGATCGCAGTCGGCGTCCACGATGATGCCATCCTTACCGCCGAGTTCAAGGATCGTCCGCTTGATGAAGTGCTGGCCGGGCTGGGTCTTGGCGGCGCGTTCGTGGATCTGGAGGCCTACAGCTTTGGAACCGGTAAAGGCGATGAAGCGAACCTGCGGATGCTCGACGAGCGCCGAGCCGAACTCGGGGCCGCCGACGCAGAGGTTGACCACACCCGCAGGGAGGCCGATTTCTTCGAGAAGAGCGACGAACTTCGCGGCAATGGTGGGTGCGTCGGGCGAGGGCTTGAGGACGACGGTATTGCCGGTAACGATGCTCGCGGCGGTCATGCCGGCCATGATGGCCAGCGGAAAGTTCCACGGGGGAATGACTGCTCCGACACCGAGAGGGACATAGCGCAAGCGGTTGCGCTCGCCGGGGAGCTGGATGGGTGGTCTAGCCGCGTCAAGACGGCGGGCTTCGAGCGCGTAGAACTCGAGGAAGTCGATGGTCTCGCCTACGTCGGCGTCAGCCTCGGCCCAGTTCTTGCCGACCTCATAGGTAAGCCAGGCGCAGAACTCGAACTGGTGCGAGCGAATGTGGGCGGCAGCAAGGACGAGGAAATCGGCGCGCTCGGACATAGGCACGCGCGACCAGGAGTCGAAGGCGGCCTGCGCGGAGGCGACGGCCAGGTCGACGTGCTTCGCCTCGGCCTTGGCGTGGATACCGATGACCTGGGAAGGACGTGCGGGATTCGTCGAGACGACCTGCGAGGTGGTGGCGATGGTGCGGCCGCCGAGAACGAGGTTGTACGTCTGGCCGAGATCGGATTCGATCACCGCGAGAGCTTCCTCCATCCTCTGCTTGTCTTCGGAGATGGAGAAGTCGAGAAACGGCTCGTTCGTAAAGGGGGCGTGGGTGGTCGCGGTAGTTGCCATCGATTTGATTTTAGCCTTCCGAGGCGATGAGGAGCTTGAGTGCAGCGGCAAGCGCAAGACCTGGCATGGTCAGGCTTCCGTAAGCTTTTCGGTTTCCTTGGACATCTTGGCGGTGCGGGCGAGCTTATCCCAGTTAAACGGCTTGCCATCGATTGCGCGCTTGATCGTCTTGAAGAGAACAACCGAGAAGACCTGACGGTAGCTGAAGCGCTGGATCCAGATGTGGAAGAGGAGCCATGCATCCCCTTTGCTGGCGGGGTGTTTGCGCTCGAGCGTGAAGGCGAGAGCGGAGGCGGTGAAGTCAATGATCAGAAAAGCGAGGAAGAACGTCAGGAGTTTGTAGAAGCTGGATGTCGAAGCCGTTTCGGGGTGGAAGTAGCGGTCGACGAGATAGTGGAATACGCCCGCGACGAACATAAGATCGATCAATGGCGATACTAGTGGTAGAAGTATCTGGAAGATCAGAATGTTGGGCAGGGCGAAGAGGCCCATTGCACGGCGGTTCCGGATTGCGCCCTTGTGTTTCCAGATCGCCTGGAGGATGCCGAACGACCAGCGGAATCGTTGGCGCATCAGGCCGTTCATGTTGACAGGGGCTTCGGTAAAGGCAAGTGCCTGGTCTTCATAGGTGACCCAGTAGCCCTGCTCGAGGAGGTTCATGGTGAGGTCGGCGTCCTCGGCGACCGTATCGACCGCGTAGCCTCCACCATTGCGGACGGCCTGCGTACGCCATGCGCCAATGGCGCCGGGTACAACCATAACCACATCGAAGAGATCGAGCGCCCTGCGTTCGAAGTTCTGGCTGGTGATATATTCGAGGGCCTGCCAGCGAGTCCAAAGATTAACTCGGTTGCCGACCTTGGCGTTTCCGGCGACCGCTCCGATCTTCGGATTGGCGAAGTGTGGAACGAGCCGCGTGATGGCGTCATGCGCGACGACGCCATCGGCGTCGATTCCGATGTAGATCTCTTCATCGGTCGATTCGAGCGCGAAGTTGAGGGCCTCGGCCTTGCCGCCGTTGGGCTTGGTGAGAACGGTGAGACGGCCAGAGGCGATGTCGTTTGGATAGGCTTCGCGCGCGGCGTTACAGGTGTTGTCGGTCGAGCCATCGTCGATGACGATGATGCGGATGTTCTTGTAGTTCGACATCATCACCGAGCGGATGGTCCGGATGATGACAGTCTCTTCGTTGTAGGCAGGAATCAGGACGGCGACGCGCGGGTTGTAGTCCGCTGTGGCATACTCCTTGCGCTTGCGCACACGGTCGATGATGGCGCAGAGGCCGATGATGATAAGCCGCGCGCTCATGAGCACATCGCCGATGAAGAAGACGTGGACGACGAAATAGTTGAAGAATGCGTAGAAGAAGAATGCGATGGAATCGACGCGAGCCTGCCAGAGTTGGTGCCGAGTAAGGGGGGGCATCACCTCCTCGCGCGTCTTGCCGACAAGCTCCGAGACGGGGACAATCTCATAGCCGTGCGAGCGCAGCGTCGTGATGAGCAGGGGAAGGGCAGCGACGGTCGGCGAACGGTCTCCGCCGCCATCGTGCATGAGGATGATGGAGCCACGCCGGTCGTTGTGCGCGTCCATGTCGCTGAGTTGCTCGATGACGGAGTCAGCGATCTCCTGGGGGCTCTTGCGAGGGTGTTCGTCCCAGTCGTTGGTGTCGATCTTATTGCCGATGATGACGTAGCCGAGTCCCTGAATGTGGTCGACCGGCGCAGCCTGATCGTTGGTGTCCGGCTCTTGGTCGATGGAGTAGGGTGGACGGAAATACAGCGGATAGACGCCCAGCTTCGAAGCGAAGAGACGCTCGGTCAGTTTGAGCTGCAGGTCGACCTGGCTCTTCGAGATCTCGCTGATGTCGGGATGCGTGAAGGTGTGATTGCCGATCTCGTGGCCTTCTTCGTACACACGCTTCATGATGCCGACGTTGTTGCCGGCAATCTCGCCGATCATAAAGAAAGTTCCCTTGACGCTGTACTTCTTCAGCACGTCGAGTATGCGCGGCGTCCAGTCGGGATCAGGTCCGTCGTCGAACGAGATGGCGACCTTCTTCGGCTGATAACCATACTGCTCGACCGTGTAGGACAGCGGGTAGACCGTCATTGTCTCGGCAGTGATGCTCTTGAAATCAGGCTTCACCGCATCATCGTCATCGAGGGTAACGGTGCGCCTGCCATCCTGCGGCTTGCGCGTCACGCGAAGGATGTCTCCCTCACCTTCGGTATCGACTTCGTAGCCGGGTTCGACGTCGGCCAGAGCGGTGACGGGATCGCTGTGGCCTGGCGAGTCCCAGATCTTCCAGAGCGAGTTATCTTCCGAGCCGAGATGCCACAGAGCGTAGGTCTGGATACCGAGGGCGCGGGCCGCGCGCATCTGGTTTAGCACGGTGACGGCGTCGAGAAACCATATCTGGTGCCGGACGTGGCCATCGACGTCGTCGTAGGCAAAGTGCGCGTTGAGCGAATCAGAATCGAGGGCCACGTTGGCTTCGGAGTCGAACGCCGCCTGCCACGCGTTCTGCGTTGAGATATAGCGAACTCCCAGTACCTTCTCGGGCGGTGTCGACGGCGGCTTCTGACCGCGCTTCAGCATGCCGGGCGGAGTCGGAAGCTGGACGGTCCAGTCGTAGCCATAGCTGCCGAGGTCGCAGATGATCTTCTCTTTGGGCACAACCTTGAGAGCATTCGTCAGGTTATCGACGAACCAGTCCTGCGCTGCGATGGGGCCGGACGCCGTGGATGTCATGTGCTGGTCGTAGTTCATAAGCAAGAGACCATCGGAGTTATCGGCAAGGAGCTTCAGGTTGTAGTCCATGTCGCCGATGGGCGTCTTGAGGTACAGCCGGAGGTGCTTTGGATGAAAGTCCCGGTAAAGCTCCTGCACAAACGCGTTGTAGCCTGGTTGCGCGTTTTCGGGGATCTCTTCGAAGTCGATCGAGAGGCCGCGATATCGGTTGTTGGCGCCGAGGAAGGCATCGACCTGGCGGATGAAGTTGGCGCGCGAGGTGGGGTTGTTCAGGAAATCGCCGACGCCGGGCATGAAGAGGCCCGTGCTCGGGTTGTAGTTGTTGACCAGCGGGAAGACTTCGGTATCGACCCCCTCGGAGGCGATAACATGGGCGACCTTGTCTTCGGCGTCCACCGAATGGACTCCAGCATTGTCGATCACCGGATAGGCACGATTATCGTTCGGAGTGTAGGCGGTCAGGCTGCCGTCGGGGGTGACGACGTGAAGCCACTCGGGAAAGAGAAGATCGATCTGCTTGATGTGCTGCTTGAGCGAGGAGTAGCTCGCGGCGTCCCAGTCGACGTAATAGGCGGCGCGCAGACCTTCACCGCTGTTCAAGGGAACGTCGGACGGCTTGAGCGAGGTGCGCCGGTGGGCAGAGCGCGTGAGCTTCTGTCCGGGTTTGACGGCAGGTACGGGCTCGCTTTGCAGCGCGCGGAAGTTGCGCTTCTGGCTTTGCAGCAAAAGCTCGGGCAAGGGCTTCATTCGCGCAAGACCGATGACAAAGAGCACGCCCAGCAGGAGACCGGCGAGGGCGACGACATCGAAGATGCGGCGCAGGCGCTTCCAGCGTTTGCGCTGCGGATCGTAAAAGACTGGCTTACTCATGAGTTAATCGTTGGCCCGCTAGGCCCATCCTAGCAGGTACAGGGGGTAGACGGCCCATCGGCAAGCCGCGTTGGCTCGGCCGTCGGAGATCATGGTGGGGGTATCATAAGCACCTGAATATGCAGAACATCGGGCCGGGATACTGGACAAAAGATAAGCGCCGGAGCGCGCTTTGGGTGGTGCTGGCGATGGCCGCGGGCCTGGTTCTGCGGTTGTGGATGATCGCCCACGGTCAGCGGGTGAACGGTGACTCCCTCATCTATGGTGACATCGCCAAAAACCTATATCAGCATGGCGTCTTCGGCTTTACGGGAATGTCGGGAACACCCCGCCCGACGCTCTTGAGGCTCCCGGGCTTCCCCCTTTTTCTGGCGGGATGCTTCGCGGTCTTCGGGGTAGAGCACTACCGAGCAGTGATGTATGTCCAGGCCGCTATCGACCTCGCCACCTGCGGGCTTGTGGCTGGCACGGCTGGTTGGATGTACGGGCGAAGGGCTTGGTGGGCCGCGCTCTGGCTCGGAGCGCTTTGCCCGTTCACGGCCGAGTATACCGGCGCGGTCCTGACCGAGACGCTGAGCATCTTCTGCGTCGCTGCCGCGTTCTACGGGATGACCCGCTGGCAGAAAGCCGGCCTTGGCGTGAACCGATGGGCCTGGGTTGTTGGGGCATCCCTTGCTTATGCGGTGCTTCTTCGGCCCGAGCAGGGTCTATTGGCAGCCGCCTTGGTCCCAACGATGGCGTGGATAACCTGCCGGGGCGGGGTCAGACGGGGTCTGTCGGCGGTGGCTCTGACTGCGTTACTGGTAGTGGCTCCGCTGGCTCCGTGGGCTGCTCGGAACTGGATAGCCTTCCACGTGTTCCAACCGCTCGCCCCTCGCCAGGCGAACGACCCGGGCGAGCTTGTGCCATTCGGCTTCATGCGCTGGTACCGGACCTTCGGGGTCGACTTCCTCTCGACTGACGAGGTGTACTGGCGTTACGACAGCGATCCCATCAACGTGGCGGATCTGCCATCGCGTGCCTTCGACTCTCGAGCGCAATATCGCGAGACGGCGCAGCTACTCGACGAGTACAACCAGACCACGACCGCTACCGCCGCCTTCGACACGAGGTTCGCAAAGATTGCAGAGGACCGCATCCGTGTGAGCCGCTTCCGCTACTCCGTCGTGATGCCTGTGGCAAGGTTGCTGAACATGCTCTTCCGGCCGCGGACGGAGCTCCTCAACCTGCCGCTGGACTGGTGGGCTTTCCGTGACCATCGCGCAGGCTCCTGGGTGGCGCTCGGATTCGGCGTCGTGAACTTGGGCTACTTTCTGCTCGCAGCATTAGGTGTCATTCAGAAAGGCCGGGGCGGTGTGGTCTTTGCGATGGCATTGTTCTGCCTGCTGCGCTGCGCGATGCTAGCGACGATCGATAACTCCGAGCCGCGCTACACGCTCGAGCTTTTTCCGGTGCTCGTTGTATGGGCTTCGGCGGTATTTGCTGAGAATACTAACGGCGGTCGATCGTCGGATTCTTACCCAGCTTGATGGCGTACGGGCCGGCGTCGACCTTCTGGTTGTAGTGGATGTGCGTGTACGTAGAGGTGCGGTAGTCGCCCGATGGGGTAAAGAGTTGCTGCTTAAACGAGAGGCTCCGCGTCGGATCGACCCAGATGGTGATATGGCTGAAGTTGTTGCGACCAGCCGGGTCCTTTGAGACGAGGTCGAGCTTCTCGACGGTCACGTTTCCCGAACCATCGTTGAGCTGCTCCGGGCCCTGATCGGTAATGGTCCAGGCGGCGGCAAGATCGTGGCCACTGCCGCCGAAGCCAAGCGTGAGGAAGCGTTCATACTGCGCGGCTCGAATTTCCGTGATGTGGTTCGCGCCCGGATCGAAGATGCGTGCCACGCCGTTCTTGTAGTCGACGAAGCGTGTGTTGGGCGGCTGGATCTTCAGGCCCATTTCCGTGCTCGTGCCTTTGCGTTCAAAGAAGACGGAGCCGGTCTCGGTCGTCGTCTCCTTGACCACGCGCTCGTAGAGATCCTGCGTGAAATCGGCCTGCGCCGACTTGAACTTCGTACTGGCCTCGTCCATCTGCTTGAGTACGCTATCGAGACGGCTTTGTTGAGCAATGGATGCGACTGGAGTGCAGCAAAGAAGCAGGGAAGCGAGGCGGAGGGTGTGCGGGATCTTCATGGTCAATTTGCTCCGATAGTTTGGATGATCGGCGAGGGGAAAAAGGAAGGCTAGCGCAGCACCCATGCATGCCATGCAACAGTCTTTCCATGTGTGTCGAGGACAGGCTCGTAGCGCTCGAGCGTCACTTCGCCCGCAATCGGCTCGACGGTGCGCAGGATCGCCGAGCGGCGGCCGGTCTCGGTGTCCATGCTCTGTCCAATGCTTTCGGCGCTATCGGAAACCTGGTCCGCACGGATCTCGTACAGGAACTCGCTCGACCCGTTCGGCGCGGTCCCGACTTCCTTGATAAGCACCTCGGAGGAGTGCAGCGCGACTGTCGGCACGGGCTTGTCCTTGAAGTCGATCAGGTGCGGAGACACGAAAAGAAACAGCAGTATGAGCGTCACCATCACGTCGTAGTGAAAGCTCCCGCGCTCGTAGGTCCAGAAGATATAGCTGCGAAGGACGCGACCGGCTGCCATGCTCAGCTCCTGACTTTCTGCCGCGTGATTGTCGTCTCGCCGTTCATGTAGGGCACGAGAACCTCCGGTATGCGTATGGACCCGTCGGGCTGCTGATAGTTTTCGAGGATCGCGACGTAGGTTCGGCCGACGGCGAGCCCGGAGCCGTTGAGCGTATGCAGGTACTCGGACTTCTTTGCCTGCGCCGCTTTGAAGCGGATGTTCGCGCGGCGTGCCTGGAAGTCGTGAAAGTTCGAGCAGGAAGAGATCTCGCGATAGAGAGCCTGGCCGGGGAGCCAGACTTCGAGATCGTATGTCTTGGCGGCTCCCGCACCCATGTCGCCAGCGCAGAGAAGCATGCGGCGGTAGGGGAGCCCGAGCTTCTCGAGCACCGTTTCGGCATTGCGCGTGAGGGCTTCATGCTGGGCCGCGGAATCTTCTGGTCGGGCGAACTTCACCAGTTCGACTTTCTGGAACTGGTGCTGGCGGATCATCCCCCGCACGTCCCGTCCGTAGGATCCAGCCTCGGACCGATAACAAGGGGTATATGCGCAGAACGAGATCGGCAGCTCGGATTCCTCTAGCGTCTCGTCGCGGAAGAGATTGGTGACCGGGACCTCGGCGGTGGGGATGAGCCAGTGGTCATTTTCCTGCTGGACACCGGGAACGTACGGCCCCTTGTCGTCGCAGTGGAAGAGATCTTCGGCGAACTTCGGAAGCTGCCCGGTGCCGAAGAGCGACTTTGAGTTCACCATGTTTGGCGGCAGGACTTCGGTGTAGCCGTGCTCGCGTGTGTGCAGGTCGAGCATGAAATTCGCGAGAGCGCGTTCGAGACGGGCACCCTGGCCGAACTGCACGACGAAACGCGAACCGGAAATCTTGGCCGCGCGGTCGAAGTCAAGAATGCCGAGCTGCTCGCCAAGCTCCCAGTGCGGCTTCGGGTTGGCGATCTCAGGGATCGTCCCCCAGCGCTTCACCTCGACATTATCGTCAGCCGACTTGCCTTCAGGAACGTCATTAGCCTGCAGGTTGGGAAGCGATTGGAGAATCTCCTTCAACCTGCCGTCGGCATCGGCCGCGGTCTGTTCGAGCGACTCGAGCTCGGCTTTGAGAATGCGCGTCTGTTCGGTCGGGCCGGAGGCGTCTTCGCCTGCCTTGCGGAGCTTCGCGATCTCGGTCGTAAGCTGGTTGCGCTGGGCCTTCAGAGTTTCGACCCGGGTGATGGCGTCGCGGCGGTCGCGGTCGATGGAGGCGAAGTCGGCAAGAAGGCTTGGGTCGGTCCCGCGAGCGCGGAGTTTGGCTTCGACCGTCGGGAGGTTGGCCCGAACGTAGGCTAGATCGATCATCAGGGCTGATTTTATCTGGTTTGGCGGCTCGGCGGGGCTTTGCGCGCCCGCCGGGCGCTGCTGTCGCTAGAATCGAAGAATCGGGGCGTGCAGATGAGCAAAGCTGTGGATATGTCCGTGACAGTCGCAGGCGTGGAACTTCGCTCACCCGTCCTCGCGGCGAGTGGAACCTTCGGTTACGGCGTGGAGTTCGACGACATCATCGACATGGATCGGATCGGCGGATTCATTACAAAGGGCCTGTCGCGCGAACCGATGGCCGGAAACGCCGCTCCGCGCATCATCGAGACCGCCGCTGGCATGATCAATGCCATCGGCCTCCAGAACATGGGCGTCAAGGCCTTCGCCGCCGAAAAGATGCCAAAGCTCCGGAAGCTCGCCGACGCGGTCGTCATTGCGAACATCTTCGGCTTCACGGTCGAGGACTGCATCGAGGTCATCCACGTCCTCAACGACACGCCCGGTATCGTGATGTATGAGCTGAACGCGAGTTGCCCGAATACGAGCCACGGTGGCATGGTCTTCGGGACCGATCCCGAGCTTCTCGGCGACCTCGTCAGCCGATGCAAAGTGGTAGCGAAGAGGCCGCTGATGGTGAAGCTGTCGCCGAACGTGACCAACATTGCAGGGATGGCGCGCGTGGCCGAGGCGGCGGGTGCGGATGCGCTCTCTCTCGTCAACACCTTTCTGTCCCTCGCGATCGATGTCGAGACACGACGCCCACGCATCGCGAATGTGACTGGTGGGCTATCGGGCCCGGCGATCAAGCCCATCGCCGTCCGCATGGTGCATGACTCCTCGCGCGCGGTGAAAATTCCGGTCGTCGGCATGGGAGGCATCGTGCGGGCGGAGGATGTCGTGGAGTTCATGCTTGCGGGAGCGACTGCGGTCGAAGTCGGCACTGCCAGCTACGCCGATCCGCGCGCGGTCGAAACGATCTCGACCGGCTTGCGCAAGTGGTGTGCGGCCCATGAGATCGAGCAGGTGCGGAGTTTGACCGGCGCGATGCTTTCCTGATCAGAGCTTTCTAGGAGACGCGCCACCGCGTCGAGAGCGCGGCCAGCTTATCGTCCATCGAAAGCTTCGCCGGCGGCGCCGCGGCCTTCTGATTCGTGCGAGGAGCCTGTGGGCCGGACGCCCTGCCGTTTTGCGCCTGAGGCTGTGCGGGACGACTACCCTGCGGCCGTTGCCCCGGCTCCATGAGCGCCTTCATCGAGAGCGCGATCCGCTTCGACTTTGCATCCGCGTTCAGCACCTTCACCTTGACGATCTGCCCAGCCTTTACGGCTTCGCTCGGGTCTTTGATGAAGCGGTTGGATAACTCGGAGATATGCACGAGGCCGTCCTGGTGAACGCCGATATCGACGAACGCACCGAACTTTGTCACGTTCGTCACCACGCCCTCGAGGACCATGTCCGGAATCACGTCCGCGAATTCACGCACGGACTCCGAAAAGCTCGGCGCGACGAACTTATCGCGTGGATCGCGGCCCGGTTTGCGGAGTTCCTCGAGGATGTCCTTCAGAGTATAAGTGCCAGCCGAAAGCTGTTTCGCATCGACCTTCGAGAGAAGCTCGGGCATCTGGATCAGTGTGGCGATCGGTGTTGCCAGCGATGCCGCGATCTGCTCGACCACTGGGTAAGACTCAGGATGCACAGCCGTCGCGTCCAGCGGGTTCTCCCCACCGCGAATGCGAAGGAATCCCGCGGCTTGTTCAAACGTCTTCGCGCCGATGCCCGGGACCTTCTTCAACTGCGCTCGCGACTTGAAGCGGCCGTTCTCGTTGCGGAAGCTCACGATCGAAAGGGCCGTTCGCTCGGTGATACCGGCTACATAGCGAAGCAGCGTCCACGAACTCGTATTCAGATCGACACCTACACGATTGACGCATGTCTCGATCACTGCTTCAAGCGATTGCTGCAGCTGCCTCTGGTCGACGTCATGCTGATACTGCCCGACACCGATCGATTTCGGATCGACTTTCACCAGCTCCGAAAGCGGGTCCTGCAAACGCCGCGCAATCGAGATCGCACCGCGCACCGTAAGGTCTAGATCGGGGAACTCCTGCCGCGCCACGTCAGATGCCGAATAGATACTCGCTCCCGATTCCGAGACCGTCACCGAGAAGATCGGCGCGTCGGGATATTTAGCTGCGCGCTCCTTGAGAAAGTCGCGAATGAACGCATCGGTTTCACGCGAGGCCGTACCGTTCCCGATCGCAATCGCACGCACATTGTGCTTCGCAATCAAAGCTTCGAGCGTGCGCCCCGCCCCATCTGCGGCTCCTTTCGAGGTATGTAGATACAGCACATCATTCGCGAGGAACTTACCTGTCTCGTCAACCACCGCGACCTTGCATCCGGTGCGTAGACCGGGATCGATGCCAAGAACCGCGAGTGGCCCCGCCGGCGGTGCAAGGAGAAGATGGTGCAGGTTATCTCGAAAGACCTGGATCGCGTCCGTGTCGGATCGCTTCTTCAGGTCGAGACGAAGCTCGCCCTGGATCGAAGGATTCAGAAGCCTTTTCCACGCGTCGTCGATAGCAAGCTCAAGCTGTGGCGTCCAATCGCCTTCTGCTTTCAGCGTGTGCTTGCGTAGAACAGCCGTCGCTCGTTCTGCCTCAAGCTCGATCAGGAAATAAAGCACCGACTCCGACTCGCCTCGACGAATCGCGAGCATGCGATGTGAGGGAATCGCCTTCGCGGGTTCGCGGAAGTCGTAGTACATCGCGAACTTCGCCTGCTCGTCCTTGGTTTCGCCATCGGTTGCTTTCCGACTCACGACCACGCCTTCTTCGAAGAGCAGCGTGCGCAGAGCCTTGCGTATCTCCGCTGACTCGCTCAGCATCTCAGCCACGATATGCCGTGCTCCTTCGAGTGCATCATCGACGCTGTTTACTTCCCTCGCAGGATCGACGAAGGTCACGGCAAACTGCATCAGAGGAGCATCCGTAGCGGTTTGGTTCCAGATATAGAGGGCGAGAGTCTCCAACCCACGCTCTCGCGCGATAGTCGCCTTGGTGCGGCGCTTGGGCCGATAGGGAAGATACAGATCTTCCAGTTCGCTCTTATCGAGAGTCGCGACGATCTTTCTCTTCAACTCATCCGTCAGCTTGCCCTGCTCTTCGATCGAGGCGAGAATCGTCGCTCGACGGGCAGCTAGGTCGCGGAAGTAAGCAAGCTTCTCCTCTATGTCCCGAATCTGCACTTCATCCAGATTCCCCGTCGCCTCCTTGCGATAACGCGCGATGAACGGCACCGTTCCACCCTCATCGAGCAGCGTGATGACGGCCGCAAGTCCGCTCAACGGGATGCTCATGATGTGGGCGATGTGGGCAAGGATTTCGGGCGAAAGGACGTTCAGATCGGGCTTTGGAGCAGGGGAGGTGATCAACATAACTTCCTCCATCGTACCGGGTCCGCCCGTTGAAAACGTGTTCTTTGACGCGACATGCGATGTGTGCGAACGTCCAACCCCCGGTGGTATGATCGCGAAATTCGTACCTGTAAAGGGGTAGTCCTGACCATGAGCCAAGAGAATCTGAGCGCGTCGCAAGAAGCAACCGTGCAAGTCCAGGCAAACGTTGAACCCGTCCTGAGTGACAAGCTCGACGAGCAGGGCGGCGAGACCGAGTCATTCGACGCCATCTACAAAGAGTTTGAGCGGACGAACACGCGGCGCGAAGGAGAAGACGGCAAGCAGATCCGTGCCACGGTCATCGCAGTTAAGGAAGACGCCGTTTACCTTGACATCGGCTTCAAGACGGAAGGCATCCTCCCCATTGCTGCACTCGGACCTAAAGGTTCGGAGGTAAAGCCCTCAGAAACCTTCCTTGTCTCCGTGAAAGGCCGCAACGAAGAGGGCTACTACGAGGTCTCGCTTATTAAGGTCGCCGCACCGAAGGACTGGACCTCGCTGCAGAAAGCCTTCGACGAAGCCGCTACCATCACGGGAACCGTGACCGCGGTCGTCAAGGGAGGCTTCTCGGTCGACGTGGGCGTCCGCGCCTTCATGCCCGTTTCCCGCAGCGGCGTACGTGATGCCGCCGATCAGGAGAGGCTCGTCGGACAGGAGATTCGCTGCCGCATCATCAAGCTCGACGAAGCCGATGAAGATGTCGTCGTCGACCGGCGCTCGATCCTGGAAGCCGAAGAGCGCGGCATCAAGGAGCAGCGCTTCGGCGAAGTAAAGGAAGGTGACACCGTCCATGGCTCCGTGCGCAGTCTCACCGACTATGGAGCCTTCATCGAACTCAACGGTGTCGATGGCCTATTGCATATTAGCGACATCTCCTGGTCCCGCGTCGCGAAGCCATCCGACGTCCTGACCGTAGGCCAGCAGGTCGAGGTCAAGGTTCTCAAGGTTGATCCCGAGTCGAGGCGCATCGCGCTCGGCATGAAGCAGCTTCTGCCGCATCCATGGGATGGCATCGAGGATCGCCTAAAGGCCGGCGACCGCGTGCACGGCGTCGTAACCCGCGCCACCGACTTCGGCGCGTTCGTCGAGATCGAGCCCGGCATCGAAGGCATGGTTCACGTCTCCGAGATGTCGTGGGCCAAGAAGGTCCGCAAAGCAAGCGATGCGCTCAAGGCGGGCGAGTCGGTTGAGGTGGTCATCCTGGGCATCAACCCCACGGAACGCCGCATGGCTCTTGGTCTCAAGCAGGCATTGGGCGATCCCTGGGCCGAGGTGCCGGAGCGTTTTCCCGTCGGCGCGACGATCGAAGGAGCCGTACTAAGCTTCACGACGTTTGGGGCCTTTGTACAGGTCAGCGAAGGCATCGAAGGCATGATTCACATCTCGGAGATCGTCGCGGATAAGCGCCTCAATCATCCGCAAGACGTCCTTCGCACCGGCCAGATCGTCAAGGCGAAGGTACTCGAGTTTGATCGCGAGAAGCGCCAGATGCGCCTCAGCATGAAGGCCCTCATCCCAACCGGTCTCGACGAGTTCCTCGCCGAGCACACCGTCGGTGACGTCGTCACTGGCCGCCTCGTTGAGATCAAGGACGGGTCGGCACTGGTCGAGCTTGGCGAAGGCATCCGCGTTCGTTGCCTCATGCCCATGGCTGCTGAAGAGGTAAAGGAAACGGTGAGCCAGCCACTCGACTTGTCTGCCCTCACGACCATGCTCTCCGCGCAGTGGAAGGGAGCATCGACTGCCAAGTCCGCCAAGCCCGATCTTCCGCAGGCAGGCCAGATGCGCAGCTTCCGCGTCACCACGCTCAATCTTGAGGCGAAAGAGGTACAGATCGAAGCCGTGAAGTAGGCGATTCCAACGTGCAGGAAAGAGAAACGGCTGCCCAATGGGTAGCCGTTTTCATGCCCTCTATGCCAGCGTTCGAGTGTCTCGGGTAAGCTATGTGCAGTTTCCGGGAGGCTTCTTTGCAAAGGCGAAAATTTGTTGCTTCGATGATTGCAGGCGCGGGTGTTGGTCTGGCGATGAAAGGCGGCGAGATGCAGGCGCAGGAGAGTTCTTCGATGGAGTTCTACCAACTGCGGAAATACACGCTGCGCACCGGACCCCAGCAGGAAATTACCGGGAAGTTCTTCGAGCACGCGATGATTCCTGCGCTCAATCGCCTTGGGATCTCCACAGTAGGTGCCTTCAAACTCGACATCGGCCCCGAGACTCCGACCTTATACCTCCTGCTCCCATCCACCTCGGCCGAAACCCTGCTCACGGTCGACCTTCGCCTCGCTCACGATTCGAAGTTTGTTGAGGCGGCCCAGGACTTCTGGAACGCGCCAGCCTCGGCTCCCGCATTTGAGCGCGTCGAGACCTCGATGCTCTCGGCGTTCACAGGATGGCCAAAGCTCGTCGTTCCGAAGCATGAAAAGCGCATCTTCCAACTGCGCACCTACGAGAACGCGAGTTACGGAGCGCACGTGACGAAGGTGAAGATGTTCAACGAGGCGGAGATTGGGATCTTCACCAAATCCGGCCTCGCGCCCGTTTTCTTCGGAAGCACGCTGGTCGGTTCCCGGACGCCAAGCCTCACCTACATGCTGACCTTCCCGGACGTCGCCACCCTCAACCAAAATTGGAGCACCTTCGTCGCCGATCCGGCGTGGAAAGAGATCTCCCACCGGCCCGAGTACGCCGACGCAAAGATCGTAAGCAACATCAGTAACTTGTACCTCAGCCCTCTGCCTTCCTCGCAGATTTAGTAAGGAAAGCGGTACCGGTAGGAGGTCTTCGGCCACCATGCACCGTCGAGGTCTCGCGGCCGTGTCGCTTGGGAAGCTTTGGTATTCGCTCCCTGGTATCTCCTTGTGTCCCGGGCAATTTCACACTATCTTCATAGTCAGATCCCCCAGCGACTCCCGTTGTTCGAATTTCTCTCGTAGTGCATCCACCCGCACCCTCTCGAAGGAGATCTCCATGAAGTCGCCCCTCGTCTCGTCCGCTGTCTCCCGCCGCTCCTTCCTCTTCTCCGCAGGCATTGCCGCCAGCCTCCCTGTGCTCACGGAATCGCACTTCGCCTTCGCCGCCTTCCAGGCTGACAAGCCCGCGCCAAAGCCCATGTCGCAGCAGCAGATGATGAAGCAGTTCTTCGCGAGCATCCCACCCGATGCCGTGCTGATAAACGCGAACGAGAACCCGCTAGGCCCATGTGAGGCGGCGCGCTCCGCCATTGCCTCCGTTGCGGGCAAGGGCGGACGCTACGACATCAAGGAGATGATGACGCTGGTCGAGGTCTTCGCTTCGCAGAACAGCATTCCCGCGGACAATTTTGCCGTCTATGCCGGATCGTCTGAGCCGCTGCACTATTCTGTCCTTTCTTACACCGGCCCCACGCGCTCCTTCGTTGCAGGCGATCCAACATACGAAGCGGGTGGCCGCGCCGCCGAGATTGCCAAGGCGAAGGTCTGTCCGGTCCCCCTGACTAAGACCTACGCTCACGACGTCAAGGCAATGGCCGCTAAGGATCCGAACGCAGGCGTGATCTACATCTGCAACCCCAACAACCCCACCGGTACTATCACCAGCCGCGAAGACATCCTCTGGCTCCTCGAGAACAAGCCGAAGGACTCCATGCTCCTCGTCGACGAGGCCTACATCCATCTCTCGGACGCCCAGTCCGTTGTCGATCAGACCGCCAACCGCAAGGACATCATCGTCCTCCGCACCTTCTCGAAGATTTACGGCATGGCCGGCATCCGCTGCGGGTTCGCTGTCGCCCATCCCGATGTCCTCCACAAGCTCGAACTCTGCGGCCAGAACGCCATGCCCGTCACCTCGTCGATCGCCGCGCGCGTCTCGCTTGAAGACACCAGCCTTATCCCGACGCGCAAGGCCTACATTGCGAACGCCCGCAACACCACGCTTAAGTTTCTCGCCGACAACAACTACAAGGTGATACCAGGATCGCAATCGAACTGCTTCATGATCGACACCGGCCGCAACGGGCACGAGGTCATGGCTGCGATGGCGCAGAAGAAGGTCATCATCGGCCGGACATGGGCCGTGTGGCCGAGCGTCGTTCGAATCACGGTTGGTACCAATGAGGACATGGCGAAGTTCCGCGTAGCCTACAAAGAAGTGATGGATGCGCCACCGACGAAAGCCCAGCTGGAATACCGCCTCAGAAATCCTGTCGCACCTCACTTCTCCTGAGTCTCGAGCGCGATGACATTTCGAAAGCTGTCGATGTCATAGACTGGCTGCATGTTTCTTTCCCGTTCCAGCCGCCGAGCCGAGCACGCCACCCGCGTCCGGCTCGGCGCTTTTCTTCTCCTGGCAAGTGGGGGCGCGTTCGCCCAGAATCACCCCGTCCAGGTTCATGTGGTCGATTCAACCGGTCTCCCAGTCGCGAATGCCAGCGTGTTCGTAGTCGGAGCCGCGACGAACTCCGTTAGTACCGACCAGTCTGGCATCGCCACACTTCCTGCGGCCCCGGGAGCCACGCTTCGCGCCCATATCCCCGGCATGGACTCCGATGCCATCCCTGTCTCGAACGTGCCCCTCGTCCTCGTCCTGCACCCATCCGGAGTCACGGAAGCAGTGACAGTTACGGCGACTCGCTCGGCCACGCTCACCGGCGACCATGCCGAGACCATCGACGCGCTCTCGCAGCAGGCCCTCCGTAAATACCCCGCCTTCGTTCTCGACGACAGTCTCCGTCAGCACGCCGGCTTCGAACTCTTTCGCCGCGCCAGTTCTCGCGTCGCCAATCCCACAAGCGAAGGCATCTCGCTGCGCGGCCTCGGTTCAACCGCCGTCTCCCGAACCCTCGTCCTGCTCGAAAGCGTTCCCCTGAACGACCCGTTCGGTGGCTGGATCCACTGGGATGAACTCCCGCCCGAAGCTGTCTCCGCCGTCACGCTCGCGACCGGCGGCGGCTCCGACCTTTATGGCTCAAGCGCCCTCGGCGGCGTCATCGACGTCCTTCCGGCGCTCCCCGAAACGTCACGCGCCGAACTCAGCGCCTCAGGCGCAGGCCAGGACACCTCCGACGTCGACGGCCGCATTGATCGCGGCACGAAGAACTGGCTCGGCACCCTCTCCGGCCAGACCTTCCGTACCGCAGGCTACATCCCCGTCAACCCCGGGAGCATCGGAGCCATCGACCGCCCCGCCAACGTCCACTTCCAGAACGGCCACACGGAGCTTGACCGCAAGATTGGGGAATCCGGTCGCGCCTTCTTGCTTGGCAATATCCTCAACGAAGCCCGCGGCAACGGCACCGTCCTGACCAACAACGCCACCCGCCTCTGGCGCTATGTCGGCGGCGACGACTGGTCCGCCGGCTCTCGCACGACTGGCCGCTTCCGCGCCTTCGGCAGCGAACAGGGCTACCGGCAAAGCTTCTCGTCCATTCCCGCAAGCCGCGCGACCGAAGCTCTCACCCGCCTTCAGCGTGTCCACACCCAGGAGATCGGTCTCTCCACTGACGCCGCCACCCGCGTCGGCCCCTTTTCCTTTGTGGGCGGAGCCGATGTCCGCGACATCCGCGCCAACGACGTCGAAACCCCGATCTCAGCTGGCAAAGTTGCCTCTACCCTCGACATCTCCGCCCGCCAGCGTTTCGCCGGAGCCTTCGGCGAGGCCCTCTACGGCCACGGGCCATGGTCCGCCGCCGCATCCCTTCGCGTCGATCACGCCTCCAACCTCGACACGATCCAGCGCACTAACGGCGTCGGCGCTCCCACGCCAGACCGCGCCGAAGTCGTTCTGAGTCCACGGCTCGGCCTCGTGCGTAAGATCAACGGAAACCTCTCCGTCCGAGCCGCAGGCTTCCGCGCTTTCCGCTCCCCGACGATGAACGAACTCTACCGCAGCGGCCAGGTCGGACAGGAGCTTACCCTCCCGAACAACAACCTGCTCTCCGAGCGTGCCACCGGTTGGGAGACGGGCGTTAATACCACCAGCCGAGGAGGCCGCTTCTCCGGGGTCGCGACCTACTTCTGGACCGAGATCAACCGCCCCGTCTCCACCGTCACCGTCTCACAGACGGCCTCCGCCATTACTCTGCGGCGTCAGAATCTGGGCCAGCTTCGCAGCCAAGGCCTTGAGGTCAAGGGCGAACTCCGCATCGTGCGTGGTCTCGTGGGAACCGTGGGTTATCAGTTCGCCGACGCCATTGTGACCAAGAACTCCGCTCAGCCCGCTCTCATTGGCAATCGCCTCCCCGAGATCCCCGAACACGGCCTCACCGGCCAGCTTCGCTACCAGTCGAGTCGCGCCGGAATCTACACGCTGGCCATGCGTCGCAGCGGCGGCGTCTTCGACGACTCTGCCAACACCCTGCAACTCCGTGGCTTCTTCCAGGCCGATCTCTACGGTGAACGCAGCTTCGCGCGACGCTTCACCGCCTTCGCTTCCATCCAGAACCTCACCAACCGGCGCGCCGACGTCGCGAAGACTCCCGTTCTCTCGCTCGGCACTCCAATCCTCGCACAGGGCGGTATCCGCGTGAACTTCGGCGGAGCTCGTTAACGCATCGAAGCAGTCAGCCGGTCTAAGATGGACCGGCAACACGGAGACCTCATGATCCAACTCGCAGACGCACGCCGCATCATCGCCGCAGCAGAGAAGAAGGCCGAGGAACTCGGCCAGCCTATGAACGTAGCCGTCGTCGACGAGGGCGGAAACCTCATCGCCTTCGAGCGTATGGCCAACGCCTGGCTAGGCTCGATTGACATCTCCCAGAAAAAAGCCTGGACCTCCCGCGCCTTCGACATCACCACCAAAGACCTCGGTGCTAACTCGCAATCCGGCGACCAGTTCTTCGGCATCCACGCCTCGAACGACGGCAAGGTCATGATCTTCGCCGGCGGCGTTCCCCTCAAGCAGGACGGCAAAGTCGTCGGAGCCATCGGCGTCAGCGGAGGCTCCGGCGTCCAGGACCACGCAGTCGCCGAAGCGGGCGCTGCCGCTCTCTAAGTCCAATCGACCCAGGAAGCAGGGGCGCCCCATCCTCGCCGACAGCACCATCGTCGGCTAGGGCGGGAACGTAAACCGCCTAGCCGCCTTACTCCAACCCTCCTTCGCCATACGCCCCAGCCACACCCCCACCAAAAGTCCGAGGCCCATTCAGACCACCACTCAACGTTCCATTCTCAAGCGAACTCCCAATCTGCCACATCGCCGCTAGAGCCCCGATATATCGCAGTTGCAACTCCAGCACCGTCCTCCGCGCAACGAGAACCTGCGGGTAAGCCTGTGCCATCTCGTTGTACTTCGCCTCATAGAGCTGTGACGCACGCGTTGCCCTCGGTAAAATACTGCTGCGATAGAGTCCCGCCTCTTGCCTCGCCGTCTGGTAGCTCTCGATCATTGGCTCCGCCGACTCACGCAACGCGAGCTGGATCCGCCGTACCTCCTGACGCGCACGCTCCGCCTCCGCCTGGGCAGCCTCGATATTTCCCTGATTTCGATTCCACAGGGGCACGGAGATCCCCGCCGAAGCGAAACTTTGCGGCCCAACCTTGCCTGCGGTTGTGTTGTTCAGCTGCTCAAAGTTGAACTGCTCCCCCGCCTTCAACTGCAGGTCCGGCGCAACTTCCCGTCGTGCACTCGCCAGCCTCGCCTCCGCCGCCGCGACTTTGCTCTGCGCCTCCATCACCGCTGGATTCTCTTGAAGCACGTGATCAAGCAGTGCACCAGCCTCTATCGCAGGCACCGCCGCCAGGTCTCCGGTCAAAGGCTCAGCCTCCATCTGAGGAGACCCCGCCAACGCAGCCAGACTCCGAAACCGCCCAAGAAACATCCTCTGCGCCTCGGCCGAGGCGATCACCGCCTGCTCCTCCTCCACCTCGGTCATCAGCACATCCGGTGCATCGGCCTGCCCCACATTCGCAAGCTGATGCGCCGTCTCAACCGCATCCTGAGCCACCCCAAGAAGCCGCCGCCGAACCTGTACTGTTTCCTGTGCTGCTAGCGTTGCAAAGAACGCCTGCGTCACATCCGCCCGCACCCTCGCTGCCTGGACCTCGATCCCAATGGACCCAACCTGCGCCTCAGCCTCGAGCGCCTTGCGTCGCATCGAAAGCTTTCCCCCAAGCGGAATCATCTGCCCGACGAATGCTCCCTGCTCGCCGCCACCGAACGAGCCACCCCGAATCTGGTCGCCCTGATACCCGATCGTCGGGTTAGGAAACAAGCCAGCCTGCACCGCAAGACCTTGCGTGCGCCGCACATCAGCACGTGCCTGGTCCAGCGTAGGATTTGAAGCCTTCGCTCTAGATAGAAAATCATCGAGAGAAAGCGCAGGCCGCTTCGCAATCTCCCCGAGCAGATCGTTCGCAGGAGCAAGCGCGGGAAGACCATTCTCTGGCTTCATCGCCGCGTGATCCATGGGCATCGTCATACCCTGTTGCCCAAACGAAGCAGTCCCCGCGACCATCACGACGGTCAGCATGAAGGAGGCACGCAGGCCCATCACGCCCTCCCTTCCGTCGCCGCACCAAGCATCGGAGCATACGGATCGTTTACCCGTTTCGCCTCCCGCATGCGTCCGATCACCTCGGCA
Organism: Granulicella sibirica; assembly: GCF_004115155.1. Taxonomy (NCBI): domain Bacteria; kingdom Pseudomonadati; phylum Acidobacteriota; class Terriglobia; order Terriglobales; family Acidobacteriaceae; genus Granulicella; species Granulicella sibirica. The sequence continues at coordinate 612,890 of NZ_RDSM01000002.1, forward strand.
TACGTATCCGGCGACAGCACCCGAACGAAGTTCATCATGCCCATCATGAACCCGCTCCACCCTGGCCTCAGCCCATAGTTCTCCGGCCGCTCGACCATCGCATCCATCGCCATCCCCGGACTCTCCATGAACGCATCCTGAGGAAAGTTCGGCACGCTGTTCGCATCCGCCGCAATCTCAGGAGTCGCCCCGCCCATACTCATTCCCGGCATCGCTTGCATCGCCTTGGCAGTCATAGCCCCATTTGAAGTCTGCATGTCGTTCGTACTCCCAAAGCCAAGCCCGCGCCCAAGGCTCGTCCCGTAGTCATCTCCCATCGGAGCACCTGGCGTCCCCTGCATCATCCCCATGCCCGACTCCATATCCACCCCTGCCGGCTGATGCCCCATCACGCTCCGCGTCATTCGCCCTACATTCGATGACATCTGGTTCATCATGTGGTGCGGCAGATGGCAGTGCAGCATCCAGTCGCCCGGGTTCGTCGCGACAAACTCCACGTCGCGCGCCTGCGCCACGCCCACAAGCACCGTGTTGCCCGGCCACCAGCCCGCTTCGGGAATCCTCCCGCCTTCGGTCCCGGTCGTGTAGAAGGTATTCCCATGCAGGTGCATTGGATGGTGGTCCATCCCGAGATTCACAAACCGAATCCTGACGCGATCTCCCTGCCGGACAATAAGCGGCGTCGTCGCTGGCCCCGACTTGCCATTCAGCACGAGCCAGTTGAATTCCATGTTCATCGTGTTCGGGATCGTGCTGTTCGGCAGCACGGCGTACTCCTGCAGGTGGATCAGGAAGTCTTTGTCGCAATGCGGTTGATACGGCGTCTTCGGATGCATGATGAATCCGCCAAGCATCCCCGCCATTTCCTGCATCGCCATGTGCGAGTGGTAGAAGTACGTCCCGGTCTGGTGAATGTCGAACTCGTAGACGAACGACCCACCTGGAGGCACGAGCGACTGCGAGATCCCGGGCATGCCATCGAACGGAATCCGATCCTCGAACCCGTGCCAGTGCATTGACGTCGCCTCCGGAAGATGGTTCTCGAACAGCACGCGAACGTGATCGCCTTCTGTGACCTGTATCGTCGGCCCCGGAGATGATCCGTTGAATCCCCAAAGGTCGAGCGTCCTGCCCGGGAGAATCGTCTGCTTCACTACTTCGGCACGCAGATGGAAGACCTTCGTCCGTCCGTCCATCGTGTACTCCAGATCACCCACATCTGGCGTAATCACCGGCAGGTAAGACCCTGACTTCACCGGACGCGCCTTCACCGCCGCATGGTTTGCAGGCTGCGAACGCATCGGCATCGACATGCCCGGAGACATCTGCATCTGTTGGGCCGCAAGGGTACGCGCGCCGAGAAGTCCGGCGCCAACACTGAAAGCACGCTGCAGAAAGCTGCGGCGATTGCTCATGGAACACTCCTGAATCGATCTGGTCTGGGAAGGAAGTACGCACGCACGAAGGCGTCGCGATCAGACAGAGGCGAAAGGGGGAGGAAGCTAGACGCGGAGCGAGTCGGTCAGCGGAGGATGTCCCGCTCGAACAGGCGGTGAGCCCGAAGCCCAGACCGCAGGCGGTCCATTTGAAGGTTCAGCGACGCGAACTTCGTCCGGTAAAACGACGACGGGAAGCGAGATGTTATCGAATCGAACGTGAGCCAGGCCGTGATGATCTTCGACCAGCGCATCGAGCGTATCCACCGGACATATGTGCCGCTTGCACGGAGCCGCAACGTGCGTCTGTGTTCCGGAATCCGCCATCACCATTCCATGGCAGGAAGCCGAATTCATCGGCTTGGCTCCCGCAGGCGAGAGGCAACGAACCCCGCACAACGCCGCTGCTCCCTGCGCGAAGAGCAGGGCGAGGAACAGCATCGAGGCAAGAATCCGTCGGGTCATCCGCATTCAGTATGCTTCATGCGGTTGCCGGCAGGGAAGCGTCCGGCGTGAATCCCGTCTAAAATGAGAGGAATGCCTGCCCCTGTCCAGACTCGCAACACGCGCCAGAAAGATGCGATCCGGGCGGCATTTCTCGAAGCGAATCGGCCGCTCTCGCCGGACGAGGCCCTCAACCTCGCGCAGAAGCAGGTCGACGGCGTCAGCATCGCCACCATCTACCGCAACATCGGCAGCCTGGTCGAAGAGAAGTGGCTCACCGAGGTCCCGGTCCCGGGCGGTGCGAGCCGTTACGAGGTCGCCGGCAAGGGCCATCACCACCACTTCCAGTGCAATACCTGCGGCACGGTCCACGAACTCGAAGGGTGCGAACTCGTCATGAAGCCCAAGCTCCCGCGCGGCTTCAAGTACGCCAGCCACGAATACTTCGTCTACGGTCTCTGCGCCGACTGCGTGAAGTGATTTCCGGTCAAGTGCCCGTTCCTGACCGGGTACCCCCCCCCTCCCATTGCCTTGGTGTAAGTTCTTTCTTTACAGTAGTTTGCGGCGGATTACCTGCTGTAAACTACTCAAAACAAAAGACTTGCAGCTAAATATTAGGCAGCATTGGACTTACACGAAGATGGATGGTGTCGGGCTGGTGGTGTCTTCGAGGCATCGAATCCGCTCCGCTATTTATCCACCCAAGAACATTGTTTCATACCGACCGAAACTCATCGGCAAGTTTATCTCCTATTTTGAGTGAGTTAGGGGAAACGGGGCTTGACAAGCGAATTTGCCCGTGTTTTCCGTGAAAGAATCTTCAAGTCGTTGCATACATGTCGGTTACAAAGGGGTCAGGGAAGGCGTTAGAATCGCTCCACCTATGGGAACCGCCGTCGGCAACACGATCAACAGCCCGGAGGTCGCGGCGATCCGCCGCCTGCTCGAAGGCTGGGCCGAGCGAACCCGCACCGGTCAGCTCGAGCACATTCTCGACGATCACGCGGAGGACGCCCTGATCTACGACATGCTTCCTCCGTTGAAGTACGAGGGGACGGAAGCCTATCGGCGAAGCTGGGGCGACTGGCACCCCGACACACCAGACGAGGGCCGGTTTGAACTCCAGGACCTTTCCGTTATCGCCGGAGAGGACGAAGCTTTGGCCCAAGGCTCGATCCAATGCGGCGGACCCCTGGCTCTCGACGGACCTTCTCCGAAATTCCGCTTGGAAGAAGATCAATGGCATTTGGAGGATCCAGCAAGAGCGTATCTCAAAGGCGATGGCTAACTGACCATCTTAGCGGTTCAGAGAGTCGCGATCCGGAGGCGCGCGCTAGGCTCGCTCACGGGCTAACTTGCCGAGTCGTTGATTTATCGTCAAGCAAAGCCGCATAGCCAAAGGTTATCTGCACTAAGCTCAAGAGTGCCACATAAGACCAGAAGACCTTGCCTCGATTACCTTCTAAGGAAGATCGCGTGTAGGCGTGTTCAAGATCGGCGTCACGAGAACCAGAGTGCTCAATGAGGTTTTGATCGTCCATCGAAGAGTAGGGTTCGACCAATCTAGGATTGCGAACAGAGCCTTTGATTACGAAGGTGGTTCCGTCTGATAGGGGTACTATGTATGTTTGCTCTAGATGTAAATATAGCAAACAGGATCCTACCAGTAAGACGAATGCTAATTGGACTACAAAACCCTGACATGTCGCCCGAGGCATAGCATACGGTATCAGTACGGACACTGCTATAACGATCATGGCTATGGAAGTCCAGGATGTGGAGGCATCCCCCATCGGGGGCATCCACAGCGCGGATTTATGCTGAAAAAAACGCGCGACGAGGGGAAGACCAAACACCGCACACTGAAGAATGCGAACCAAACCCAGGAATTTAGTGATCGGCATGATATTTGCAGCCTAACTTCTCTTCCCGCAAAGGGATAGGATTCTGCAACCATGGGTTTAGGTCCAAAAGTTTCGAACAACCTGACCAAGAAACTCGAAATGTCCATCTCAATTTTGGAAGCGGTTGGTTCTCGAGATTAGAAACCCCAGCCCACTTGACTTCCTTTTCGCCTAGCCGTGATAGATAAACCTCTGCACCCGCAGGTTCTGTCGTAAGGGACCATGTAAAGGTTGTGCTGCCGTCCTTAGAGATTTCTAGAAAACCCTTCACCATGTCTTCTAAGACCGGGACGAATTCGTCGAACGCTTTCTGTAAAGTGCTATCAAGCTCCTCCTTCGTAGGCGCAACTGTGACAGACTGTGAAGCCTGCGGACGAGATAGCTGTAATGTGGACGCGCGGATCAGCCGCGGTAACGTCCCATTTTCTCTAACAGATGCCCGGCGAGAGCTTAGCCTCTGAAGAATCGCGTCGAGCCTTCGATCGAAGTCTTCGAACATGGGAGGAATCTGGCCGCTTGGCAGTTGCTTCACACTCTCCGGACGGTCCGCAATCCGGCTGCGAGTCAGGTCGACGGTAGACTTAGCCAAGCGGATCTGCCCACTCAGATATGCTCGATTCAGGTAAGTATCTCTGCCCACAGTTTTGAACTTGACTCCAATTTCTTTTAAAATCGCGTCCGATCTTATTGAGGCATCAAAAAACGAGTTTCGAAGATCAAGGGATAAGGTCGCATCACCTTGGACCTGAGGAAGAATCCTCGGGGGTGGCGGCGGAATTGGATCGGCGTCGACAACCGTAATAATAGGGAAGCGCACTCCTGTAACCGTCTGCCGTAAGTCACCGTTTTCGAGCACGAATGAATCCTCGTCCGCCCGGTACTCTCCACTCGAAGTGCTTTGGGTAGTCTGACAGGATAGTCTTACAACGATCTGATCCGGGGCCGAGGACACGTCGCACTGGAAGCTGGCTCCGCTACCCGACCGGAAAAATACGCTGGCCCTGAAGCCCTGAGGAGAGGGGCTCTTCAAAGAAAAAGGAATGCCAAACTCACTTCCTGCTTTGATTGTTGCCTCGGAAATTGGCACCGCAGCCTTCGCTTGCGCGTCGCCCGCAAGAGGAAAAAGGCATCCAGCCACTACAGGGATTGCGATCTGCCAAACCTTCATAGGATCACTGTAGACTTAAATGTCTGCACTCTGCATCGAATGATAGATTATGGCAATCCACAAACTAAAAGCCCGCCTGCAGTCCTCGAACCGAGGTATCTGAAAACGGGCTTCTTGGGAACTCGAAGAGCTAAGAACTATGCCTTGGCTTCGCGGTAGGGCACGTGCTTGCGGATCTTAGGGTCGTACTTGCTGAGCTCGAGCTTGCCGCTCTTGAGCTTGGGGTTCTTGGTGGTGGTGTAGAAGTGGCCGGTGCCGGCAGTGGAGACGAGCTTGATGATGGTCCGCATAGTTAGGCCGCCTTTGCTTTCGACTTGAGCATCGCTGCTTCGAAGCCGAGCTTGGTGATGTTACGCAGTCCGGCCATGCTGACGCGCATGCGGATGAAGCGCTTTTCGGAGGGTACCCAAATGCGCTTCCACTGCAGGTTCGGCTCCCAGCGGCGCCGCGACTTGTTATTCGCGTGCGAACGCTTGTTACCACTCATCGGGCGCTTGCCCGTTACTAGACATACCTTGGCCATAACTATCCTCTAACCCGGGAAACCCCAGAACTCTTAGATCATATAGTAAAACGTGCCGTTTTTCCACCCCAAACGGCACAAAAACACACAAACGAATGCGCCTAGCCGAGCGTTCCGACCAGAACGACCAACCCGATTCCCGCGCACAGGCAGCCCAACTGCAGCAGCACACGCGGGAGTTTGCACTCCGATTGTAGCTCGGGAAGCAGGTTAACCGTGGCGATATAGAGAAAACTCCCCGCGCTTACCGGCAAAAGCCACCCGACGTACCGTGCCGAATACCCCCCGGCAAAAAGTACAAGCGCTACCCCCACAAGGGAAGGTATCCCGGCAATAGCTGCCAGCCGCAGCGCCCTCCGGAAGGGCAGCCCCATGTGCACAAGGACCGCGAAGTCTCCCATCCGGTGGGGAATCTCGTGCAGCGCAATGGCCACGGCCGTCACCCAGCCGATGCGCGTGCTCGTGAGAAACGCCACCGCAACCGCAGCCCCATCGACAAAGCTGTGCAACATGCTCGCGAGGATCAGGTTCATCGGACGTGTGCTGTGCGGCCCGTGATGGTGATGCCCCTGCGTCTGCTGGTTGTGCGCACAGGGATCGCCCACCTCGGGTTCCGCGTCATTCCCGGTAATCACAAAGAAGATGCGCTCGGTGGCAAACAACGCGACCATCGACCCGCCAAGCAGACCCCAGACCAGCCGCCCGTTCCCAAGCTGTTCCACCGCCTCCGGCATCAGGTGCAGCAGAGCGGTCGCGATCAGCACACCGACCGCGAGGCTGACGATGTAGGGAAGCTGCCGCTTCAATGCGTCCTCGCGCCGCCGCAGACCCCAGGCGGCCCCGGTCGCTGCGAACTGCACCCCGGCGATCGCCAGAATGGCACTCAAGATTGGCATGTTGCTTCCTCGTCCCGAAGGAGGCGGCAAGACGGGCAGCAAGCAGCGTCGAACATTCCCTCGTAATGAGTATGGTATCGCATTAGCCTGTCTCGCTCCCGCCTGCCCGATAGAATGAACCCAGTTCAGGAGCGCCCAGCCTCATGCCAACACCCTCGCGACGCCTGCACGCCGTGCGTCTCGCCGCCGTTCTCGCCGCCGCTGTCCCCGCGGCTCACGCCATCGTCGTTCGCGGCACGGTCAGCAGCCCACTCGGTACCCCGATTCCCGGTTCTCGCGTCCAGCTCATCCAGGGACGCCGCTCCGTTGCCATCGCCATCACCGCCGCCGACGGCACCTTCGAGATCCGCTCCACGCTCTCCGGGCGCTTCGTCCTCCTCACAGGCGGAGGCCGCGCGCTCACCCCGCTCGTCGCCAACATCAGCCGCGACTTCTACGGAGGCCCCACCGACGTCGTCACCCGCAACGTCACTCTCGAAGCCACCACCCTTAATGAGTCGGTCACCGTCACCACTTCCGGCATCCCGACGCCCATCCAGCAGCTCACTGCCCCCGTCACCTTCGTATCGCGCGACGACCTTGCCACCCGCACCGGCATTTCCGACGAGCTTCGCCAATCCCCGGGCGTCACCCTCGTCCAGTCCGGCCAGCTTGGCGGCATCACCTCGATGTTCGTGCGCGGTGGCGATTCCGACGCCAACAAGGTGCTGATTGACGGCATCCCCGCCGGAGACGTCGGCGGCGGCTTCGACTTCGGCCTCGTTTCGACGACGGGCCTCTCCAACCAGGGCAATAACGGTCCCGCGGGTGAGCTCTATCGTGGCCCGAACTCCGCCCTCTTCGGCTCCGATGCCGCCGCCTCCGTCCTCAACCTCACCACGCCACGTGGCACCTCGACCCGTCCTGTCCTCGTCTACTCGGGCGATGGTGGCAACTTCCATACCTACCGCAACGAGGCCACGCTTAGCGGAACCCACACGCGGTACGACTACCTGGCCGCCTTCTCCCGCCTGAACTCGTCGAACTCCATCCCGGAAGACGAGTTCCACGCCGTCACCACTGCCGCGAACCTGGGCGCGGCGCTCCCGGCAAACTCGCTCATTCGCTTCACTTTCCGTAATACCGACTCTGCCCAAGGTGTACCGGGCCCGCGCGACTTCTTCGGCATCTCCGCCAACCAGAAGCAGGCCGACCAGGACCTCTACTCCGGCATCACCCTCGAGAACCGCCTCGCCGGCAACTGGCACAACCTCGTTCGCTACGGCATCGCCCGCAAGCGCGAACAGTTCTTCACCTTCACTCCTGTCGGCACGCTCTCTGACGATGGCTCAACCTATCTTGGCCTGACGAAGACCATTATCGGGGCCAACGGCTACCAGGTGGCCGGAGCCTCGCCCATCGCATATGCCGGGGACTATCCGCAGCGCTACGACCAGGTCTCCAACCGCGACGAGCTTTACTACCAGTCGGATTACACCTTTCCCCATCACATCGCCGCGCTCTTCGGCTTCCGCTACGAGAACGAGCGTGGAGCCTTCCGCTTTCCGCTCTACGCGACGAACGAAGACCTCCAGCGTACGAACTTCCAGTACACGCTCCAGGTCCAGGGCGACATCACCAACCGGGTGTTTTACTCGCTTGGCGGCGCGATCGAAAAGAACCACCTCTATGGCTTGCGGGGAACCCCAAGGCTCGGCCTCGCCTACGTTCCTGTCCGGCCCGGCTACAAGCTCTTCCATGGCACACGCCTGCGCGCGAACTTCTCCCGAGGGGTGCTGGAGCCAAGTCTCGCCGTCCAGTTCAGCTCGCTCTACGCCTCGCTCGCTGCCGCAGGAGATCCCGCGGCCATCGCCGCGTACCGCGTCACCCAGCCTAACGCCGAAGAGTCCCGCACCTACGACCTCGGCGTCGATCAGAACATCCTTCACGAAAAGCTTGTCCTCAAGGCCGGCTACTTTCACAACGAGTTCGATCACCAGTTCGAATACATTTCGCCGGCCGCGCTGCAGCAGTACTTCGGCATCGCCGACGCCAGCTCCCTCGCGAACCTCTTCGGCGCCTACACCAACTCGCTCACCTTCCGCACACAGGGCTTCGAGGGCGAGCTCCAGTATCAGCCGCTGCAACGGCTCTTTGTCCACGCGGGGTACACCTATCTCGCTCCCATCGTTCAGCAATCGTTCTCGACGGACGCGCTACAAGCGGCTGGAGCCACAACGAATCCGCTCTTCCCGAACCTCCCCATCGGCGCGACCAGCCCGCTGGTCGGCCAGCGCCCCTTCCGCCGCCCACCCAACTCCGGCTTCTTCGCCGTCCAGTACACCGGAACGCGTTTCACCGCCGCCTTCAAGGGAGCGATGAGCGGGAAATCCGATGACTCCACCTTCCTATCCACGGACCTTCTTCTCCCCAACCGCAATCTCGACCACGGCTTCGCGAAGCTCGACCTCAACTTCACCTACGCGGCAAACCGCTACTTCTCCGTTTTTACCCAGTTGGACAATCTCCTGAGCCAGCAGCACATCGGCCCCATCGGCTATACCAGCCTTCCGTTCACGGTACGGGCCGGATTGAAGATTCGCATCGGTGGCGATTAACCTCTGATGAACCGCCGTTCACTCCGTCGCGTCTAACTAGATGCCATGACGAACTCGAAGCACGTTCTCCTCACCACCGCCGCCCTCCTGACACTCAGCCTCGCTCCCCTTGTGCGTGCCCAGGAAGGCATCGCCCCCACCCAGGCCCTCGTCTTCGAGGACACCAAGACGCCCCAGCCTCTCACTCCCGCCAACACCACCCTCAAGGTCGACAACCACCCCACCCCCATCACCTCGCTTACCCAGGTGATTCCCACCGGAGCCCAGGTAGCCCTTCTCATCGACGACGGCCTCCGTACCAGCTTCGGTCGCAACCTCGACGACATCCGCCACTTCATCACCACCCTGCCTCCCGGCACCGAGATCCTCGTCGGCTACATGCAGAACGGCACCGTCCGCGCCACGCCCTTCACCGCGAACCACGAAGCCGCGGCCAAGGCCGTCCGCAATCCCATCGGCCTTCCGGGCATTAGCGCCAGCCCTTACTTCTGCCTCTCGGAGTTCGTGAAGCACTGGCCCAGTGAAATGAGTCAGAGCACCTCCGAGCCAGAAGGCCTCGCCCCGATCGGGGACGCCACTCCCTCTGGAGGCCACAAGGCGCGCTTCGTCATGATGATCACCAATGGGGTCGATCCCTATAACGGGTCCACGAGCGTCCTCAACCAGGACAGCCCCTACGTTCAGACCGCGATCCGCGACGCCCAGCGTTCCGGAGCGGCCATTTACTCCATCTACTTCACTGACGCCGGCATTCGCGGCGGACGCGCCAGCTTCAGTGGACAGAGCTACCTCACCCAGGTCGCGGATGCCACCGGCGGCACAGCCTATTATCAGGGAACCTTCAACCCAGTCTCGCTCATCCCCTTCTTCGAGCAGTTCGACCACGCCATCGCCGAAACCTACGTCGCCACCTTTCCCGCCTCCGGCAAAGACACCGTCCGTGTCAAACTCACCACCAACCTTTCCAAGACGAAGCTCCGCCATGCCGACGAAGTTCGTCCCGGAACCCGGCTGGCGGACTGAGCCATGTCTCGTCGCGCTTGTCTAGATGCCGATGTTGCTTCATCGTCCTGAGTGGAACGAATACCCTACACTTCGTTCCACTCAGTCTCACTGCGTGAAGAAGTGATCTCAGGCGGGCACGTATACCGCATACCCGCGCGGCGGGGCAGGGAACTCGGCCCGTCCATCCGCATCGGTCGTTCGCTCATCTGGATGCGCGTCGTCGTGCCCGTCCCATGCAATCGGCACAAACTTCTGATTGGCCCACTTCGTCTTCACCGACGTTCCGGACCACTGATCGCCCAGGTTGTTCAACACGTAGATCAATCCAGGTTGCGACGTCTTCTCATCCTGCCAACCGATCCTCTGCATGATGTAAAGATCTGGATCGGCGTGGAGGATTTGCGAGTCGCCCCCGGCGTTTTTATGGTGCGCCTGGATGAGCGCGTCGATGCCGTTCGGAGTCCCAGGACGCCCAAGCCCGTTGTTGTAGTAGTCGTACCAGAAGATCGACGGGTAGCCTTCGTGCACCATGATGAACGAATAGGCCATCAGCTTGTCGTTCACAATGGTGCTGTCGCCCATGTCATGGTTCTCGACGAAGGTTGCGGCGTGAGCAGGCCGCTTCATCAGCACACTCCCGCCATCGGTCAGGTTGCGCAGGTCATAGTTAGGCAAGTCGCAAACGTCTTTCAGCTTGTAGCGCAGCGGAAAGTCGAACGCCGCGATCTGCGTATCGGTTACGCTGTTCACCTTATCCAGCCATTGATCGATGTCCTCTGCCCCCGACCAATACTCACCCACTACATACGGGGAAAACTCCGCGCCATCCTTGACGTAGCGGTATTTCGAAAGCATCCCGATCATCCAGGCGCCGAAGCCCTTCACGAAGTCGAAGCGGAAGCCTTCGAAGCCAAGTTCCTCGATGAGCATGCGCGCGTACTTGTACATCGCGGCATACACCTCGGGGTTGCGATGGCACAGGTGAGGGAAGCCTGCAAAGTTCTCGCCCTCCACCATGAACTGCTCATAGCGGCTCGGGTGATAGTGGTTCCAGTCTCGCGGAAACTCGCCGCTCTTCGGATTGAACTTCGTCCAGCGTTTCTTGCCATCGAGCGGGTTTACTTCTTCTTCATCCGCGCCGGAGTTATGGTTGATTACCATGTCCGCATAGCAACCGATATTGTTCTCGTGCGCCTTATCAATGAGCGCCTTCAACTCCGCCTTGTTTCCGTACCAGGTCTTCGTCCCGCCCTTCTGGTCGAAGTCGCCCAGGTCGAAGTAGTCATAGGGGTCATAGCCCATCGACGTATTGCTTGCACCCTTCGATACAGGCGGAAGCCAAAGCGCATTGAAGCCCGACTTGCCCAAGGCTTCGACATGCTCCGAAACGAAGTTCCACCAATTGTGTTCCTGGTTATCTTCCTTTGGGCAATCCCAGTAAAACGCCTGCATCAGCACAGCCATATCGCCATCTCCCGCTTAGGTACTTCAAAGCTCGGTGGCGGTCATCGTCAGGACAGAGGATCTGCATCCAACAAAGGGCTTCCGTTTTCTTTGAGTCTATGGCGTCAGATGCCCAGCACGAAAGGCAGGTTGGAATGGAGAGTTCAGATCGGCCGAATCCCTCCGATGTGACGAACAAAGGTGGATCTGTACCTCCGCCTTCCACGGGCCGGTTTGGGCCTGCGACGGAGCACCACACCGATCCGATGCAGGCGCCGTTCCGCACCGCTGGCGGAGCGCTTATGAACTGGTGGCGCGCCGTCACACTCGACGCCCTCATCGTCGGAGTCCTCTGGTTCATCGGCCTCGAGATTCTGCGTGTCCCCCTGGCACCCCTCTGGGCTGTCCTTGGCGCACTCTTCCAGTTCATCCCGGCCTTCGGTCCCATGCTCGCCCTCATCGGACCGGTCTTCTCCGTCGCCTTCAGCGAGAACCACGACATCTGGGACATCGGCCTCGTCCTCGGCATCTACGGGATCATCGCCGTCCTTGAAGGTCTTGTTATCGGGCCGTATGTCCTCCACCGAACCACCCGCGTTCCGTGGTGGGCTTCCTTCCTCGGCCCCATTGTCCTGGGCATCCTGATCCCGCCCTGGGGCGTGATCATCGCACCGCCCCTACTCGCGATCCTCTACGCGTTCCGTCGGCCCTCCCCGGCCAAGACTCGCTGACCGGAGGAATTACGGGTATTCCTATCCGTCGAGCTTGTAGCGTGTCTCGCCAAGCCGATAAAGCGGACGCCAGACCAGACGGTTGATGGTCACCACCATCAACGCCATCACCATCGTTGCGAGGAGGAGAATTTGAAACTGCCCCTGATCCGTCGCCGCGCTGATCTGCGCACCAAGTCCAAGCGTCTGCAGCGTCTGGTTCTTTAGCCGGAAGTACTCCGCGATGATGCTCGCGTTCCAGGCCCCACCCGAAGCCGTCACCAGTCCGGTGATCAGGTATGGAAAGATGCCCGGCAGGATCAGCGTCTTCCAGCGCTGCACGCGCGTGAAATGGAAGAGCTTCGCGACTTCCCGGAGGTCGGACGGAATCGCCATGGCTCCGGCAATCACGTTGAACAGGATGTACCACTGCGTTCCAAGCAGCATCAGCGCAATCGACCCCACGCCCAGGCCGCCACCGATCTGAACCAGCGCAAGCAGAAGTATCGGAAACAAGGCAGTTGCTGGAACCGAAGCTGCGATCTGGGCGATCGGCTGCGCGATCCGCGCGAGCTTCGGATTGAAGCCAATGGCGACACCGACCGGAATTGTCCACGCAGCCGCAATCAGGAGAGCTACATTGACGCGCAGAAAGGTGGCTCCGGCGCCCTCCAGGATCAAGAGAAACTGGCTCCCGTGTACCTGACGCAAAAGCATTAGCGCGTGCATTGCCGAATACGCCACAGCGATGGCCACGATCGCGAGAGTGACCCAGCGCACAAGGTTGAACTCCCGCAAAGTCCTCCTGGAACTCTTCCCTGCAACGCCTGCCTCGGCGCTTATTCGTTTCAGCTCCGCCGAGCGCCGTGCTGCAAGTGTCTTGTAAAGGCGCTCGTTGAGCGGCACAAGCGTGTTCGCCGAGATAGAACGCAACGCCGTGGAGTACTGCAAGAGATGAAGCAGCGGAGACTTGACCCGGGCACTGCTCTCCACCTGCTCGAACTTGAACTTGTCGCTCCACGCGATCACCGGCCTCCAGACCAGTTGATCCGTCGCGACAATGATCGCGATCATCACCGCCAGGCCCCACGCGATGGCAACGCCATTACCGGTTCCCGCTGCTGTCTGGAGGTACGAGCCAAGTCCGGGAAGACGGAAGTCCCGTGTTCCGAGTACGAACATCTCGCAGGCCATGAGGAAGAACCATCCGCCGGCGACCGAGACCATCGAGTTCCACACCAGGCCGATCGCCGCGTACGGAAGCTCGAGCTGTACAAGTTTCTGCCAGCGCGAGAATCGGTAGATTCCCGCAGCCTCGTTGAGCTCTCTGGGAATGCTCTTGATCGAGGAGTAGAAGCTGAAAGCCATGTTCCACACCTGGCCGGTGAAGATCAGCAGGATCGCTCCAAGCTCCACTCCTATCTGTCGCGTCGGGAACAGAGCGACCATCGCCAGCATCACGCCGGGCAGAAAGCTCAGCACGGGAATCGACTGCAGGATGTCCAAACCCGCAAGCATGAGAGCTTCGAAGCGCTTGCTGTAAGCAGCCGTATAACCATAGCCGATGGCAAAGACAAGACTCAAAAGATAGGCGAGACCGATGCGAACGATCGAATAGAACGCATAGAGTGGAAGCGCGCGCGGGCTCTGCGAGATCGTGATCTCCGGCTGCGCATGGCCAAACCAGTATCCTGCGATACGAACGACGCCGTAAAAAGCGGCAAGCCCTATCCCCGCGACGCAGACATCGAGAAAGAACGGCCAGCTCCTCTTCAACACCTGGGAGCGGGCGAGTGTCTCGCGGCCGCGGGTGTAGCTGAAGCTGCCGGGGAGCTGGATCAAGATCCCTTCTCCTCGAGCTCTTCAGCCTCCTCGTCCTCGATGACCGAGGCGGAGCGGATGAAGCGCCTGCGCGATGCGTCGAAGTCGAACAACTCGGCGTACCGTCCCCAGTTGATCGCCGTTTCGAGCTGCCGCAGAGTTTCTTCCTCGCTGAACTGCTCATCGAGCATGTCATGGAAGAACTCTTCGGGAACGGTGCGATCGCTCTTCGCCTCGATGGCGCGGACGATCTGCCGCAGGAGGAGAACGTGTTCCACAGCAGCGGTCCGGAAGAGCTCTTTTTGAGCGAGAATCTCGCTATTCGCGTACTCCGCTCCGGTTGGCGTGATCGCCGCATCGCCCTCGTTGACGGTAAGGAAGCCAAGCAGTTGCGCGGCATCAACGATTGGAAGAAGGTCGTCAATCTCAAAGGCGAGATCGTCGGCGAGACGATAGATGTCGTCCTTCCCGTTATGGTCGAGCAGAAGTTCGAGCAGACCGGCGATTCCGCCAGGACGAGCGTGTGGAAGCATCTGGTAGTGCATCTGCCGCTGATCCCGAACCTGCTTGCCGGAAGGCGTCGTCGGCAACGCCGGGGGTTTGGCATCCGGCTGCGTCAGCACCTTGTAGATGTAGTCCACAAGTTGAGTGAACGCGGAGGTTTTACGGTCGCGCGGGTGCGCGAGAGAAACGCGGAAGTCGGTCCGGACATGCCCCGGATTTCTCCCGAGCACGATGATTCGGTCGGCGAGCAGAACCGCTTCCTCGATATTGTGAGTCACGATGAAGATCGCCTTGGTAGGAATCGTCTTTCCCTGCCAGAGCTCGAGCAGTTCGCTGCGAAGGTTCTCGGCGGTGAGCACGTCAAGCGCGGAGAACGGCTCATCCATAAAGAGCACCTCCGGCTCGACGACAAGCGCACGTGCGAACCCCACACGCTGCCGCATGCCTCCGGAGAGCTCCTTTGGATAGGCGGCCTGAAAACCATCGAGTCCGACGGTCTCCAGCATCTTCTGGCTCCGCCGCCGCCGTTCGGAGGCCTCCATGCCACGAGCCTTCAGGGGCGCCTCGACGTTTTCAAGTACTGTAAGCCAGGGAAAGAGCGCGAAGCTCTGGAAGACGATCGAGACGTTAACGTCTGCGGCAGTGGCAATCGGCTTGTCGTGCCAGAAGACCTCGCCGGCAGAGGGAACCGAGAGGCCTGTGAGCATGCGCATCAGCGTCGACTTGCCCGAACCCGATGGACCGAGCAGAGCAACGATCTCTCCTTCCTGGATGGAAAGATCCGTTGGCGAAATCACCTGGATGCGGTTTTCGCTCGGCTGGGCGTAATACTTTTCGACGCGCTCGGCGCGTATGATCTGGGACGTCATAAATTCTCGTTCGAGCCGGGAAGTCTGGGGGGTGAATTTTTCCGCGACTCCTGACTCCGGCTCTGCGGTCAGCGTATCATTACCGGGTAGACAGAATGTGACCGCGGCGTTGTGAGCGGCGTCGAACAACATGCACCACTGAAGTAGCATCGAACCAGCAATCGGGGACCTATAAGCATGTCAGAAACATCAGCCACCACACCGTCGAAGCCTCGTGTACTCGTCGCCGACGATGAACAGGTGATCGCCAATACGCTCGCCATTATTCTCAACCAGGCAGGATTCGAGGCGCGCGCCGTCTACAGTGGCGAAAAAGCCATTGAAAGCCTCGACAGCTTCCAACCGAACATGCTCATCAGCGACGTCATCATGACCGGCATGACAGGAATCGAAGCTGCGATCGTGACCCGCTCCCGGATGCCAAACTGCAAGATCCTTCTCTTCTCCGGACAGGCGGCCACCGCGGATCTTCTGGAAAAGGCTCGCGCCCTCGGCCACGAGTTCGAAATTCTCGCGAAGCCCGTTCACCCCACAGACCTGCTCGCCAAGCTCCGCTCGTAAATTCCCCACCTTATGCGGGCGGTCTGCGTCGATTCTTGATGCGGACCGCTGGCGAACCAGCATAGACCGTCCAAGGTTCGAGCGTGTGGGTCGCCACGGACCCAAGCCCGAGCACCGCGCCTTCGCCCATCGAGACGCCAGGCGCGACTGACGCGCGCGCACACACCCATCCATAGGCTCCAAATTCCATCGCATAGGCCAGAAGCGGAAACGCAGGGTCATCATAATCGTGCGTGGCTCCGCAGAGAAAACCATCCTGAGAGAGGATGAAGTGCGAGCCGAGCCGCATTGGAGCAGGATTGTAAATCTCGGCTCCATCCGCGGCGGTCACCTGGTCAGCGCAGACCAGGTTCCAGGGTGCCCAGACTTTGGACTTCGGGTAAAAGTGACAGTTCGGTCCCAGTTTCGCTCCGAAGAGCCGAAGGAGCCCTGATCGCCAGGCGTGAAGCGGGCGTGGGGAGGTTCGATAAAGAAGCGCGTGACAGACGTTCCAGGCCAGACGCCGAGCGCGATCGCTTGGGCGAAAGGCGGGACGGAGATAGGGGTCCGCGGCGCAGCTTTCTGAGACGTTCTCCGCCGCGTTGTAATACGGTTGACGCGCCAACGAGCTACCTCATATCCGTAGCCAGTGCGGGCAACTCGCCGGCATGAATCGCAGCCAACTCGAAGAGGCGCATGATGGCCTTGGCGTTTTCGCGCATGTCGTAGCGCGAGCGGAAGATGGCAAGGGCGTTGTCGGACATCTCCCTGCGTTCCTCGGACGTGGTTTGTATCCAGCGCCGCAGGAGGGCTTCCGTTCCCGCGACGGTGTCCGGTTCCATGTAGCCCGCACCTTCAAGGCTGATCTCCGGCGCAATGTTGACCTTGTCGGAGAGAAGAGTGGGCTTGCCGCAGGATAGCGCCTCAGCGACGGCGATCCCGAAGTTCTCCTGGTGCGAGGGAAGGATGAACGCCTCGGAGCCGTAGAACGCGCCCCACTTGACGTCTCCAAGGACGATGCCGGGCCAATGAATCCTGTCGGCGCAACCCGACTTGACAGCGCGTTCTACAAGCTTCGGACGCCAGTTGCGTGCATCCGGACCAGCCATGACAAGATGAAGGCCGGGGTCGAGTAGTGCTGTAGCCGCGAAGGCTTCGATCAGTAGATCGCAGCCCTTTTTCCTGTCGATTCTTCCCAGGAAGAGAAGGTAGCGCTTATGCCGAACTCCGGGGCAGACCTCAAAAAAACTCTCGACCATCTGATCACGATCGCCGGTGGATCCTTGAGCTCCGTAGGGCACGACATAGGGCTTCCAGCTGTGCAACCAGAAGCTCTGCTTCGCAAGCTCGCTTTCCGCCTTGCAGGTGAAGAGGACCCGGTAAGCGCCCCGAAGGATCCAGTATTCGGCGGGCACCCAGTAGAGCCACTTCTTGATGTGCTTCAGGGGGTACCGATGCTTGAAATAAGGGTCGAGCATACCGTGGGTGAAGACCATGTAAGGCCTGTGTCCCTTGATCGTCCACAGTGTAGCGAGGCCAGTGTATTGCCATAGGCCGTTGACGACGACGCCATCGAAGCGATCTCGGTTCTCGCGAAGCCAGGGAAGCAATTTTCGATTGAAGCCGTAGACCGAGGTTTGCGGACCGAGCGCATGGACGCGAAACGGCAGATCTTGCAGGAAGGGTGCCCCGGGATCATCAAGAGTCACGACCTCGCCCTCGTAACCGAGATCCCGGTACCCCAGCAGCATTCGCACCGATTCGGTCGGTCCACCCGCTGCCGGATTGAGGGTTCCGATGACGTGCAGGATGCGCATGGGACTGGCCTTGCTGCTATGGACGGTGTCGGGCTGCATAAGACTCATGGATGCGTGCTTTTATGGGTAATGTGAGCGATAGCTTTCCGCAAGCCTAAAACATCTTCTTCAAAGCTCCACTTGTCAATTCGAGCCCTTGCGTTTTCTCCCATCCTGGCAACCGCCCCAGGGACGGCGAGCACTCGAAGCAAGGCATTTACGAGCGCGTCCACATCACCGGCCGGGAAGACACACCCTTCAACGCCGTCCGTGACGAGATCGGGTTGACAACCCGCGTCGCTTGAAAGGACGACAGCGCGTCCAGCGTTCATGACCTCGTTGACGATAAGCCCCCACGGTTCATGCCGGGACGGAAGCACGAAGACGCTCGCAAGATCGAAGAAGCGCGGCAACTCCGACTGATTTCTAAATCCGCAGAACCGAATACTATCGGAACCTGTCGATTGTGCCTGCTTCTCAAGCGTCAAACGCTGCTCCCCGTCGCCAACAATGACAAGGTAGGGAAGCGGAGCGAGCGCCTGTAGCCGTGCGTAGGCCGCAATCAGGTCCGCGCAGTTCTTCCGCTCCTGCAGCTTAGAGGCGAAGAGGATGACAGGCCGCTTTGGATCGAGCCCAAGCTCCGCTTGAAGATCGCTACGCCGCAACGAAGCCGCAGCGGAGCGCTCCTGGAAAAAGCGGTTGTCGACAGCGTAGGGCATTCGAATCCGCGGGATTTCGTCGCCGAGATAGCGGCTCCAGTACGCATCGTTCAGCGATCCTATCGGCATGACGCCAGAGACGAAGGGTCGAAGCAAAGCGAAGAAGCCCCGTTTGGCGGCGAGCTTCCAACGGGAACGTGTCCGGTCGCGAAGCCACGATTCAGCGCGCAACAACACCGGAATGCCAAGCGCGCGGGCGGCGATCATGCCGTGGAGTGCGTTCGCGGTTGCATACCCGTGGACCCAGAGAACGTCGAAGTTCCCCCGTCGAAGGCGGGTAAAGAGGCCGTAGCTCAAGGGGCTGAAGACTGTCGGCCGTCCGGTGTCGTGTATCGAGGGAAGAAACTCATATCGATATCCCTCGAGCAGCGGAATATCCCACTGAATGTCTACTCCAAAGCCCTCGTCCTGGTAGTTGCGGACGGAGAAGCCGGAGCCGAAGAAGACGGTCAGGTCGATATCCGGTTCCTGTGCAATGCGCCGCAGAAGAGGCGCCTGATACTGGATGGGGTGACTTACGAGATAGGCCAGACGCAATGCGCGTCCGGCTCCTGTCTGGCTTCCCTGGCGTGCCGGTTGTGTCGTGGCTTTCAGTGCGACCGCCTTCAGCGCACCGCGATGAGCAGAAGAGAGATGAGACTGAAGAGTGTTCCGACCCCACCCGCACTGAGGACGGTTTTCATCGCGGAGGTCGGCAGGAAGACGATGTCGCCAGCCTGCAGAATCGGATCCGGTGCCTTGCCATAAAGCACCTTCTTGATGTCTACCTTGACCTCGGTCCGCTCTGTCCCGGTTGTTCGAACGATGCGAAGATCGTTGTATTTCCCGTTAAAAACGGGTCCTCCGCTGACTGCCGCAACCTGCATGAGCGTCATTGGCCCATTGGCCAGCGGTATAAGGCCAGTCGTTTTGAAGGCGCCCACGACATAAATGACGCCTGACCTGCCGATATAGATTGTGTCGTGCGGGTAGACCGGCACATCCGCCTTGGCCATCTCCTGCGGCGTGTTTCCGAGATCGATCAGGATTGGCTGCTCGACCCCAGGCCGAATGATGGTGACTGTACGGCCAGCCGTTGGTGGAATTCCTCCCTGGCTCGAGATCACTTCGAAGAGGGTGTGCGGTTTGGACGTCAGGGGCACCACGGCGTGAAGCTCTCCGGCCAGCGTGATGATCTGCTGGGTCTGGGGCTCCGCCAGCGTGATGATGATCTCAGGGTTCTGATACATCTGAGCTTCCCTCAGCCTGCCTGCAATCAGAAGTTCCGCGTTCACGATTGTCAGGTCTGAAAGCTTTAGCTGCCCGATCAGCGGAAGGGTAACCGTGCCATCCTTGCTGAGTCGTACCGTCTCGAAATAGTCGGCCGAAGCGAAGAGCCTGACGTTGATAAGGTCACCCGCGGAAAGAACATACTCCTTGGGGTCGGGATAGAAGACTGCCGCACCGGACCCCGGGCCGCCCTGCGGCTGCGACGCCTGCGGGCCCTGAACACCTGGTGCCATTGGATTCTGGATGCCTTGAATCATCCCATTTGGCGTCTGGCCGTTGACGCCTGGAGCCGTGACGGTGTAAGGGTTCACCGTGTTTCCCCCGTTCGAACCCTGTGCAAGAGCCACTCCCGTCGAGATCAGCCCAAGCATGAGGAGGGCCGTCACTGGCGACAACCAAAGCGGGATCATCCGACAAAGCAGGGAGACGATGCGATTGTGGCTCGTCGTCTGACGTTGACTCATCGTACCTCCCTCTTCTCTTCCTTTTCGATCTTCTCTGCCTGGCTCTTTTCCCCGGTTGGCGGCTTCGTCTGCCAACTATCCGAGTCGACCCCGGAATAGGAGTAGCCCTGATATCCGTAGTACCCGTAATACTCCGGAGAATTGAGATCGACCGCGTTGAGGACAAGTCCAGCGATCGGAGCGCCCGAGCGGATGAGAAGGTCGCGGGCCCGGCGAACGATCTGCCTGCTGGATTTGCCGTGACGAACGACAAGAACGACCGCATCCGCGAGGCGCGCGAGGATCACGCCGTCGGTCACGGACAGGACTGGTGGCGAGTCAACCACGACGTGGGTATACAGGTTGCCGCAGCGTTCCAGCAGCTGGGTCATCGCGCCGGAGCTGAGCATCTCGGTCGGGAAGGGAGGTACCGGTCCACTTGCCAGGATGTCGAGGTTCGGAACTTCCGTGACGTGCTGCAGCGAATCCTCGAGGGTTGAGCCACCCGAGAGGACGGTTGAGAGTCCCACTTTGCCAGAGAGGCCGAAACGGTGATGAACATTCGGGCGGCGGAGGTCGGCGTCGATCAGGAGAACGCGCACATCGCCCTGGGCCAGAATGCAGGCAAGGTTGCAGGCCGTGGTGGTTTTGCCTTCGGAGGGGGTGGAACTGGTAAAGAGGATAAACTTCGGTGGTTGTCCCGTGGTTGAAAGCAGAAGCGAGGTCCGCAGCGAACGGAATGACTCGGCGAATTGAGACTTGGGCTGCGTCAGGACGCTGATGTTGCGCTGGGCCACGGACAGGTTTGCGGCTTGATCGGCGGCGGTGCGGCGGGCTTTGGGAATAACGGCCAGCGAGGGCAGTTCGATGACGCTCTCGATCTCGGCGATGCTGCGCAGACCGGTATCGAGACTGTCGAGCACGAATGCCACAACGATGCCGACAATCAAAGCGAAGAGAACGTTCGTGGTGATGATGCTCGAGTAAGGTTGCAGCGTCGGATAGGCGGGCAGGAGCGCCTGGTCGACCACATCGATCTCAAGCGACTCGAGCCCGGCCTGAACGCCGGCGGTCCGAAGGCGCTCGAGCAGGCCCTCATATAAGGTGCGGCTCGATTCGAACTCACGCTGCTTGATCGTGTATTCGATCAGGTCGTCGCGCATTTTGTAGGCGTCGGCCTTCTGCTTCTCGAGCGCCGCGGTTGTCTGCTCTTCGTTGGCTTTGGCTGCGTTGAAATTTTCTCTCGCCTGAGTGAGAAGGCGTTCCTGTTCGGCTTTGAGTTGCTTTTCCAGCTCGGCGAGTTCGTTCGACTGGGCTTTGACGAGGGGATGATTGGCTCCATACGTCGTCAGTAACTGGGCGAGGTTTGACCTGGCAAAGGCGACCTGGCCGCGCAGGGCGGAGAACTCGCCTGGAGCGGTTCCTGGCGTCGTCTCGATCGAGTTGTCGATCGAGTCCGGGTCCATGCCGCTCAACATGCGGTAACGGGACTCCGCGACGATGCGGGCGATCTTGGCGGTTCCCGAAGCCTTCGACAGATCTTCGAGCGACGACGAAATCTGGTTATCTTTTGGATCGAAGCCGAGCACGCCGAGCCGTTTCTGCAGGTCCATCATCTGTTCCTGAGAGAGCTCGACTTGCGCTTTCAGATCGTCCAACTGGCCGGAAAGCCACTGCGATACACGCTGGGTCGAAGCGAACCTGGTCTCGTAGCTCCTTTGGATGTAGTCCGATACAACCTTGTTGACGATGTCTGCCGACAGCTTTGGACTGAGGCTGCTGTAGCTGATCCGCATAATCTCGGTCTTGGGGACGAGCTGGATGCGAAGGCTGCTTTGCAGGCGATGGATCGTGCCCTGACGAACGCCAGGATCGTCAAGTGAAGCGTGCGGAACCTTGCCCTTTACGCCGAGAAACTCAGGATTGTTCGCTAGATTCATCTCGCGCGCGACGGTCAACATCAACGTGTCGCTTTGCAGGATGGCGATCTCCGTCATCATCTTTGTCTGCGGATCGGAGATTCCGGTGCTGGCGCTCACCTTGTATTCGTTGGAGGAGCCGCTGCGCACCTGGATGCGGGCGTAGGCTTCAAACAGGCGGGGCTGAGAGGACGCCTTCCAGTAGCCGTACGCGAAGCCGATGAGGACGGCCAGGATAAGGACCCATTTTCGTTTTCGGAGGGTGGTAAGAGCCTCGGCAAGAGTTGTTTCGGAGCCGGATGTGGATAAACCCCCCAGCGGAGCATGGGGTGTACCCGTGCCGGGACCGTCGTCTGCCATTCTTGGGGCCATTACTCCCAGTCTAACCCGAGGGGCCGTTGTCGTGAACACATATGACGTTGTGCGAAGCAATTCATATCCGCGCATTGGAAATGGAACAAAATACTCTAGAATCAACTCAAACCTCCAACCAAAAGGACTGAGTACCCATAAAGCTATGCCAAAACAAACTCAAATCGCTGTCGTCGGTTCTGGCTATGTTGGTCTTGTAGCCGCTGTCTGCTTCGCTGAGATGGGCCACAATGTCATCTGTGTCGATAACGATGAGCGGAAGGTCTCTGCCCTACAGGGAGGCGACACCCTCATTCACGAGATCTATCTCCCCGAGTTGCTGCAGCGCTATCGGAATACCAAGGTTCGCTTTATGACGGACCTTGCCGAAGCCACACGAGAGTGCGAGGCGATCTTTATTGCCGTCGGCACTCCCCAGAGCGAGACTGGTGACGCTGACCTCTCGTACGTTGAGGCGGTTGCGTGCGAGATCGCGCGCTCCATCACGTCGTACAAGGTCATTGTTGAGAAGAGCACCGTTCCGGTGTACACGAACGAGTGGATCCGCAGGGCGATCGAGCGCAATGGCGTAGCACGGGACATGTTTGATGTCGTCTCAAACCCGGAGTTCCTTCGCGAAGGAACCGCAGTATCGGACTTCCTTCATCCCGACCGCATCGTAGTCGGCGCGGACAGTGATCGCGCGGCGGCCGTGCTCCGCGAGATCTACGCTCCGCTCACCAGCGGCGAGTACTACACCAAAGAGGACGCGATCCCCGGGCCGTGTGGCGTGAATGCCGCGCCTCCGCTGCTCAACACTTCCACCAAGAGCGCCGAGATCATCAAGCATGCCTCGAACGCTTTCCTGGCGGTGAAGATCTCGTTCATCAACGCAGTTTCCAACCTCTGCGAAGCGACCGACGCCAACGTGGAGCAGGTTGCGATCGGCATGGGGCTCGATGCCCGCATCGGGCCGCGCTTTCTACGGCCGGGTATCGGTTATGGCGGATCCTGCTTCCCCAAGGACGTCGCCGCGTTCCGGTCGGTAGCCGATCAACTCGGTGTTGACTTCAGCCTCCTCTCCGAAGTGGAGAAGATCAACGGCCAGCAGAAGAAGCGCTTCCTCAACAAGGTGCGCACCGCTCTCTGGACATTGCGCGGAAAGAAGCTCGGCGTTCTTGGACTCTCCTTTAAGGGAGAGACGGACGATATCCGCGAATCACCGGCGATCGAGCTGGTGGAGATGCTGCTCGCGGAAGGCTGTTCGGTAAAGGCCTTCGATCCGGCTGCGATGGAACGGACGGCGGAACGTCTGCCCGCCGGCCCCAACCTCGAGTACGTCGAGTCATCGTATGCGGCGGCTGACGACGCGGACGCTCTTTTGATCCTGACCGACTGGGCGGAGTTCGCCAAGCTCGATCTGAAGCGTCTCAACACCGCGCTGCGCTACCCGATCGTCATCGACGGGCGAAATCTTTATGATCCGCACGCGATGGTGGAGCATGGAATGACGTACATCAGCGTTGGTCGTCCGACAGCGAATCCGCCGCGCGAACACGCCTGATCGGTTGATCTCAATCACTTCGCACCTGCGCTGGCCCACAGCGCAGGTGCGAAGCTTCTCACCTTCCAACTACTTGTGCGAGGACACCTATTGAGCGCTCAGACCGTACAGACAATTCTTGTTACAGGAGCGGCCGGATTTCTCGGATCGCACCTGTGTGATCACCTGCTCGCCGATGGGCATAGCATCGTCGGCGTCGATAACCTTTCGACCGGCAGTCACGCCAATCTCGCACACCTGGCGGGCAATCCCCGCTTCCGCTTTGTCGAGGCAGACATCTGCCAACCCTTTGACGTAGGACCAGTGGACTACATTTTCAACTTTGCCTCCCCTGCGAGCCCGGTCGATTACACGCGTCTTGGCATCGAGACGCTCCTGGTCGGATCGGCTGGGACGATCAATACGCTGGAATTGGCGAAGAAGTATGGTGCGGGCTATCTGCATGCCTCCACCTCGGAGTGCTACGGCGATCCGGAGGTGCATCCGCAGGTTGAGACCTATTGGGGCAACGTCAACCCGATCGGACCGCGTTCGGTGTATGACGAAGCAAAACGGTTCTCCGAGGCCGCGGTCGTGGCCTATCATCGCTATCACGGGGTGAACACCCACCTCGTTCGGATCTTCAACACCTACGGACCGCGTCTACAGGCCAACGATGGGCGCGTTATCTCGAATCTCATGATCCAGGCCCTCAAGGGTGAGCCTCTGACGATCTATGGTGACGGATCGCAGACGCGCAGCTTCTGCTTTGCGTCGGATCTGATCAGTGGGATCGTGCTGCTTTCGCGTTCCGAGGAGCACATGCCGGTGAATATCGGCAACCCTGTCGAATGGACCATTCTCGAGTGCGCGAAGGAAATTCTCGATCTCACGGGATCAACCTCGAAGATCATCTTCAAACCTTTGCCGCAGGATGATCCTACCCGTCGCCGGCCGGACATCACCCGCGCACGCACACTTCTTGGCTGGGAGCCGAAGGTCAAGCTGCGTGAAGGACTGGAGCGGTCGTTGTCCTACTTCCAGGCATGTGTCAACACACCCCAGGCTGTTTAGCAGATGCATCTGCAACGGGCCGGCGATCCTTCGTGATCGCCGGCCCGTTGTGCATTGTCTACCGCGACCATGAATGCAGCTTGGGGTAGTAGTTGAGTTGAACCGCGATGGTCGTATCGTTGCGCTGGGCGGGAAGATAGATCGGGGCCTTCCAGCGTTCGTACTGCACCCAGTAGTTCAGTTCGTAGTCCCTCGCAAAGCGCTTGACGAAGGTGAACTTCAGCGACCCCTGCGTCGTACCCTGGCTGATGAAGTCCTTGGCGTTCTTCTTGTCCAGGTACTCTAATTCGTACCGCTCAGTGGGTGACGCATGGTAAGTGAGCCAGGCCTGCCCGCCCTTGGCCTCGCGCCCGATCCAGTCGCCCATAATGAATCCTTTGTTCGTGTAACCCTGCTTCTGAATCGTCTCGAAGTAGTTGAATTGTCCGCCGAAACTTCTGGAGACACCAGGATCGGTCGAAACCGCTTCAACACGCAGATCCCATTTGTTGAAGTGCGGAATCTGCGACAGGTAAATTCCAGTACGGTAGCTCGCGCGACGTGGTGCGCTGATTGGCGTCACGTCATCGTGAGCGATGGAGTCCACGTAGAACGTCGCATACTTGCGAACGAAGGGGAGACGATACGAGGCATTGAACGCGGTGAACCTCGCGCCCGGATCATCGCGCGAGTACTTGAGATCCACGGTTGTATCGGCCGTGCTGAAGAAGCTCTTGAAGAACTTCGCGACGGTCACCGGTGAGTGTCCCGCGCCACCGAAGATAATCGTGCGCTGGAAGCCGAACTCGAAGTTTGATGTGGGCCGGAAGGAGAACATCTCCGAGTGGGTGTACGGATGGTTGGGCGAGGTGTGGCCTTTCAGGCTGCCGTAGAAGAAGTCGTATCGCAACGGTCCAACGAGACGGGAGAGGAGAGGGACATTCAGCGGCTCGACCCGGTTGATGCGAAACGAATAGATGTTCTCGGCATTGTTCGACCAGGCCATCGCGCCGCCCTGTGCCGGGCCAAGCCAGGCGTCATTCTTGCCACCCGAGATCTCGTGTCCCGCGACATGAAACGAGAGCGAACCTTCGACGATGCGGAAGGGATTCTGCGCATCGATGGGCCCACGCGGAATAGTGGCCTGGTTGTGGTTCGGCCCGCTTGGATCGATCTGATCCAGAATCGACAGGGCATCAGCCAGCGTATCGGTATAGCCTGCTGCCGAGGGGGCGTGCTGGTACTCCGCGCGAGCATAGAACGAGAAACGTCCTAGCTCTGCAAGATAAGAGCCGCCAAGAATGTTGTTAAAGCCCTTCTGGTAGGGCCGGCCATAATCATTCACGATCGTTTGACCAAGATGATAGCTATCGCGCAACGGATCGCCGGTGATGTACATGCCGCGATCGTAGACTTGATGAACTCCATAGACGAGCGCCCGGTTGCTCGGTCCGGCCGGTTTCTCCGCCTGTAACTCCCGCAGAAGTCGGGCGAGGATATCCTGCGCCTGGTCGTCCTTGCTGTTCAGGATCGCCTGTTGCGAGTCCTCCAGCATGTGCAGGACGCTGCGCCTCGTATAAGGACGCATGGCCAGGAACATCGTGTTGAGATATCCCAGCGAGTAAAGCCGCGAGAGCTCCGGGTAGACCCAGCTATCAAGGGAGATGTAAGCCGAACCATCGTGATCCTTTTTTCTCTCCTCCCCGGGCTTGCCATACGGCTCGTAGGCGGAGTAGGCCGGCGGAGTTCCGGACGGTGGAGGAATCACGACCGGGGAAGCGCTTTGATTCGGAGCTGGCACTGTTGATGCCGGCGCCGTCTGGCCGCCATACGCATTCCGAGATGGAGCATCGTCTGCTGGCTGGCTGGTCGGGGCGGGTATCGTTGTTACCGGCGCCGGAGCAGGCGTGGTCTGGGCTAGCGCGCCCTGCAGACCGAAGGCCGCGATACTGGCCGGTAAAAGAAAAAATCGCTTACGCACGTATACCTCGCCGATTGAGCCTTGGGGTTCCCGGACAGTGTACCCTCTCGCCCGTCGCTCGAACGTCCGGATTCTAATCCGCTACGCCAAAGATCAGGATGCGATGCTGTTCATCCAGCTCTGCTTCGCGACACCGCGTCGCAGCAGGTATTTTCCAAGCTCTTCAACTGCAGTCGACGCCACGGCACTTTTATCAGCACCCTTCGAGAGCCGGAAGCGCACGCCCTCGATAAGGGCCGCGCCGCCATGCGCCCGCGCGCGTCCGATCGACTCTTGCGCTACGCGGTAAAGCGCGACCGCATCCTGGCCATCGACAGGGATCCCGGGAACTCCCGCATCGCGTGCCTCCCGGCACAGATCGCCTTCGTTCTCACGGCCTTTCCAGCGCGGCAGAACGACAACGATCAGGGGAAGTTCCACCGCATACCGGAGTGCTTCCACCCATCCACTCTTTTCCACCTCGTGCCGCTCGAAGAACCCAACCGCGAGACGTGATCCTCGCAGCGTCCTGGCCGCACCGATGGCCGCGTAAAGCCGCTCTACGCCACCCTGGATGATCGTGTCCTTCCTGGTGACCTGCGAGAGCCCCCGGGCTATGGCGAGTGCCTGGTCTTCTCTGCATCCGAAGACCACATCTTCTTCGTTGGTACCGGCAAGCGTACTCACCCAGCAGGCAACATCATCCATGCCTGGTTTTTTCCGACGCGTCGAACCGAGCATTGCGCGCACCTTGACCATGCGCGAGTACATGGCACGCAGGGTCTTGTTGCTCATCAGGGGGTGCTCTTCTGGAGTCGTCCCCACAGTCTTGTCTACTGCCATGCTTCGCCACCCTGATCTGAGGAAAAGGCGGGCGCTGTGTCATGGCGCCCACCGCCAAGCTCTAGGCCCGCGCCGGGTCGCCTGCTTCAATATTCACGCCAAGCTCAGACAGGGCTTCCTGTGCCTTGCCGCCGTCGAACTTGCCGTCGCGTGCGAGCTTCGAAAGTGTCGCTCCCACGATCGAAGCGGCATTCACCTCAAAGTGGCTGCGGAGATGCTCGCGGTTGTCGCTGCGTCCGAAGCCATCCGTGCCAAGCGTCACGAGACGTCCGGGGAGCCAGGAGGACAGGCCATCGGGGATCACCTTCATGTAGTCACTTGCAGCGATGATTGGTCCGTTCGCGCCTTCGAGCACGGTCTCGAGATAGGACTTCCGCGCGGGCTCGGCAGGATGCAAGCGGTTCCAGCGCTCGATGGCAAGCGCGTCGCGGCGAACCTCGGTATAGCTCGGCACGCTCCATACCGTCGTCGGCACGCCGTACTTGGTCGCGAGAATCTCCTGAGCCTTGACCACCTCGTTCAGGATCGGACCCGATCCGAACAACTGCGCCACGGCCTCGCCTTCGGCGGCCTTGAACTTGTAAAGGCCCTTCAGGATGCCCTCGGCGCAGCCTTCCGGCATCGCGGGCATGGCGTAGTCCTCGTTGTACATGGTCACGTAGTAGAAGACGTCTTCCATGTCTTCGTACATGCGCTTGATGCCGTTCTGCAGAACAACCGCAAGTTCGTAAGCGTAGGCCGGGTCGTACGTGACACAGGTCGGGATCGTGCTCGACAGCACGAGGCTGTGACCATCCTGGTGCTGCAGGCCCTCCCCAAGCATGGTCGTTCGGCCTGCCGTGCCACCCATCAGGAAGCCCTTGCCGCGGGAGTCCGCGAACGCCCAGGCCATGTCGCCGATGCGCTGGAAGCCGAACATCGAGTAATACATGTAGAACGGGATTGTCGGGATGCCGTAGTTCGAATAGGCCGTCCCGGCAGCGGTAAAGGAAGCCATGGAACCGGCCTCGGTGATGCCTTCTTCGAGGATCTGCCCGTCCTTGTCTTCGCGATAGAAGAGAAGCATGTCGGCGTCGTGCGGCGAATACTTCTGACCCTCCGGCGCATAGATGCCGACCTGGCGAATGACGGACTCGAGCCCGAAGGTGCGTCCTTCGTCAGGGACGATGGGCACGATGAGTTTGCCGACAGTTGTGTCCTTCAAGAGCGCACGCAGAACACTGACAAAGCCAAGCGTAGTTGAGACGGACCGACCGCCCGAACCACCGAGCCACTCCTTGAAGAACTCGATGCCCGGAGCCTTGAAATCGATCGCGGGAACCTTACGCGAAGGCATATAGCCGCCCAGTTCCTTGCGCCTCTGCTGCATGTACTGAATCTCGGGGGCGTCCTGCGAAGGGCGGTAGGGAACTCCGTCTTTTGCCGCCTGCTCGGGAATTGGAATATCGAAGCGCTTGACGAAAGCCGCGAGTCCGTCGTCCGCAAGCTTCTTCTCGGAGTGCGTCGCGTTGCGTGCCTGCGCGGATCCGAGGCCGTAGCCCTTGACCGTCTTCGCGAGGATGACGGTCGGGCCGCCTTTGAACTCGATGGCCTGCTTATAGGCGTTGTAGATCTTGGCCGGATCATGTCCGCCGCGATGCAGCATGCCGAGCTGCTCGTCCGTTTTGTCCTTCACAAGCTCCAGCAATTCGGGATATTTGCCGAAGAAGTGCTCACGAAGATAAGCGCCGTCTTTTGCCTTGAAGGTCTGGTAGTCGCCATCGACGCATTCTTCCATGCGCTTCAGAAGAAGACCACTCTTGTCCTTCGCGAAGAGCTCGTCCCAGTCCGAACCCCAGATGACCTTGATGACGTTCCACTTGGCTCCGCGGAACATGCCCTCGAGCTCATCGATGATGCGCTTATTGCCGCGGACTGGACCGTCGAGGCGCTGCAGGTTGCAGTTGATGACAAAAATCAAGTTGTCGAGCTTCTCGCGTGCGCCGAGAGAGATGGCACCGAGGGTGTCGACTTCGTCGGTCTCGCCGTCGCCGACGAACGCCCACACCTTGCGATCCGTCTTCTCGATGAGCCCACGATTCTCGAGATACTTCATGAAGCGCGCCTGATAGATCGCGTTTAGCGGCCCGATGCCCATCGAGACGGTGGGGAAGCGCCAGAAGTCCGGCATCAGCCACGGGTGCGGATAGCTCGAGAGACCGGGCGTGTCGCGGAGTTCGTGGCGGAAGTTCTTGAGATGGTCGTCGGTCAGGCGATCTTCAAGATAGGCCCTGGCATAAACGCCGGGCGAGGCGTGCCCCTGGAAGTAGATGAAGTCTCCCGGCTGCTCGCCGTACTTCGCATGAAAGAAGTGGTTGAAGCCGACTTCCAGCAGCGTTGCCAGCGAAGAGTATGTCGAGATGTGGCCGCCGATACCGGCGTCCTTCTTATTCTGCCCATGGACCATCGCCATGGCGTTCCAACGGATGAGGCTTTCGACGCGGCGCTCCATGGCGCGGTCGCCGGGGTAGGGAACTTCGTCGTCCTTGTCGATCGTGTTCTTATAGGGCGTCGACACGCCGGCGGGTGTGGCGACACCGGCTTCGTGCGCACGCTGCCGAAGTGCCTCCAGAAGCTCCGTCCCCAGCTCCCGCCCTTCTGCCACTACATCATCAAACGCTTCAATCCACTCCGCGACCTGTGCGGTAAAGTCCTGCCGTTGGGCGTCATCCATCTTCGTCATAGGGTTCCGTTGCAGCTCCAGTTTTCGCAAAAACGCATCGTTGGTGAGCCGGCACATGGTCCTGCCGGGCAGCGTCGCTTATAACGATATAAGGCTTAGGCTAAAACGTCATCTACGCGGGTCGGTCAACGCTGCCTCACGGATTCCGCCTGAAGGTCCTTGAGGTACTGTTTTACCGGCGAATCCTCTTTCGTGACGTAGTGCTCGATGAAGCGCCAGACCGGCGACCGCTTCCTGGTGTGTTCGGTAATCGTTATGCGGGTTCGGGCCGGACCATCAGGCTCCAGATCCCAGATCCAGATTCCGCGGAACGGATTTGGCCCCTCACCTCTAGGTGCATGCGTCATCCGTATCACCTGCCGGAATGGCGGCTGCTGCTCCTGTATGCAGAAGGGAATGGAGAGCTCACTCTGTTGCTCCTCCCAGCAGAATTCGCCATCCTGCGGATCGAGGTGCCGGAGGTAGTGAATGCCGGTGCGCCAGTTTGAATTTTGTGGAGTGTCGCTCACGAGCTCCCATACGCGATCGATCGAGGCGGGAACGATGCCGGTAACGCTGGCTATACGCTCCTCGGGAACACGCCGCCCCATGACCTCGACGGCCGCAAAGCCGCACATGGCAACTACGAGCAACGCGACCCATGCACTCTTCCAGCTCATCTGCCCTCTAGGTTGAGTAGTCCGCATTGATTCGAACGTACTCTTCGGTGAGGTCGCAGGTCAGGAAACGGCACTCGGCTTCGCCCTCGCCCAGGTCGATCGCAATAGTGTACTTCCGCGCAGTCATGGCTTTGTGTGCTGCTTCCTTATCAAAGGAAGGCGAACGCGTTCCGAGTGCGAACACCTGGAGGCCGCCTATCGAGATCGTTACCCGCTCCGGCTTAAACGCCACCCCACTGTACCCAGCCGCTGCAAGCAGACGCCCCCAGTTCGGATCCGCGCTTGACCAGGCCGTCTTGCACAGGGGAGAATGCGCGATCGCCCGCGCCACTCGCTTCGCGTCCGCCGTAGTTGCCGCGCCAGTGATATGCAGCGTCACAACATGCCCGACGCCTTCTCCGTCATCGACGATCTGATGCGCGAGCGACTCGCAGACCAGCTTGAGCGCGTTATCGAAGGCCTCGGAGACGCGGTCCGTCAGCCTCACCCCGCTCGCCCCGCTCGCCAGCAGAAGCACCGTATCGTTGGTCGAGGTATCCCCGTCGATCGAGATCGAGTTGAAGCTGCCCTCAATGGCCGCAGGCATGATCTCGCGTAACTGCGATGCCTCCGCGTAAACATCGGTGAAGAGATAAACCAGCATTGTGGCGTGCGCGGGCATGGTCGGAGCCCCAAGCTGCGGATGAATCATCCCCGCACCCTTCGCCGCGCCAAAGATCCGCACCTCGGTTCCATCGATGTCGATCACCGCCCGCGCGACCTTCATCCTGGTATCCGTCGTCATGATCGCCCGCGCAAAAGCCTCGGCATGGTCCGGAGTCTGTCCAAGCGCGTCCTGCATCGCAGGCATTGCGCGAATCACCTTTTCGGCCGGAAACGGTACGCCAATGATCCCGGTCGACGACGGGAACACCTCATCGAAGATGCATTGGAACGTCTCGGCTGCCGCCACGCAGGTTTGCTGGCAGGCTTCAATGCCCGCCTCACCGGTCGCACAGTTGGCATTGCCCGCGTTGACGAGAACTGCCATCACACGCCCGCCGGTTGCCGCGAGATGTCTCCGCCCGACGGTCACCGGCGCGGCCACCACCTGGTTGCTCGTAAACATCGCCGCCGCTGTCGCACCCTGTGGCGCAAGAGCGACCGCGAGATCCGGATTCCCACTTGCTTTGATCCCCGCCTTCACTGCTCCCCAGAAGAACCCCCGGGGCAAAGCTCCTCCACCCGCTGCCATTGTCTCTACCCCAACCGCCTCGCTCGCGAAGCCGAAGCCGCGTTCATTGTCCATGCCCCACTTTATCCCACGGACGCAGTATCCTGAAGGAGCCGGTAGCCCGTAAACGTTTCCCCGAAACCACCTGCAACTCGCCAAGGACACCATCATGCTTCTCGAATCGCTCCGCGCTGAAGTCCTCGAATCCAACCTCGAACTCGTTCGCCGCGGCCTCGTCCTCTACACCTTCGGCAACGCCAGTGGCGTCGACCGCGAGCAGGGACTCGTCGTCATCAAGCCTTCAGGCGTCGACTACGACGACCTGCGCCCCGAGCACATGGTTGTCACCGACCTGAATGGCAAGATCGTCGAAGGCAATCTCCGTCCATCTTCCGACCTCGACACGCACACGCTGCTCTACCGCGAGTTCCCAACGATAGGTGCGGTCGTCCATACTCACTCCGAGTACGCCACAAGCTGGGCGCAGGCTGGCCTCGATATCCCCGCGCTTGGCACCACGCACGCCGACTACTTCTACGGACCCATCCCATGCACCGAACCGTTGACCGATGAGGCCATTGCGGGTGACTACGTTCACGAGACCGGTCTGGCCATCGTTCGACGGTTTCGTGCCAACCCATCGGGCTCGACGTCCCAGGCCGCAGTCCCCGGAGACGCCACCCACGCCGCCTCCGCCGGTGGACGCATGAGCCCCGACCCAAGCGGCTTCGCCATTGACCCGCTCGCTGTCCCCGCCTGCATCGTCGCCGGCCATGCCCCGTTTGCCTGGGGGCGCACCCCACACGAGGCAGCCCACAACGCCGTTGTGCTCGAATACGTCGCCAAGATGGCCTACCGCACGGTCACGCTGCAAGCCGAAGCAGGCGTCTCGCAGTCGCTTCTTGATCGCCACTACTTCCGCAAGCACGGCGCGAAGGCGACCTACGGACAGAAGTAATCCTGTGGGATGGGTGGCCCCTACTGCCCATCCCCGTCCAGGTCCGTGCGCTCCCGCACCACCTCGAGATGATCCCCCGCATCGTGCATCTCGTAGAGCTTCCCACGTGCCTGCCGGAAGGGCCGATGCAGCACCATCATCAGCTTCCCGTCAAAGCTCGTGAAGAGCATGCCGTGACCGCTGTCCTGTTTCACCAGCGGTTCTCCCTGCACCCACGGACCTTTCAACTCGCCCGAAACGGATCGTGCCTGCGTCTGCACGTAGTGGCTTCCTGAAATGCCATCGGTCTGGTGTTCGTAGCTCGACCAAAGCATCAGCAGGTGGCCGTCCTTCGAGCGATACAGCTCCGGCCCGTCCGTGACGTAGGTCGCACCCTTCGCCGTGGGCATAGCCTCCTCGTTGATCCACGGCGCGTCGGACGCCTTGAACAGCGAGACCGGCTTTCCATCGGAGCCCGAGAGATCGGCCTTCAACGGAACCGCTTCGATCGTCCCATCGATAACCTGGAGCCACTCATGCGCATAGACCATCCACGGCTTGCCGGAGTAATCGACGAAAAGCGTGCCATCAAGCGTCATGAAGTTGTCTGGAGCGATTGGGCCATCGGTTTTGACCGGAGAAAACGGCCCTTCCGGCGAGTCGGCCACGGCGATGATCGTGCCACGCATGTAGGTCGCGTGGCCGAGTGGAGTCTCCTGCGCAATCGTCTTCGTGTCGTTATGTAGCGTTGTCAGCAGGTAGAACTTGCCATGATATGCGTGGACCTCTGGAGCCCACCCACCCTTCTCCGCCCAGAAGCCCTCCGGTACCGCGAAGACGACCTTCGGCTTCGTCCAGTGCTTGAGGTCCTTGCTTGTGTAGACCATCGTGCCCACCCGCTTCGTCTCGGTCAGCGTGGGCACGTTCGAGGTGTACAGGTAGTAGGTCTTCGTCGGCGCATAGGCCAGGATGAAGGGATCGTGCAGAGGCATGGAGGGCAACTCCATCGAAGCCGCATCCTGCGCCGCGGCGCGGAAGGACGGCAAGGCTCCGACGACCGCGGCGAGAAGCAGGAGGGAGCGCAACGGTGCGGCAAAAAACTTATCCATGGATCCCCTCTTGTCGCGCCTAGAAATCTACCGGCACCGTTCTGCCTTCCGCCGAACTCACCCTTGCAAGTTCCAGCAGCCGAATGACCGTAAAGCCATCCTCGGAGGTCACTTGCAGCGGAGCGACGCCCCAGATCGCGTCGCGAACGTTCGCATAGAAGCTGCGATAGTCCCCAAGCTCGGTCTTGACGTCGCGCTTCACCAGATTCCCCGGATCAGCCGGCACCGGAGCGACGGTTAAAGTTCCCCACTCCGCACGATCCTCCTGCAGCCACACGCCTGGCGTACCCATCACCGGAACCTTCGCTCCGGCAAGAAGCGCCGGCTCCTGCGGGTCGACGCCGAACTTCTTGAAGCTTCCATGGGTTCCGTGGACTAGATACCGGGGAGACGGATCAGCTGCCAGCATGGTCGATCGGCAATGCATCAACACTTTGCCGTAATGCAGCGTGATGTCGAACGCATCTTCGATATCTGTCTTATCGCGATCCGTGCGGACCGAAGCCGTGACGGCGGAAGGTTTGCCGAAGAGCGCGACTCCCTGGTCGACCAGGTGTGGTCCAAGGTCGAACAGGAGCCCATTCATGGTTCCTGCCGACTCCTTCCACGAGTTCTCGCGCTGGATGGGCCGGAAGCGGTCGAAGTGAGACTCGATCGTCACCACGCGGCCAAGCTCGCCGCTGGCCAGGATCTTCTTTAGCGTGAGAAAGTCACCATCCCAGCGCCGGTTGTGGAACGGGGCGACGACCAGCTTGTGCTCAGCCGCAATGTCGATCAACTCACGCGCCTCGACACTGGATCCGGCAAACGGCTTGTCGATCACGACATGCTTCCCCGCAAGCAGGGCCTGCCTGGCCAGGTCAAAGTGCGTGCCATTCGGCGTGCCCACGACGATCATCTTCGCGTCCGATGCCAGCGCTTCCTCAAAAGACCGCAGCACTGTCGTCTCCGGGTAAGCAGCCGCAGCCTCGTCCCCTTTGCGTTGGACGATGCCCTGAAGCTTCAACCCTGGAACCGCGCTCACGAACGGCGCGTGAAAAACGCGGCCCGCAAGCCCGAAACCGATCACAATGACGCCAATCTGCGTACCCTGTGCCTCTGCCATCAAGCCCTCCCAATCTCTTTGAGCGCCGGGTAGATCCGGCGGTATTGACGATAACCCTTCTCCATGACAGCGGTGTTCTTCGGCTCGATCACCTCCGCTGCTCGCACCGTCGCCTCGCAAGCCGCCTCGACGCTCGGCCACGCCCCGACCCCGGTTCCTGCAAGAAGCGCCGCGCCGAACGCTCCACCCTCTTCCGCTTCGAGCCGCTCAACGGCCATGCCATAGACGTCCGCCTGGATCTGCCGCCACAGCGGACCACGTGCGCCACCTCCGCCAAGCCGGATCGACGAGACTGGGATCCCAAGCTCTGCGAACAGAGTGAACGTGTCCTTAAGGCTGAAGGCCACGCCCTCGAGCACCGCCCGGATAAAGTGAGCCCGTGTGTGCGATGCGGTGATGCCGACGAAGGCAGCCCGTGCCTCAGCGTCGAGGTGGGGGGTGCGTTCTCCGAAAAGGTATGGAGCCCACAGCAACCCGTTGCTTCCCGGAGGCGCGTCTGCCGCGAGGATCGATAGTTCGTCGTAGCTGTTGATCGGCGTGAACGTATCGCGGAAGTAGCGCAGGCTGAGGCCAGCCCCGTTGGTGACGCCCATGACGTGCCAGCGGCCCGGAGCCGCATGGCAGAAGGTGTGTAGACGTCCCAGGCGATCCATCGTTGGTGCATCCGTCGCGGCAAAGACGACGCCGCTCGTTCCAATCGTGGCAGAGACCGAGCCTGGGGTAAGGATTCCCATGCCGACCGCCCCGGCACCCTGGTCTCCGGACCCGGCTGCCACGGGCGTTCCCACATCAAGCCCCGTCGCTGCCGCGCCCTCCTCCGAGATACGCGAGCATATCTCGGGCCCCTCGAACAGCCGTGGAAGCCAACTCATCGGGATCCCTGCCGCCTCCGCCACCTCGGGCGACCAGCGTCGATGGGCGACGTCGAGCAGAAGCGTTCCACTCGCCTCCTGCATATCCATGGCGAACTCGCCCGTCATGCGGTAACGAACGTAGTCCTTCGGACAGAGGACATGCGCGATCCTGGCGAAGATTTCCGGCTGGTGCTCCTTCACCCAGAGCAGCTTGGTCAGCGTGAAGTTGGGCAGTGCCGGGTTGCAGGTGAGCTCGATCATCCGCTCAAACCCGACCTTCTCGTTCAACCAGTCGCATTGCGGCTGCGTTCTCTGGTCGGCCCAGATCAACGCCGGCCGAAGCACGCGCCCGTCGGCGTCCAGCATCACGGCACCGTGCATCTGCCCGGTCAGACCAGCGGCTTCGATCCTGACCTTGGTCTCCAGCCCGGCGTTTGCCTGTTGGATCGCTGCGCCGATAGCCGTCTGGGCCGCCTCCCACCAATTCTCAGGTTCCTGTTCGGCCCACCCGATATGCTCCGAATGAATCGGAGCGTGCTCCCGCGCCTGCGAGGCGATCACCTTGCCAGACCGGTCGATCACGATCGCCCGGGTTCCACCCGTCCCGACGTCTACGCCAAGAAACATCCTGCCTCCATATGATTCGGTACCGAAACTAAGCCCGCCTGAGTCTGCACACGAGTGTATCCGCGAACCCGCAGGACGGACCAATCTGGCCCCGGAAAGGGTGTTAACAACAAATCACGATACTTTTTGAACAAGTTGGCGTCTTTCGCGCATCTGGAATAACACCGGGGCAAAAGCCGGTAAACCCACGAAGACTCCACACCATAGAAGCCCAAAGAGGTACAGGTACCATACTTACGATGAGTCAAAGCAAATCAGCCTCAAGTCGACGATGTATCCCATTGGCGGTCACGGCCCTGGCACTTCTCGGCGTTCCCGCTGTCCTGGCCCAGGCGCCAGGAAGCAATGGACCGGCAAACGCCGGCTCCAGCGGAGCCTCCGGATCGAACGGATCGAACGTTCAGACGGCCCAGCAGCAGCTCGGATCCGCCACCGGCCAGAGCTCCGGCGTCAGTTCCGATTCCTTCAAAGGCAGTATCGTTTCCGGAAAGTCCACCGGAACCACCATCGATCTCTCGCTCGACGACGCCATTCAGCGCGGCCTCAAGCAGAATCTTGGCCTCATCCTGCAGACCTCGGCCGTCAAAAACGCCAACGGCCAACGCCTCGAGATGCTTCAGGCTCTCCTTCCGACGGTCACCGGTCAGGCCTCAATAGAAGTCGAGCAGGTCAACCTCGCCGCCTATGGCCTTAAGTTTCCCGGACTGAACCCCATCATCGGTCCCTTCCAGGTCGTGGACTTTCGCGCCTACCTTACCCAGAAGGTCGTCAACATCAGCTCGCTGCAGGACTATCTTCAGTCCAAGCACAACTTCCAGAGTGCCAAGCTCACCGCCGAAGACGCCCGCGACATGGTCACCCTGACCGTCGGCAATGCGTACCTCCTCTGCATCGCCGACGCCGCCCGCATCGAGGCGGTCAAGGCAGAATTGGCCACCTCGAAGGTCTCGCTTGACCAGGCGGTCGCCAACCACGACGCCGGCACCAGCCCCCGTCTCGACGTCCTCCGCGCCCAGGTCGACTACCAGAACGAACAGCAAACCCTCATCTCGACCACGAACCAACTCGCGAAGGATAAGCTGGCTCTGGCGCGCACCATCGGCCTGCCGCTCGACCAGGAGTTCGCCCTCACCACCCTGGCTCCCTATGCGGCCCTCGATAATGTCGATCCCGAAGCCGCCTTTGAACAGGCCCTGAAGACCCGCAAGGATCTTGCCGGTTCCGAAGAAGCGCTGAAGGCCGCCAAGGCAGGGAAGGCCTCCGCCCGCGCCACCCAGTACCCCACTGCCGGTATCATCGGCGACTTCGGCGATCTCGGCACCACCCCCGGCCACTCCCACGGAACCTACACCGCCACGGGCGAGGTCTCGGCCCCGATCCTGCAAATCGCCAAAACCCGCGGCGCCGAGCAGACCGCAGCAGCCAACTACGACAACGCCCAGGCGAAGCTCTCCGACCAGATACAGCAGGTGAACGCCGACGTCCGCGATAACATCCTCGACGTCCAGGCCGCCGCCAAACTCGTCGAAGCCGCCCAGTCGAACGTTGCGCTCGCCAAGGAAGCCCTCAGCGAGGCGCAGCAGCGCTTCTCCGCCGGTGTCGCCGACGACCTGCCCGTCTCCCAGGCTCAGAGCCAGACCGAGCAGGCAAACGACCAATTCATCAGCGCGCTCTACCAGCACAACGTCGCGAAGCTTTCGCTCGCCCGTGCCATTGGCGTCGCGCAGACCAGCTATAAGACCTATCTTGGAGGAAAGTAACTGTGGCAGACGATCAAAATCAAAATAAGCAGGGCGGCGGTCAGACCGCTCAGATCAGCGGCACCGTCCAGATCCAGCCGCAAGATGGCGACCAGGGCCAAAAGGGAAAGCCGAACGGCGGCGATGACGCCCCCGAGCCGGAGAAGAAAAACCCCCTTCGCACCCTCATCGTCGTTGCCGTCGTCCTCCTGCTCATCGCCGGAGCCGGCTTCTATTACTGGCGCTCCACCTTCTCCGAAGACACCGACGATGCTCAGGTTGATGGCGACCTTTACCAGGTAAGCTCTCGCGTCACCGGTCAGGTGGTCAAGGTCTACGTCGACGACAACCAGACGGTGCAGGCTGGCCAGATCATCGCCGAAGTCGACCCCACCGACTACCAGGTCGCGCTCAACCAGGCGAAGGCCAACCTTGCCAGCGCGGAGGCTGCCGCCACCCAGGCGAACGTCAACGTCCCCATAACCTCGGTCACCAGCACAACAAGCATCAACACCTCCGGATCCGATGTCCGCTCGGTTCAGGCGCAGATTGCGCAGTCGCAGAGCCAGGCGACTGCCGCCGTCGCACGCGTCGTCCAGGCGAAGGCCAATGCCGAAAAGGCCCAACTCGACGTCGACCGCTACACGCCGCTCGTCGCGAAGGACGTCATCTCCAAGCAGCAGTTCGACACCGCCGTCGCCCAGGCTGCCGCCACCAAGGCTGCCGTAGCCGAGGCAGAGGCCACGGTGATCGCTCAGCAGGAAGCCACCCGGCAGGCTCAGCAGAAGCTCGCCCAGTCCCGCTTCCAGGAAATCGAGTCGCAGCGCAACGGACCGCAGCAGGTGAAGGCGCAGCAGGCAAAGGCCAATTCGGCGATCGCCGATGTCCTCCAGGCCCAGGCTAGGGTAAAGCAGGCTGAACTCAACCTCTCCTACACCCGCATCACCGCGCCCACGGCCGGTGTTGTCAACAAGAAGAATGTGCAGGTTGGCGCGAACCTGGGCATCGGCCAGGATCTCCTGACCATCATTCCCCTCACCGACCTCTGGGTCACTGCCAACTTCAAAGAGACGCAGCTTGGTCAGATGAAGGTCGGCCAGGAGGTCGACATCAAGGTGGACGCCCTCGGTGGTCGCCACTTCACCGGCAAGGTCACCCAGGTTGGCGGAGCTACCGGCTCGCGCCTGTCGCTTTTCCCGCCCGAGAACGCCACCGGTAACTACGTCAAGGTCGTCCAGCGTATTCCCGTCCGTATCGACTTCACCAACCTTCAGAAGGAGAACGGCGACTACGCCCTGCGCCCTGGCTTCTCGGTCACTCCTGAAGTCCGGGTGAAATAGGCAACGGCTTTCGTCCCATTGCATCTGAACCTCTGAAACGGGAATATGAGGTCCACTATGGCAGTCGCAATGAAGAAGCAAAACGTTACAGAACTCGATGTCACGCCTCACTGGCACGCGCAGGCGAAGGAAATTCAACAGTATGGTTCGGTAATCGAGGACATGCCTCACTACCTCGATGCCAAGGTTCGCACCAAGATGTGCGAGATGCTTAATCAGCTTCTCGCAGACTCCATCGCCATCCGCGACATGTACAAGAAGCATCACTGGCAGGTCTCTGGCCCGACCTTCTACCAGCTCCATCTCCTCTTCGATAAGCATTTCGAGGAGCAGGTGGAACTTGTTGACACGATCGCCGAGCGCATCCAGCTTCTTGGCGGCGTCACGATCGCGATGGGCGGCGACGTTGCCGAACTGACCAAGGTGCCTCGTCCGCCGCGCGGCAAGGAAGAGGTTCCGGTGCAGATCTCACGCCTGCTCGAAGCGCACAAGATCATCATGCAGCAGTGCAAGAAGATCGCAGATGCAGCGGACGACGCGGGAGATGATGGCACGAACGATCTCGCGATCTCGGACATCCTTCGTCCCAACGAGCTTCAATCCTGGTTCATCGGTCAGCATCTCGTAGAGATGCCCCTGGTGTTCCCGAAATAATTGCTTTTATTCGTACGACCGAACGGCCCGGCGAATCAGTCGGGCCGTTCGCTTTTGGAAATTCGCAACGCTTTCACCAACAGCACATCTACACTTATAGATAAGTCCATGGCCCTCGCTCTCCAACTCTTCGTCCAGCACGCCTATCTGATCCTGTTTGCCTGGGTTCTGATCGAACAGCTTGGCATCCCCATCCCCAGTATCCCCGTGCTTCTCACCGCGGGGACGCTCACAGCCACCCATCGCCTCCACCTCAGCTATTCGCTGATCGCCGTTCTCGCGTCGTGCCTTCTCTCCGACAGCTTCTGGTACTTTCTCGGCCTGAAATTTGGCGGTAGCGTTCTTCGCCTGCTCTGTCGATTCTCGTTTGAGGCATCCACCTGTGTTTCGAAGACTGAGGGTTACTTCACCCGGCGTGGCCCTGTTACGCTTCTCTTCGCCAAGTTCGTCCCCGGGCTCTCCACCGTTGCCGCCCCCATCGCCGGTCAGACCGGCATGCCCTACCAGCGTTTCCTCCTCTTCGACCTCGGCGGTTCCGCCATTTGGGCGTTGACGTTCCTTCTCGCCGGTCGATTCTTCGTTGACGTCGCCAAGCGCAGTCAGGAGTTCTTCTCCTTGCTCAGCCACTTTGCTGGAGCTGTCTTCGTTCTCATGGTCCTCGGCCTCCTCGGCTACCGCATTATGAAGCAGCGGCGCTTCCTCAACGGCGTTCGCGCCCTGCGTCTCGAACCGGCTGAACTGAAAGCAATGTACGACCAGGCAAAGCTAGCGGGCCTGCCCGCCCCCTTTGTTGTCGACCTGCGCCACCCGCTCGACTACCTCCCCGACCCGCGCGTCCTCCCCGGCGCACTGCGGATTCTGCCCTCGGATCTGGCACAGCAGAGCGACAGCATCCCACGCGACCGGGATGTCGTTCTCTACTGCACCTGCCCGAGTGAAGAGACGAGCGGCAAGGTCGCACTTCAGCTTCATAAGCTCGGCGTGAGTCGCGTGCGGCCCTTGCGTGGAGGCTTCGACGGCTGGAAGGAAGCAGGCTACCCCCTCTGCGAATACAGCGAGCCGCACGTCAACGATCAACCGGTCACAGAGTCCACAGTACTGCACATCGTCCCGCAGTCCGAGACAGCCTAGGATCCCAGCCGGAAGACCACCGTAACGGTCGTCTGAACCTCGGTGGCTTCTCCATTGAGCCGGTACGGCTTGTACCGAGCCAGCTTGACGGCTTCGATGGCTGCCCCCTGTAGCATCGCTGGCCCGCTCAGGACGTGCGCACTCTCGATCGCGCCCGTCTTCGAGATCGTCGCCTCGATCATTACGGTACCCTCCTGACGGGCGGCAACCGCGATTCTCGGATAAACGGGCTTGATCTCCGTCAGGAGCAGTCCAGCCGAAATACCGGATGAAACGCGCACCGGACCGGTCTTCTTCGGCGGAGCGACTGTCACATTCAGGCCGGTTCCGGTCGAGGGGCCAAAAATTTCCGTCCCTGTGCCCGGGCCGCTCGTCATGCTTCCGATTGTTACGGGCGGGGGATCTCCCATCGCCAACTCGGGATCGGACGGATGCAGGGAGGGAAGCATGGCCGCCCGCGTCGCCGTTTGAATCACCGGCAGGGATGCCGCCGAAGATTGCCGCGCCACCGGCCGCACCTGTTCGACGACCACAGGTGGCTTCTTCAACGCTGGCACCACCACAACTGGCGCTATCGAACGAAACGCAAGCGCCTCGGGCCTTACCAGGGGCACCATGACAATCGCCCCAGCAATCAGGCACTGAAGCCCGACCGAACCCACCGTAATCCACCGCCGGCTCTTGGACACAAGCCGGTTCCGCGACTCCATAAGGCTATCTTCGAACATGGAAAGCACCTCACTCCAGACACGCAGTTCCGGCCGAATCGCCGGTTCCGGTGCGCATTGAGCGAGAATGCGTCCGTAGCCACTTAGACACCGCGAACCCACCGCAAGGTTCCGGAGGCAGGGCGCTACCTCGATATCTGGCATCGCTGCTCGCATCCAACTGGAAATGACGTTGATGGTAAAAGAAGTCATGGCCAGCATCCCCGTCGTCGAGGCTTCGCTGAACCCGGCCGTTTCCGCCGCCCCGGTTTCCATGACGCGTCCGGCGTCCTCCCGCGTCCTCGCCATCGACATACTCCGCGGAGTGACCGTAGCCTTCATGATCCTGGTCAACGACCCAGGCGACGGAACACACGTCTACGCGCAGCTCGAGCATGCCTCCTGGAATGGATGGACGCTCACCGACCTCGTCTTCCCTAACTTCTTATTTCTCGTCGGTGCGGCCACGATCTTTTCGCTCGATGGCCGCATCCGCAAAGGCGATTCCCGCGCGGAGCTTGCAAAACATCTCTTCCTCCGCTCTGGCAAGATCTTCCTGCTCAAGATGATCCTGACCGCCGTGCCCTACTTCCACATGACTCACCTGCGGATTTACGGCGTCCTCACCCGCATCGCACTCTGCTATCTCGCGGGCGGCCTCATCCTCCTGGGAACCCGCAGCATGCGCATCCTCGCGCCCCTCGCGGCTGCCATCCTCGCCGCTTACTGGGCCATCCTGCGCTTCGTCCCTGTCCCCGGTTATGGCCTTCCGGGACGAGACGTTCCGTTCCTCGACAAGGACGGAAATCTGGTCGCCTGGATCGATCGCGGGATCAATGCTTTCCTCCAGCGCACGATCCACACTGGCGCGCTGTATGAGCACACTCGCGATCCCGAAGGTCTGCTCTCCACCCTGCCTGCTATCGCCACGGTCCTCATTGGGGCTATGGCGGCCCTATGGCTGCGCGAAAACGTCAACGATCGCAGCCGTGCGCGCAATGGGCTCCTGCTCGCTGGTGTCGTCTCCTTCGCCGCCGGAATCTTCTGGGGTCAGTGGTTTCCGATCAACAAAAACCTGTGGACGAGTTCTTTTGTCCTGATGGCGGCAGGATGGGCGATGACCGGACTTGGCCTCTTCTACTGGCTCATTGACGACCGCCGGCTCCATGAGACAAACCGGGTCGGCCGCTGGCTCACGAAGCCAGCCCTTATCTTCGGCTCGAACGCCATCACCGCCTACGCCATGTCCTCCATCTTCGTGAAGACGCTTCTCTTCATTAAGGTCCACGATGGCGACAAGATCACCAACGGATGGGGCTATGCCTATCACCGTCTGCTTGCCCCGAACAACAACAGCACAGAGTTCAAGTCACTCGCGTTCGCGATCGGCTTTGTCGCCGTCTGCTTCATCCCAAACTGGCTCCTCTTTCGCAAGAAGATCTTTATCAAGATCTGAAGGAAAAGTGGACCTCCTGAAACGAAGTCCACCCCTAAAGTATCTGGATCGAATACTTTAGGACCAAACCCCGGGTGGGGGTGCAGGTCCGTTTACCATGGAAGCACATGGCTTACACCGACCTGCGCGACTGGATCAAGCAACTCGAACGCTCGAACGAACTCAAGCGCATCGCCCTCCCCGTT
This sequence comes from Granulicella sibirica, assembly GCF_004115155.1. Classification (NCBI taxonomy): domain Bacteria; kingdom Pseudomonadati; phylum Acidobacteriota; class Terriglobia; order Terriglobales; family Acidobacteriaceae; genus Granulicella; species Granulicella sibirica. Next base: position 657,084 of record NZ_RDSM01000002.1, read on the forward strand.
TCGCCCCACCTCGAAATGGCCGAGATCGCCGACCGCACTGCCAAGCTGCACAAGGGAACCAGGGATGCCGGTGGTCCTGCCCTCCTCTTCGAAAACGTCACCGGCTTTCCTGGCGCTCGCGTTCTGATGAACCAGTTCGGCTCCGAACGCCGGATGAAGCTTGCCCTCAACGTGGACTCGCTCGATGCTATCGCCGACCGTATCCGCGTCCTGCTTCATCCCGTCACACCGGTGACCATGATGGATAAGCTCAAACTCCTGCCGAAGCTCGCGGAGGTTGGGAGCTTCTTCCCCAAGGTGATCTCCCGCGAACAGGCCCGCTGCAAGGAAGTCATTCACAAGGGAGCTGACGTGGACCTGAACAAGCTTCCGATCCTCCAGACGTGGCCGCAGGACGGAGGCCGCTTCATCACTCTTCCATGCGTTATCACACGCGACCCGAAGTCCGGGAAGCGGAATGTTGGGATGTACCGCATGCAGGTCTACGATGGCCAGACTACCGGGATGCACTGGCAGCGCCAGAAGGTCGCGGCGGAGCATATGCGGGAGAGGCTGCGGGCTGCATCTCCGGATACGGCCTCTGCGATTGACCTTATGGCGCTCACTGCCGGTGGAACAGCTTCGGCTACGAATGTGGGCAGCGTCTCGACACAGACGGTGACGCGGATTCATGGCGAGCGCATGGAAGTTGCGGTTGCGATCGGGACTGATCCTGCTACGACGTTCTCAGCGATCGTTCCTGCTCCGCCTGAGGCTGAGGAGTATCTCATCGCCGGTTTCCTGCGGCAGAAGCCGGTGGAACTCGTCAAGGCTGAGACGGTCGATCTCGAGGTTCCGGCGCATGCGGAGTTCATCCTCGAAGGGTTCGTCAATCTTGGCGAGTTGCGGACCGAGGGGCCGTTCGGCGATCACACCGGCTTCTACACGATGGAGGACGATTATCCGGTCTTTCACGTGACGTGCATCACCCACCGGAAGAATCCGATCTATGCGGCGACTGTCGTGGGGAAGCCTCCGATGGAGGATGCGTGGATGGGCAAGGCGGTTGAGCGCATCTTCCTGCCGCTGATGCAGCTCACGATGCCGGAGATCGTCGATGTCAATCTGCCTTCCGAGGGCGTCTTCCACAACCTCATGATCGTGTCGATTCGCAAGTCCTACGCGGGCCATGCGCGCAAGGTGATGAACGGGATCTGGGCGATGGGTCAGGCGATGTTCACCAAGTGCATCATCGTCGTGGACGAGGACTGCGATGTGCAGGATGTGGCTGAAGTTACGCTGCGGACGGCCAATAACATCGATCCGGAGCGTGATATCCAGTTCACGCTTGGTCCTGTGGATTCACTGGATCATGCGAGCAGGCTCCCGAACTTCGGGAGTAAGATGGGCATCGATGCCACCGGTAAGTGGGCTGCCGAAGGATTTACACGGCCGTGGCCTCCGATGCTCAGGATGCCTTCGGACGTGAAGGCTCGCGTTGATGCGATGTGGAAGAAACTTGGGATTAGCTGAAGTTTGACGGCAATCCCCGCATATTCACAGCCACATAACAACCGGTCTCGTAGGATAATAGTTATCGAAGAGGAGACTTCTCATGGCAGATCACAACGGAAGCAATGGCAACAAGCTTAATCAGGGCGGAAGCACGCGTATCGGCAGCGAATCGCCTGTCGGCAACGGTTCCAAGGGACCTGGAGCGACGGATGACGGTGCGACGCACATCAATCCGATCCTGACGACGAACCAGGGGCGCCCCATTGGGGACAACCAGAACTCGGTGACTGCCGGCCGCCGTGGTCCGATCACGCTTGACGACTTCCAGCTCTTCGAGAAGATGGCTCAGTTCAACCGGGAACGGACTCCTGAGCGCGTTGTGCATGCCAAGGGCTCGGGCGCGCATGGCAACTTCGTCGTGACGCATGACATTACCAAGTACACCAAGGCTGCTATCTTCTCGAAGATCGGCAACACCTGCCCGGTGTTTGCACGCTTCTCGACCGTTGGTGGTGAGAAGGGCTCAGCCGATACGGCGCGCGATCCGCGTGGCTTCGCGGTCAAGTTCTACACCGAGGAAGGGAACTGGGACATGGTTGGCAACAACACGCCCACGTTCTTCATCCGCGACGCGATCAAGTTCGGCGACTTCATCCACACGCAGAAGCGCGAGCCGGGCTCGAACCTGAAGTCCGCGACGATGATGTGGGACTTCTGGTCGCTCTCGCCTGAGTCGCTGCACCAGGTGACGATCCTGATGTCCGACCGTGGCATTCCGGATGGCTATCGCCACATGCACGGATACTCCTCTCACACCTTCTCGCTGATCAACGACGCGGGCGAGCTGCACTATTGCAAGTGGCACTTCCGCTGCAACCAGGGCATCAAGAACCTCATGAACGCCGAGGCCGATACGCTGGCCGGAACCGATCCGGATTACTCGCAGCGCGACCTGCTCCATGCGATCGACCAGAAGGACTTTCCTTCGTGGACGGTTCAGATCCAGGTGATGAAGGAGTCGGAGATCGACAACTTCAAGTACGATCCTTTCGATCTCACCAAGGTCTGGCCGCATGGAGAGTATCCGCTGATCGATGTCGGTGTGATGACGCTCGACCGCAAGCCTTCGAACTACCATGCTGAAGTCGAGCAGGCTGCGTTCAATCCTTCGAACATCGTTCCGGGCATGGGCTACTCGCCGGACAAGATGCTGCAGGGACGTCTGCTCTCGTACCCGGATGCTCATCGCTATCGCATCGGAACGAACTACGATCTGCTTCCGATCAATGCGCGCAAGAACAACGGCTACACCTATAACCGCGATGGGCTGATGCGCTTCGATGGCAACGGCGGCGATCTGCCGAACTACGAGCCGAACAGCTTCGGCGGACCGAAGGAAGATCCGAAGTACATCGAGCGTCCCTACTCGACGGCGACGACGGAGAAGGTCGGCCGCTACGATCACCGCGAGGAGAACGACGACTACACGCAGGCGGGGAATCTCTGGCGGTTGTTCGACGACGGCGAGAAGGATCGGACGGCCGAGACGATTTCCAAGAGCCTTGGACAGACTCCGCTGCGCATCCAGAAGCTGCAGCTTTCGCACTTCAAGAAGGCTGATCCTGACTACGCGGCTCGCGTCGCGAAGGCGCTCAACAACAACGAGCATCCGGAGTACCTGCACGCGGATGATGCGGCAACTGTGCCTGCGGGAGCTCGTCTGCACGAGAAGTAGATTTCGATTGTCAAAGAAAAAAGGGCTGCCTTTGGGCAGCCCTTTTTTGTTCTTCCAGGGGGTATACCCCCCCTCCCCATAGCCCGCGTCCAAGTGATTTCTTTTCTTTGACTTACAGGGAACATGCCGCTGTAAATATAAGATAGGAAAGAGGTTGCGGCTAAATATTAGATATCAAACAAGTTAGCCTCGTATGTCAAATAAAAAGAGGCCCATGACGGGCCTTTTTTCTTCTTTGCTTTCAGTGTATCAAGCTGGCCGAAACTAAATGGACAACGACTTTTCCTTTTTGAATGTTGGAGTTACGGCATTCAGGGGCTTGACATGCGTTTTTGCTGAGGAAAATGACGAAAGAAAGTTATGGCACGCGCTCCAGGAGGTCCGAACGAGGATGCGATGGCGATGCGGATCGAGGGCGAAGACTATGATTGGAATGTTCAACGATGGCCGAATGGCCCAGGGAGTGGGTTGATTATGTTCGCTGATGTGACTGAGGCGGTTGCGGAGATCAAGGCCGGGCGAATGGTAGTGGTCGTCGATGACGAGGACCGGGAGAATGAAGGGGATCTGACCCTGGCGGCGGAGTTTGTGACACCCGAGGCGGTGAACTTCATGGCACGGTTTGGGCGTGGGTTGATCTGCCTGACTCTGACAGAGGAGCGAGCCGACTATCTCCGGCTGGGGCCGATGACGCAGGAGAATACGTCGCGGTTTGGAACGGCGTTCACGGAGAGCGTGGAGGCTCGGGAAGGGGTGACGACGGGGATTTCGGCGGCGGACAGGGCGCATACGATGCGGGTAGCGATCGACCCGGGGTCGACGGCGCATGACCTGGCCCGACCTGGGCACGTGTTTCCGCTGCGGGCGCGGAAGGGTGGGGTGCTGGTGAGGGCGGGGCAGACGGAGGCATCGGTGGACCTGGCGCGGATGGCGGGGCTGATTCCAGCGGGGGTGATCTGCGAGATTATGAACGAGGATGGCACGATGGCCCGGGTGCCGGATCTCGTCGGGTTCTGCGCGGAACATGGGCTGAAGATGGTGACGGTCGCTGATTTGATCCGGTATCGGCTGCAGCATGAGCGTTTGATACGGGCGGTGGCGGAGGGTGTGCTGCCTACGGAGCACGGGGAGTTTCGGATGATCGCGTATGCGAGCGAGGTGGATGAGGGCGAGTCGCACGTAGCGCTGGTGTATGGCGATGTGGCGGGGGACGAGGTGGCGACGGTAAGGGTGCATACGCATAACCTGGCAGCCGACGTGTTTGGGACGACGCTTGGGAATGGGCATGCCGTGATCGATGAATCGCTGCGCAGGATTGCGGAGGCTGGCCGGGGAGCATTGATTTATCTGCATAACGGCACGCCGGGGTTCGGGATCGATAAGGGAGCCGGCCTGATCGGCGGGCGGGAGAAGATCGTGGTTTGTTCCGAGAATCGGGGTGGGGAACAGAGGACGCTACGCCAGGTTGGGCTGGGAGGGCAGATCTTGTCGGATCTGGGCATTCACAAGATCCGGCTGCTGACGAATACGGTGACGCATGTGCCTGCGCTCCAGGGGTTCGGGATTGAGATTGTGGAGCAGGTGTTGGTGGGATCGGGTTCAGCTAAGGCCTCGTCTGGGCGGTGATGATGAGGCTGGCGGTGACCGTCTGGGTGATCGGCGTGCCGGTGGTGGATGTGGCGGTGACGGTGAAGAGGTAAGAGCCGGGGACGGCGTAGCGGAGGTTGGGTTCGGGGCCTCCGCCACAGGATGACAAGAGGAGAAGGGCCAGCGTGGCGAAGATGGCGCGGGGGCGGGGGCGCGTCTTTTTGCGGAAGAGAAGGAGGAGGGGCAGGAGGTAGGCGGCGTTGAGGTTGGTGAGGGTGGTGAGGGTGAGGGCGGCGGTTTGGGGTGCGCCGGCAAGGGTAAGGGATGTGGGGGCGATGGCGCAGGTGACGTTAGGGGTTGGGGCTGCGGGGGCGCAGGCGAGGGTGACGGGTCCGGTGAAACCGTTGATGGGTGTGGCGGTGAGGGCGTAGGTGGCGGTGGCTCCCTGGGTGACGGTGGCGATGGCGGATTGAGAGTTTTCTATGGTGAGGGTGAAGCTGGGGGTGCCCGGGGTGGCGTTGGTGCCGGTTCCGGTGAGGGGGATCGTTGTGCCGTTGACGACGAGGGTGCCGGGGCGGGTGCCTGACGCGGTGGGAGTGAAGGTGATGGTGGGAGTGCAGACCTGGGCTGGAGCGAGGGTGGCGGGGCAGGGGCTGGAGGAGTAGTCGCCGGTAGTGGCGAGGGTGAGTGAGATGGGCACGGTGGCGTTATTGGCGAGGGTGACAGGTAGGTTGGCGGAGGAGCCGATGGGGACGGAGCCGAAGTTCAGAGAGGACGGGCTGATCTGGAGCTGGGGTTGAATGCCAGTGCCGGAGAGGGGAATCGAAACGATTGGGGCGGAGGTAAAAAGGACCACTACACCAAGGCGGGCGGCGGTGGCGGTCGGGGTGAAGGTGACCTGGATGGTGCAGGTGGCGGCTGGTGCGAGGCTGGAGCAGGAGTTGGTCTGGGTGTAGTCGCCGCCGGGGGCGATGTTAAGAAAGGTGACGGAGACCTGGCCGGTGTTGGTGACGGTGAGGGTTTGAGTGGAAGAAGAGCCGACCTGGATGAAGCCAAATTGGAGAGTGGTGGGGGTGACCTGGATTTGAGGCTGGGGCGGGGCGGTTGTGGTCGTGCCTATGCCGGTGAGGGAGACGGTAAGGGGCGAGGCGGTCGAGGTTGAGATGCTGAGGGTTCCGGGGCGGGGGCCGGTGGTGGTGGGGGTGAAGGTGAGCTGGAAGGTGCAGGTGTCTCCTGCGGGCAGGGTAGTGTTGGGGGAAGGGCAGTTGTTGGTCTGGGTGTAGTCGCCGGTGAGGTTTGCGGTGTAGAAGGTGACGGGTACGATGCCGGGGTTGGTGATGGTGACGGACTGGGTTGAGGGGGTGCCGACCTGAATCGATCCGAAATCCAGAGCGGTGGGGGTGATCTGGAGCCGGGGCTGGGTTCCTGCATCCGCGCCTATGCCGGTGAGGGTGACCGTGATGGGGCTGGTGGAGGCGGAGGTGGCTACGGTGAGGGTTCCGGGGCGCGTGCCGGTGGCGGCTGGGGTGAAGGCGATCTCCACAGCGCAGGAGGCCCCTGGGGAGAGAGTGCCGTTGGGGGCTGGGCAGGTGGTTATCCGGGTGTAGTCGCCGGTGAGGGTTATGGCGGCGAAGGTGATGGGGATTTCGCCGGTGTTGGTGACGGTGACGCTTTTGGTGGAGGACGCGCCGACCTGGATGGAGCCAAAGTCGAGGGTGGTGGGGTTGATCTCGATCTGGGGTTGCGTGAGTGTCCCTGTGCCGGTGAGGGTGACCGTCAGGGGGAGGGTTGAGGCTGAGGTGGAGACGCTCAGGACGCCGGGACGGGGGCCGGCGGCGGTGGGGGTGAAGGTGACCTGGATGGTGCAGGTGGAGTTAGTGGGAAGGGTGGCGTTGGGGGCGGGGCAATCGCTGGTCTGGGCGTAGTCGCCGGTGAGTGTGATGGCGGTGAAGGTGACGGGAACGAGACCGTTGTTGGTGACGGTGACGGTTTGGGTGGAGGGAGTGCCGACGAGGATGGTGCCGAAATCGACAGAAAGCGGGGCCAGGAGAAGGGACGGAGCGGAGGCTATTCCGTAGAGGGTGAGGACGTCAAGGGAGATGCCGGAGTCGGTGGCGACTTCGAGGGCGGCGGTGCGGGGTCCGTTGGCTTGCGGGATGAAGGTGAGGGAGATGGTGCAGGTGGCGGCGGGAGCGATGGGCTGGGAGCAGGTGGTGGTGACGGGGAACTCGGGGGTGGTAGTGAGGGTGCCGAGGTGAAGGGTGGTGTTTCCGGTGTTGGTGAGGGTGACAGTTTGGGGCGGGGAGATTTCTCCGACGGCGGTGGTAAAGAAGGTGAGGGAGCCCTGGGTGAGGGTATAGCTCGACAGGACTGGGGTTTGGGAGAGATTGCCGAACGAGATGGGAGAGGCTCGGCCGGTGAGGGGAATGAGGTTTGGGCTGGAGACGGCGTCGCTTTCGATGATGAGGGAGCCGATGTCCTGGGAGGGTGGGCCGACGGGGGAGCCGGTTGGAATTTGATTGATGGGGGCGTAGGTGAGGGTGATGTTGCAGGTTTGGGTTGGGCCGAGGGGCGGGCCGCAGGTGGTGGTGGAAAGGAATGGAGGCTGGCTGGTGATGCGGCGGATGGAGATGGGCTGAGTCGTGGATTGATTGGTGAGGGTGAGGGTAGTGGTGGCGGTTTGGCCGGAGTTGAGCTGGCCGAAGTCTATGAGGCCGGTGCCGGACGAGATGGGGCTTGTGACAGCGAGGATGGAGTCGTCGGGCGCTTGGCCGTAGGACTGGAGGTAGGCGAGGGTGGTGCTGGGTGAGGAGCCGTCGGTGGGGGTGGCGGTGGCGAAGAGGGTTCCGGTGGGGTCGCCGGTGGTGAGGGGGATCGAATCGACGTTGAAGGTGCAGGAGGCGTTGGGGGTGAGAGTGGCGCAGGGGTTCGCGTCGGTGACGGCGAACTGGGCGGGGACGGTGAGGGCTACGGAGACCGTTTTGGAGGTGAGGTTGTTGAGGGTGATGGTGCGAGTGCCGGCGAGGGCGCCGGTGGGGGCGGGGCCGAAATCTATCTGGGCGGGGAGAAGCTGGAGGCCGGCATTTTGGCTGGTGTAGGCGCCGGTGAGAGGGATGGTGTAAGTGCTGGAGCCGGCGGGGATCTGGAGGGCGGCGGTTGCTTCGGCGTTCGATGGGATGTAGGTGACGGTGACGGTGCAGGTTGCGGTGGGGGCGAGAGTGGCGCAGGTGGTGGTTGCGGTGAAGTTTGCGGTGGATGTTGTGGGAACGCCGATGGTGAGGGCGTTCGCGCTGGTGTTGGTGAGGGTGAGGAGTTGCCGGGTTGCGGTGGGGCCGGGGACGTTCTGGAAGGTGAGGGCGGTTGGGTTGAGGGAGAGGCCGGGGTCCGGCGAGCCGGTGCCGGTGAGGGAGACGGCGGTGGTCGCGGTGGGGGACTGGAAGGTGAGGGTGCCGGTTGTGGCGCCGGTTGCGGTGGGTGAGAAGGCGATGTTGGTGAAGCAGGTGGAGGAGGGTGCCAGGGTTCCGGTGCAGGCTGGGCCGCCGGTGGGGGTTGGGCTGATCGAAAAGCCTGGGGCGATGGTGGGGGGGCTCAGGGTGACGGAGTCCGCGGTTAAGTTGGTGAGGGCTATGAGGGTGGGTGGGCTTGTGCTGTTGACGGGGATGGTGCCGAAGTCCTGGGTGGCGGGGGTGGCTATGAGGCCGGTGAGAGGAGTGGCGGTTCCGGTGAGGGGGACTAAGGAGGGAGAGCCGGTGGACCAGAGGGTGAGGGTGCCGGGTTGGGGGCCCGTTGTTGTGGGGGAGAAGCGGAGGCCGAGATAGCAGTTGAAGCAGGTGCTGGTGGCGGTGGAGGAGAAGGCGGATGGGGCTGGGCTGCCGTGGCCGTAGCCGGTGTCTTCGACGAGGATGGTTTGGTAGGGGGAGGCAGTTGTGGCGGTGAGGGTTTGGAAGGCGTGGGTGATCTTCAGCCACTGGACGCTGGATTCGGTGATGGGGAGGGTGCCGAAGGGGATGGCACCGTTGGTGGTTTGGAGAATGGGAGTGGCGGTGCCGGTGAGGCCGACGTAGATGGGAGCGGCTCCGGAGGTGGAGGCGATGGTGAGGAGTCCGCCGCGGGTTCCGGGGGCGGTGGGAGCGAAGGTGAGATTGACGGTGCAGGTGGCCTGGGCGGGTAACGAGGCGGGGCAGGTGGTGGTGTCGGTGAAGTCTCCGGTGACGCCGATGGTGATGGGGTAGGGGGTTGTGCCGGTGTTGGTGAGGGTGATGGGCTGGGGTGCGGAGGTGGCCGTGATGGCGATGGCGGTGGAGAAGGTGAGGGTGGTGGGGGAAGCGGTGAGGCTGGTGGTTGGATTGGAGCCGGAGGTGGGTTGGGGGAGGGTTTGGCCGGTGACGAGGACGGAGATGTTCTGGTCGAGGGTGAGGGTCGCGGCGTCGTTCGATGGGGTGTTGGGGGGAGTGTAGTCGAGCTGGATCTGGCAGACGGAGTGAGGCGGGAGGGTGGCGGGGCAGAGGTCGGTGAGTGTGAAGGGAGTGGACGTGGTGGCGGGGGTGTGGGAGATGGCGGTATCGGAGTTGTTGGAGAGATAGAGGTAGCGGGAGGTGTGTGGGGTGAGGGGGTAGCGGGTGCCGAAGTCGATGGTGGTGGAGGATGGGGTGAGGGCGGCGGACTGGGCGAAAGCGGTGAAGAGGACGTCGTGATGGCCAGAGGCGGCGACGGTCCAGTTTGCTGTGACGGGGCCGTCGGGGGTGGAGGAGTTGAGGGCCAAGGCAAAGGTGATGTGGCAGGTGGCGTCGGGAGCGAGGACTTTGTCGATGAGCAGGACTGGCGATGGGCAATCGCTGAAGGACTCGGAGAAGGGCGAGGTGGTGGATGTGCTGTCGAGGATGGAGGTGAAGGTTTGGGGGGTTGAACTGAGGTTGGTGATGGTGAGGGTGCGGAGGATGGGGGCGCTGGAGGCGGTCTGGACGCCGAAGTCGAGCTCGTGGGGGGAGAAGACGATGGGAGTGGGGGTGGGGACGACTCCGGGGAAGACGGTCTGGGTGGGAGCGTTGTCGGCGATTGCGGTTAGGACGCCGGGTCCCGGTCCGGTGAGGGACAGGGCGCACTCGGTTCCGGGGGGAAGGCTTCCAGGGCAGTTGGTGTCGAAGGTGTAGCCGGTGGTGGTGAAGTGGAGGTTGGCGGCGGCGAGGCAGCCGAGGTTGCGGAGGGTAATGTTGGGCGAGGCTCCGGTGGAGAGGGCGAGGGTTGGGGCAGCGGTGGCCGCGAGCTGGGCGAGGTAGGCTGCGGAGCCGGTGCAGAGGCTTCCCTGGCAGGTGCCGGGGGCTTGGCCGGTGTCGGCAACAGAGGATGGGAGGAGTGGCGGCTGAGGGTCGGTGAGGGAGAGGTTGTACTGCTCGGTGGCGAGGAGGTCGGAGCTTGTGGTGGGGGTGAAAGAGCCGGCGAGGTAGGGTTGGCCGATGCTGTCGAGGGCGAGGGAGGTGAGGGTAACGGGAGCTGAGCTGTTGTTTGGGTTAGTCGCGGGCAGGCCGCCGAAGCGGGCGGTCTGGTCGATGGTGGCCTGGGCGGTGATGTGAGCGACGAAGGCGGTTCCGGTCGTCGAGAGCGGCGGGATGGGGAGGAGCGGCGAGGTGAGTGTTCCGGTGGTCCATGCGGTTGAGTTTGGACCGGGGACGACGACGGATTGCGTGCCGGGGGCGAGGAGCGTGGAGGCGGTGATGGTTGAGCCATCGAGCGAGATGCGGAGCAGGGATTGATAGGGGGTGTTGACCAGGGGTGTCTGGACGGTGGCTATGGGGAATTGAGAGAGCGAGATGGCTCCGGTGAGGAGGAGGGTCTGGGTGGCCGGGTCGAGGACGATAGAGGCGATGCCGTTGCCGGGAATGTAGGTGGAAAAGGTGAGAGCATCGCCGGTGGGGGTGAGTCTGGTGAGGAACCCCGAGGCGGTAGTGGACGTGGGGATGAGCGCGGCGGCGGTTGGGAAGGCAGCGGAGGTGGTGTAGCCGGCGATGTACGCGTCATCAGAGGAGTCGGCGGCGATGGCTCCGGGGGCGGTATTTCCGTTGGCGCCGCTTAGATAGGTGGCGTAGACGAGAGTGGTGCCGTCGGAGGAGAAGCGTTCGACGAAGCCGCTCTCGGTGCTGCCCTGAGCTGGGATTGGCTGGTAGGCGCTGGGGGTGGCGGGGAGAGTTGAGGCGAAGAGGCTTCCGGTGAGGAAGGCGGCGTCGGCGGTGACGGCCAGGCCTGTCGCGGCGAGGCGGCCGCTTCCGGCGAAGGTGACAAAGGTGGTGTTCAGCCCGGGATCGAACCTGGCCAGGAAGGAGTTGGTGGAGGCGTCGGCGCGGGTGGGGAACGCGGCGTTCTGGGTTCCGGCTAGGGTGGTGGAGGTTGTGGTTCCGGCGACGTACGGGTTTCCGGCGGGGTCGAGCGCGAGGGCGAGGCCCACGTCTCCCTGCGCGCCGAGGTGTGCTTCGGCGAGGACATTGGTTGCGGTGGGGTCGGTCTTGAGGAGACGGACGCCGTCGTGCTGGTCGAGGAGGAGGTAGAGGTTGCCGGAGGCGTCGGCCTGGATGGCGTTGAACTGGCCCTGGTTGGAGGCCGTGCGAAGGCCGGCGAACGCGAGGTGTTGCGGGGCGGTCTGGGCGCACGCGCTTGCCAGGACGATCGAGAAGGCGAGGCCGACGGATCGGGATACGGTGCGGCGCATGGGGTTCATCATGGCCTTGTGGCTGCGGTGCTGCTCTGAGTGCAGCCTGCTCTCAATCCATGGAACGGTCAGTTAGGGGTGAGCGTTTATCTCCGGGTGAAGGAGGGAATCGAGGCTACGGGAGTGCATCTCCTGCTCGAAGGCGGTGTGGGTGGTGTAGCGGAGGGTCTGCATGCCGGCAGCCTGGGCAGCGGCAATGTTGTCCTCGCGATCATCGATGAAGAGGATGTTTTCGGGTGGGGTCTCGAGGCCGGTGGCGGCGTGGGCGTAGATGGCGAGGTCGGGCTTGGCGGTGCCGAGGGTGTAGGAGAAGGTGCGGTGATAGAAGCCGTTGAGCCAGGGGTGTCGTGAGAGAACCCCCTCGGTCATGGCGTCGCCGAGGTTGGAGAGGATGCCGGTGCGTATGCCGGCTTTCTGCAGGGAGAGCGCCCAGTCGATCATGGGCTGATTGGGCTGGGTCCAGAGATCGGTGTCGGCGGCGATGAGGTGATCGATCAGCTGGTCGAAGGCGAGGTCAGTGTGGTTTTCACCGGCGGCTGCAACCTGGGTCCAATACTCGCGGCCGGTGAGGGCTCCGCGGTCGTAGTCGTGGCGTGGTTCCCAGTAGGCGTGGTGGAGGGTGGTTTCGTCGTGGCCGGTGAGCGAGCGCATACGAGCCCAGGCGGAGGGGTCCGCGGGGCCGGAGAGAACCATGCCGTAATCGAAGAGGACTGCCTGGATGGGGAGAATGCTTTCCATGGATGCGCCAATTGTAGGGGATACGAGGCGGTTAGGATGTGGGGATGCGTGGGTTTTCCAAGAGGACTGGTTGGGATACGTCGGAGAGTGCGTTTGCGGGGGCGATCCGGGAGGCGCGAGCGGCGGGGCGGGACGTTTGTGACCTAACGGTGTCGAACCCTACGGTTTGTGGGTTCGATTATGACGTTGAGGGGATCCTGGGAGCGCTTGGGGATCCGGGATCGATGGTCTACGACGCGGATCCGAGGGGGATGCGATCGGCCCGGGAGGCGGTCTGCGGTTACTACCGGGATCATGGGGCTGAGGTTGGCGTCGACCAGGTGCTGATGACGACCTCGACGAGCGAGGCGTATGGGTTCCTGTTTCGGCTGCTTTGCGATGCGGGGGATGAGGTGCTGGTGGCGTCGCCGGGGTATCCGCTGTTTGATTTTCTGGCGGATCTGGAGGATGTGCGGCTCAGGACATATCCGCTTTTCCACGACTACGGGTGGTGGATCGATTTTGGGGAGCTGGAGAGGCGGATCGGGCCCCGGACGAAGGCTGTGCTTGTGGTGCATCCGGCGAATCCCACGGGGCATTGGACTTCCGCCGCAGAGAGGACGCGGCTGGAAGAGATGTGTGCGCGGTATGGGCTGGCGCTGATTGTGGATGAGGTTTTTCTGGATTATCCGGTGGGCGAGGCGGAAGACAGCTTTGCTGTTGGGCAGGCTGAGTGTTTGACGTTTGTTTTGAGTGGATTGAGTAAGGTCGCGGGGTTGCCGCAGATGAAGGTGGGGTGGGTGGTGACGCTTGGGCCCATGGCGGCTCGGGAGGAGGCGCTGCGGCGGCTGGAGGTGATTGCGGATACGTTTCTGTCGATGGGGGCTCCGGCGCAGAGGGCTTTGCCGATGTGGATGGCGAGGCGAGCGGCGATTCAGGGGCAGATTCGGGGGCGGGTTCAGGAGAATCTTGGGGTGCTGGCTGGGTCGGGGTTGGGGTATCTGCCGGTTGCTGCGGGGTGGAGCGGGGTCTTGCTTTTGCCGGGAAAGCTGGGGGGCGCGGAGGAGATTTTCGCGGAGCTTGGGGTGGTGGTGCATCCGGGGAGCTTCTATGGGCTGGAGGGAGCGGGGCGGGTGGTGGTGAGTTTGATTGGTGGGGCTGAGGAGTTTAGGAGGGGAGTGGGGTTGCTGGGGCGGGCTTAGGACTATCGGCTGGGCGGTATGGGATCCCACCTTAGGCGCGTTGCGCCGAAGGTGGGGCACCCGGGTTTCTTTTTTGGGGGGAGAGGGTTAGTACCTTTTGAGGTGCCGGTAAGGTTCTGGTTTTGAGAGTGGCGGTAGGTTGTTGTTATGGCTTGGCTTGGAGGAACGGGTTCGACTCTCGCTCGGCTCCGATGGAGGTGGAGGGGCCGTGGCCGGGGATGACGCGGGTGGCGTCGGGGAGGATGAGGAGGCGGTCGTGGATGGAGGTGATTAGGGTGCGGGCGTCGCCGCCGGGCAGGTCGGTGCGGCCTACGGAGCCGGCGAAGAGGGTGTCTCCGGCGAGGAGAAGGTTTTCTGCGGGGAGGTGGAGACAGATGCTTCCGGGAGTGTGGCCGGGGGTGTGGATGACGGTTCCGGTTAGGCCGGCGATGGAGACGGTGCGGTTGTCGGCGAGGTGGTCGTCGGGTGGGAGGACTTCAGGGGTCTCGATTCCCAGCCAGCCGGCCTGGATGTCCATCATCTCGACGAGTGGGAGGTCCAGCTGGTTGTAGAAGATGGGAGCTCCGGTGAGGCGCTTGAGTTGCTGGGCCCCGGCGATGTGGTCGATGTGGGCGTGGGTGATGACGATCTGCTTCAGGGTAAGGCTGTGACGGGCGAGGATGGCGAGGATGCGGGGGATGTCGTCGCCGGGGTCGATGACCATGGCTTCGCGTGTAGTCTCGTCGCCGAGGATGGAGCAGTTGCACTGGAGAGGGCCGACTGGGAGGATTTGGTGGATCATGATCGTTTCCTGCTTTCGGGTGCGGCGAGCATGAAAAATGCGCAAGCCGTTTGGCCTGCGCATGGGGTTGCTGAACGGTTGACTACTTCTTGGCCGGGGTCGTCTGGGTGGTCTTCGTGCCCTGGAGGACCGAATGGTCGCCGCCGGAGCGGGAGAGCAGGATGGTGAGGCCGATGGAGGTCAGCATGAAGACGATGGCGGAGTAGGTGGTGAGCTTGGTGAGGAGATTCGAGGCTCCGCGCGGGCCGAAGGCAGTCTGGGAACCCTGTCCGCCGAAGGCGCCGGCGAGATCGGCCGACTTGCCCGTCTGGAGAAGGACAACTCCAATGAGGAAGAGGCAGACAACGATGTGGATGAAGACGAGAAAGTAGACCATCGGGGAAGCTCGATACCTCTTGTGGCTCAACCCCTTGGGGCGATGGCCTGAAATGTTGGATTGGTGCGGAGGAGGGGACTTGAACCCCTATGCCTTGCGGCGCTAGCACCTCAAGCTAGTGCGTCTGCCAATTTCGCCACCTCCGCTCGGAGTCGCCTGCACTTGTTATGGTGCAGGGCAATGACGAACAAATGCTCAATCCGAAGATGAGTATAGCATTTCCGAGGTTCGATTTTGGGTAAGCGGGTTGAGGATTTCCAGAGGTATTCAGCTACAAGGCGGGGGAGTGGCGGTGCGGGTCCAGGTTTCGGTGCGACCGAGGGTGGGGACGCCGATGTAGCCTCGGAGCTTGAGTGTGTCGCCCTTGCTCTCCATCTTGGCGCTGTAGGTCTTGCCGGACATGGGGTCGTAGATCTGGCCGCCGGACGCGGTGGTTGGGCTGTCGGGTTTGAAGCCGTCGCCAATCCTGAGGCCGCAGAGCGGGCGATCGCGGAGGGTGGCATCGGGGTTCATGGCGTCGGTGGTGCCGGGAGCGGTGGGGCTTACCCTGGCTACGGTAAAGCAGAGTTGCCTGGCGTCATTGGCGCACGTGGACACGGTGACGACATCGCCGGAGAGGGTGAGCCAGCTTCCAACGACGCCCTCTGGCGCAGCCCAGGCGGCCGTTGACGATGCGACGATGAGCAAGAGCACGAAGGCTATGAATCGATTTCTCTTCATGTTGTTCATGACCTCTGTTTGAACTCGTTTGTTGCTGCTCAACTTACATGAATGACGGGAAGGTGATCCGGATCCTTTACGGCTCGGCGTAGAACCTCGTGCGTGAGGGGAGCGGCGTCGCCCTCGCCGAGGAAGACGAAGCGGAAGGCATTGGCGACTGGATTGCCGTCCTTCCACTTGAAGTACGCGTGGGGGACGTTCCCGGTGCGCCTCTCGAGTTCGATGAGAAGGGCGGCGATGGAGTTGGCGACAACCGGGCTGCGGGCCTTGAGAATCTTGTTGTTGCCGAGGCGCTCGCCGTCGACGACGAGAGTGCAGTCGAATTCGGAGGCGTCTCCCTTTTCGACCTCGAAGAAGTAGACGGACTCCCTGGGATCGAGACCGTAGCGCTTGCGGACCGCGCGCTCGATGCGGTCGAGGTCTGCCGCGGTTTCGTTCTGGGGTCTGCGGGCGATGACGCGGATGACCTGGTCTTCGTCCTCGGCGAGCATGTCGAGGGCGCCTTCGGAGAGGTCGACGGACATGATGCGGAGTTCCGTGGAGCGCATGGCGCGGGAGACGAGAGAGACGGAGATCATGGTCAGGATGAAGAAGGACGCGATCTTCAGGCCTTCAGGGCGTTCCCAGATATTAAGGGCGGTGGTGTAAATGAAGATCGCCGTGATGAGCATGTAGGCATAGCGGCGTTTGCGCTTGCCGAGGGAGATGACGACGGCTACGGCGGCGGAGGTGATGAGGACGAGGACGCCGGTGGCGTAGGCTCCCCCCTGAGCGTCGACGTCGGCGTCGAACATGTACGTGACGAAGAAGGCGACGGCCATGAAGACGAGGACGAGAGGGCGCGAGGCGAGGGCCCACTCGGGCGCCATGCCCAGGCGTGGGAGGTAGCGTGGGATGAGGTTGAGGAGGCCGGCCATGGCGGAGGCTCCGGCGAAGGCGAGGATGAGGATGGTGCTGACGTCGTAGACCGTGCCGAAGGCGTTGCCGAGATACTGGTGGGCGAGATAGGCCATCGCGCGGCCGTTGGCGGGACCGTTTTCAGCGAAGAGCTCGGGCTTGATGAGGAGCGTGGTGACGACGCTGGTGAGCATGAGGAAGATGCTCATGATGACGGCGGCGGTCATGAGGAGCTTGCGAGTGTTGCGGATGCGCTGGCGGATGTCCGTGCCGGCGATGAGAGGCATGACGGCGACACCTGTTTCAAAGCCGGAGAGGCCGAGGGCGAGCTTGGGGAAGAGCAACAGGGAAATGCCGATCATGCCGAGGACGGTGGGGTGCTGGGCGAAGAGAGCACGCTTCCACTCGGGGATGAGATGAGGGTGGCGGAGGACTTCGCCCAGGGCTACGGTGGTCACGACGGCATTGAGGGCAAGGTAGATGCCGACCAGGACGACGGCAATGCCGATGGCTTCCTTGAAGCCGCGAAGGAAGATGGCGGAGAGGGCGGTGAGGAGGAGGAGGGTGATGAGCATCTGGCTTTGGAGCCAGTGTGGGGCGAAGGGATTGTGAACGAAGTGAGCGGCGGCATCGGCCGCCGAGAGCGTCATGGTGATGATGAAGTCGGTGGTGGCGAAACCGAGCAGGATGAGGACGAAGACCTTACCTCCCCAGCGGGGGAAAAGGCGCTCCAGCATCGCGATGCTGCCCTGGCCGTGAGGGCTGGCTCCAGCGACGCGGCGGTACAAGGGGAGAGCGGCGAAGAGGGTGACGAGGACGAGAACGAGGGTGGCGATGGGGCTGAGGAGGCCGGCGGCGAGGAAGGCGATGCCAGGCTGGTAACCGAGGGTAGAGAAGTAGTCGACACCAGTGAGGCACATGACGCGCCACCAAGTGTGGACGGATTCGGGTTCGCTGTGAACTCCCTTGGGCAGAAGGATATCTGCCAGCAACCAATCTCGTAGTCCGCTCTTCGTCACTGGGCCTCTTAGGTCGCTTCCTGGTTGTACGGCGAGACCCGTTGGGTGTCCCGGATGTTCTCGCGCTCTTCCTATTGTAGAAGTCAGCGGGCGCACAGGGTGAGATGCAGTTTTGAGCTTTATCGCTTACGGATAGACTGGGGTTCGGCCCGATGCTACCACTTGCCCATCGACGGATTGTGATTACGCGGAGCCGCCACCAGGCTTCCGAACTGGCAGCGCGGGTGGAGGCGCTGGGCGGGACAGCGATCTTGATTCCTACGATCGAACTTGTTCCGCCGGAGTCGTATGCGGGGCTGGATGCTGCTATCGGGGAAGTGGAAGGCTTTGATTGGGTGGTGTTTACAAGTGCGAATGCGGTGAAGGTTTTTGTTGAGCGCAGGAATCACCTGGGTGCGGGGTTGGAGCCTGCACGGGTTGCGGTGATTGGTGGGGCTACGGCGCGGGTTGCGCGGGATGCGGGGCTGCGAGTGGACCTGGTGCCGGAGGTTGCCGTGGCGGAGGCACTTGCGGTCGAGATGCTGCTGGTGGTGGGGGCGGGGGCGAAAGTTTTGCTGGTGAGGGCGGCGGTGGGGCGGGATTACTTGGTCAGCGCGCTGCGGGAAGCTGACGTCGAGGTGACGATTGCCGAGGCATACCGGACGGTAGCTCCGGAGGCTTCCGTGACGACGTTGCGGAAGATTTTTGGGGATGCAGGCCAGTATCCAGATGCGATTACTTTTACCAGTTCGTCGACCGCGGGAAACCTGAGGAGGCTATTGGAGGCGGCGGGAGTGGAGTTGCCGCGAGAGGTAGTGCGGGGTTCGATTGGGCCGATTACTTCGGGGACTTTGCGGGAGCTGGGGTGGGGGGTGGATCTTGAGGCTCGGGAGGCGACCTTTGCCAGTCTCGCGGAGGGATTGGCGGAGTATTTCAGCGTTAGCGAGATTTCATCCCGACGGCCTTGAGGGTGTCGGGCGTAATGCTTTGTTTCTTCACGCCGAGGGACTTCCAGGGGTCAGTGGACTCGAGGCGGCCACCCCATTCAGGGAAGGTGGCGAGGCGGAAGATGGGGCGGGTCTCGCCGCCTAGTTCGGACCAGTCGAGAGGGACGGCGATGCCGACGCCGGGACGCGCGCGGGTGCTGTAGGGGGCGACGGCGGTGGCTCCGCGCTCGTTTCGGAGGTAGTCGAGGTAGATCTTGCCGGTGCGGGCGGCTTTGGTCATCTTGGTGAGGTAAAGCCTGGGGTTCTGGCGCTCGAGGGCGTTGACGACGGCGTGGGCGAAGTCCTTGATGATGGGCCAGTCGTAGCCGGGGGTGATGGCGAGGACGACGTGGAGGCCCTTGCCGCCGGTGGTCTTGACGAAAGATTCGAGGCCGAGGGTTTGCAGGTAGGCGCAGACCTCCTGGGCGGCGGCGGTGACTGTCGGCCACGAGAGGGATTCGTCGGGGTCGAGATCGATGACGAGGCGATCGGGGTGTTCGAGGTCTTCGTTGCGGGAGCCCCAGGGATGAAGTTCGAGGACGGACATCTGGGCGAGGGAGGCTAGTTGTTCGGGCGTGTTGAGGGTGATGTAGGGCTCGGGAACGCCGGTCTTTTTGTTGGGGATGTCGACGGAGCCGAGGTTGGGGAAGGACTTGCTGGTGTGCTTCTGGAAGAAGGTTTCGCCGGAGACGCCATCGGGGGTGCGGACGAGGGTGAGGGGGCGGTCGGCGATGTGGGGGAGGATGCGGGGGGCGGCGGACCAGAAGTAATCGGCAAGCTGTTGCTTCGTGATCTTGGATTCGGGGTCGAGGATCTTGTCGGGGTGCGTGAGGCGGACTGGGGCTTTCTCGAGGGGCTTCGCGGGGAGGAGTTTGGCGGCTTTTGGTTGAGGGGCTTTGTGGGTTGCGGAGGATTTTGCGCGCTTCGGGGTGGGGGCGGAGGTTTCCCTGACGACTTCGGTTGCAGGCTTGTCTTCGCGGAGGCCGAGGAAGGCGGCCTGGCGGAGCTGATGGTCGGCGGTCCAGGTGGCGAAGCGGACCTGGGCTACGAGGGTGGGGGTGACCCAGATGGCTCCGCGACGAGCTTCGGCCGGGGTTGAGTCGAAGGCGGGTTTTTCGGAGCGGAGAGGTTCGAGCTGCTGGCGGATCTGCTTGCTGGACTTCTGGGTGAAGCCGGTTCCGCTGCGGCCGGCGTAGATGAGCTTCTTGTCGCGGTAATAGCCGAGGAGCAGGGCACCGATGCCTCCGCTTCCGTTCGAGGGGAGGGTGAAGCCTCCGATGACGAACTCCTGCTCGTGGAGGCATTTCATCTTGAGCCAGTCGCTGGCGCGGCCGCTCTGGTATTTGCCTTCGGCGCGCTTGGAGATGATGCCCTCGGCGCCGAGTTCGCAGGCTTTCTTGAACATGAGCGGGCCACCGGATTCGAGGTGCTCGGAGAGCTGGAGGTGGTCGGAGACGGCGGGGGTGAGGATGTCGACGAGGAGGGCTTTGCGGGCGCGGAGGGGCAGGGCTCGTGGGTCGCGGCCTTCGACATGGAGGAGGTCGAAGACGAAGTAGGTGAGGGGATTCTTGGCTCCGTCCTGGAAGGAGGCCTGGAGGTCGGCGAAGTTGGTAGTGCCGTCGGGAGAGAGGACGACGACTTCGCCGTCGAGGGTGAGGTCTTCGGTTGGGAGGGCGGCTACGGCGGCGGCTACCGAGGGGATGCGGGCGGTCCAGTCGAGGCCGGAGCGGGTGAGCATCTGGACCTTCGTGCCGGACTTGCGGGCCTGGATGCGGTAGCCGTCGAGTTTTAGCTCGTGGAGCCAGCCGGGGCCGTCGGGGGCGTTTTCAGATTGCTGGGCTAGCTGCGGGGTGAGGAAGGTGGGCTGGTTTTCTTTTGGGAGGGCGGCCAGGTCGAGTTTTGGTGCGGGTTGAGGGGTGGGGGCTTCGCCTTTGGAGGGTTGGCGGTACCAGGCTTTGGGGCCGGATTGCGTGTCCTTGGAGTTCCAGACGTGGTCTTCGCTGTGGGCGATCTGATCCATGGTGCGGTTGGTGACGACGGAGTCGGGCTCTTCGTCGGTGATGGATGGGCCGTCGGGACGTTCGAAGTCGTCGTGCTCCTTGATGAGGAGCCAGTTGGGTTTGCGCTCGGTCGCGGCCTTGCCGCCCATGCGGATGAGGGCCCATTTCCCCTTGATCTTGGCGCCGTGCATGATGAACTTGATCTGGCCATCGCGCAGGGCGGCGTCGACGTCGGTGTGGCCGGGCTGTGGTTCCCAGGTGCCCTGGTCCCAGACCATGACGGTGCCCCCGCCGTACTGGCCGGCGGGGATGATGCCCTCGAAGCCGCCGTATTCCATGGGATGGTCTTCGACCTGGACGGCGAGGCGCTTGTCCTTGACGTTGTAGGACGGGCCCTTGGCGCAGGCCCAGGATTTGAGGACGCCGTTCCAGCCGAGGCGGAAATCGTAGTGGAGGTGGCTGGCGGCGTGCTTCTGGATCACAAACGGCCATTGCATGGAGCGGACTTTTTCGCCGGCTTGTTGCCCGGCAGTGGAGGCCCCGGAGGGCTCGGCGGTGATGCCGAAGTCGCGCATGGAGCGGTAGCGGGCGAGCTGCTCGTCGACGGCGTCGGAAGGAGTAGCTTTGGCGACTGTCTTTGCAGCCTTCGCCGTACTGGCTTTCTTCGCGACCTTTTTCGCAGTCGTCATTGTCAGGCGGACTTGCGGCGGCTCGCAGGCTTCGTCGGCTTGGTCTCAGGCTTGTCGGCCTCCTCTGACTTGACGAGGGTGATGCCTTTCTTTGCTTCGGCCTTCGCTGGGGACTTCTTCTTTGAGGCGACGGGAGCAGGCGACTCCAATACGAGGTCGTCGGCCTTGACGCTGCTGACCGACTTGCGCAGGGCGTCCATGAGGTTGATGACCTTGCCGCGCTGCGGAGCGGGGGCTTCGTCCTTGGGGATGGGGGCGTGTTCGATCTTGGCTTCTACGAGTTCCTTTAGAGCGACTTCGTAGCCGTCGACGAACTTAGTTGGGTCAAACTTCGCGGCTTTGCGCTTGATGAGTTCCTTGGCGAGGCCGAGGGAATCCTCGTCGACGTCGGGCTTCTTGATGTCGCGGAAGTACTCTTTGGGGTCGCGGAGTTCCTGGGCGTAGCGCATGGTGTAGGCCATCATGCCGCCGAGAGAGTCGTCCTGCGTGGGGGTGAGAGCGACGACGTGCTCGCGGCCGGAGAAGGCGATCTTGGTGAGGGCGACCTTCTTCGTCTCCTTGAGAGCCTGACGGACTACGGCGAAGGCTTGTGCCTGGGCGTCGTTTTCGGGTGTGACGAAGTAGGGCTTCTCGAAGAACTCGGGGTCGATGTCGCTCTCGTCGACGAACTGGGTGATCTCCATGGTGTGCTTGGAGGGGACGCGAAGCTGCTCGAGCTCTTTGGGCTCGATGGTGATGTATTCGCCCTTGCGGTACTCGTAGCCCTTGACGATCTCGTCCTTTTCGACAACGGCGGCGGGGGACTCGCTTTCCTCGGACGGATTGTCCACCGCGGAGGCGAGAACCTTCTGGTGGCGGACACGTTCGCCGGTCTTGCGGGAGATCTGATGGAAGCGGATTTCGCTCTTGGCTTCGGTCGCGACGTAGAGCTTGACGCCGAATTGAACGAGCGAGATCTGGATTTGACCGGTCCAGTACGGGCGTATCGCCATTTCTTGGCCTCACGGAGTGCTGTGATTTTGATTCCTAACTATAAGGCCAAGATGTCTTTACTGGTTGGTACATAGGCTCTTCTTGGTACATAGGCCAGGGATTACAGCGATCTAGTTAGCTTCCCGTGGCTGGTCCGCTGCTACGAGGACAAGTTCTCCGAGGCGGTTCGCGAAGGGAACGTGTTCCAGAAGGCGTGAGAGGCCGACTGTGGGCAGGCGCAGGGTGCGGGACATGGGGAAGTAGATCTGGATGGGCCGCGCGTGAACTTTCTTGAAATACGGCTTGACCTCGGCGGCTGCTTCCGAGAGATCGAAGGCGTAGCGGTAGATGCCGCCGGGGGTGTAGTGCTCGGACTTCTTCTGGCCGGAGAGGGCGTGGCGGATTCCCTGCAGATGACCGCTGTAGACGAAGCGTCCGCGCGGCTGGAGGGCGGTCTGCGCGAGACGATAGAGGGCGTCTCGATGCCTGCGCGTGGGGAGGTTCGAGGTGAGCGTGGAAAAGACGTAGTCGAACTTGCGGGTCGCCGTCTTGATTGTGGTGACGTCGCCGAGGACCAGGCCTACGTTTTTTGTTCCCTGTGGTAAGCGGCGCTGCAGGATTCGGAGTAAGCCAATGGAAAAGTCGACGGCAAGTACGTTTGCACGGCCGGCAAGGACTGTCGTGTAGCGGCCCTCGCCGCAGCCTACTTCGAGGATCGTCTGGGAGATGGTGAGGGGCAGGGCTTCGAGTGTCGGGGACATCTCCATCTCGTGATGGGCGCGCTGATCCGGCGTATCCATGGCGTCGAAGGTGAACTGGCTTTCATTCCGCTGGCGCTGTTCGTTGACGCTTTCCTCGTCGAGAGAGGATTGGTCGAGCAGATTGAGGATGCCGTTGTCGATGTGAAAGGTTGCGCCGCACGCGCAGCATACGACCTCGCCGCAGTGGACCCAAGCGTCCTGGGCGGACGTTGGAGTGTATCCCTCCGATAGATTCAGTTCCGCGCCGTCGTAAAGGCACCGCGTGAACGAGATGAGTTTCTTCGGGAAACCGGGGACACGCTGTTCTTCAGTCATGGTTTCTTTTGGACGAGGATCAACCTGCTCGCCGTTCAGATATCCCCTATCGGCAAAAGCTGGACCGCGCTACAGCCCCTCGGCGAAGACCTGATCGTAGGCCGGAAGGGTGAGGAAGGTGGTGAACTTCCGGCTGGCGATGAGGTCGCGCATAAGGTCGGCGGCCTGCAGATAGGCCTGAAAGCGGGTGTCGTCAACCTTGGGGCGGGTGAGGGCTAGTTCGTCTTCGATGACCTGTTCGACGAGTTCGGTGGTGACGGGTAGGCCGTCGTCCATGACGGCATGGTGGTGGACCCACTGCCAAAGCTGGGCGCGGCTGATCTCGGCCGTCGCGGCGTCTTCCATGAGGTTGAAGAGGGGGACGCAGCCGATGCCTCGGAGCCATGCTTCGACGTAGCCGAGGCCTACTGCTACGTTCTGGCGGACGCCTGCTTCTGAGATTGTGCCTTCGGGGATGCGGAGGAGGTCTTCGGCGGTGCAGGTGTATTCGGGGAGTTGTTTCGAGATCTGGTTGGGCTGGGGCATGACGCGGTCGAAGACTTCGAGGGCGATGGGGACGAGGCCAGGGTGGGCGACCCAGGTGCCGTCGTGGCCATCGGTTGCCTCGCGTTCCTTGTCGGCGCGGACCTGGGTGAGGGCGCGTTCGTTGGCTTCGAGGTCGGACTTGATGGGAATGAATGCGGACATGCCACCCATGGCGGGTGCCTTGCGGTGGTGGCAGGTCTTGATGGCGAGCCTGGAGTAGCTGCGCATGAAGTGGGTGGTCATGGTGACCTGGCCGCGGTCCGGCAGGAGGATGCTGGTGTCGGCGGCGAATTTTTTAATGAAGGAGAAGATGTAGTCCCAGCGTCCGCAGTTGAGGCCGGCGGAGTGGTCCCGGAGTTCGTAGAGGATCTCGTCCATCTCGAAGGTGGCGAGGATGGTCTCGATGAGGACGGTGGCTTTGATGCTGCCCTTGGGTAGGTCGAGGGCGGCCTCGGCTACGGTGAAGACGTCGTTCCAGAGACGAGCTTCGAGGTGCGACTCCATCTTGGGGAGATAGAAGTAGGGGCCGGAGCCTCGGTGGAGGAGCTCTTTCGCGTTGTGGAAGAGATAGAGGCCGAAGTCGAAGAGGCCGCCGGACATGGGGACGCCGTCGACGAGGAGGTGGCGCTCTTCGAGATGCCAGCCACGGGCGCGGACGAAGAGGACGGCTACCTGGTCGTTCAGCTTGTAGGATTTTTTCGTTTTGGGGTCTTCATACGTGATGGTGCGGCGGACGGCGTCGCGGAGGTTGAGTTGGCCTTCGAGGACGTTGTCCCAGGTCGGGGTGGTGGAGTCTTCGAAGTCGGCCATGAAGACTTTCGCGCCGCAGTTGAGGGCGTTGATGATCATCTTGCGGTCGACGGGGCCGGTGATCTCGACGCGGCGGTCGAGGAGGTCGGCGGGGAGCGGGGCGATGTGCCAGTCGGCGTCGCGGATGTGCCTGGTTTCGGGGAGGAAGTCGGGCTTTTCGCCGGCGTCGAGGCGGGCCTGGCGAGTGTCGCGGGCGGCGAGGAGTTCAAGGCGGCGGGCGTTGAAGGTGCGATGCAGGTTCGCGAGGAAGGCGATCGCTTCGGGCGTGAGAACCTCGGCGTGACGGAGCGAGAGCGGGGTCGAGAAGGTGATGCCTTCCGGGTACTCGGACATGCGTGAGACCTTTCTTATGCTGCGGCTTACGGGGAAGACGGCCCATCCTGCTTTTGCAACAGAGGGATCCACATCGTGCGGCTAGTCTTCGACGGAGTAGCGCAAGGTGACGCGGCCAGCGGTGTGGAAGCGAACGTCGACGCTGGATTGTCCCATGGCGAGGGTGTTGCCGGTCCAGGAGCCGGTGGTGATCCATTGGCCGGCATAGAGGCCCCGGGTACGGATGGCGCCTTCGTTGGCGAGCCAGGGGAGCAGCTTGACGAAGTCGCCGGAGGTGTTGGATCCGGTTCGCTCGACGCGGATGCTTCCGTCGACGGCGAGGGCCACCGTTTCCTGAGTCCAGTCGATGGACTGCCATTCGGGGACGGGTGCGCCGTAGACGAGGCCGCCGTGCATCTGCAGGTCGGCGAGCATGGACATGCGATCGGCCTTCATGGGATCGAGCAGGCCGGACTCGAGGACCTCGATGACTGGATGGCAGGAGGCGACGGCGGCGAGGACCTCTTCGCGGGTGTAGGGTGTGTCGGAGCGGGGCGGGAGGTCGGCTCCGAGGAGGAAGGCGATCTCGGCTTCGAGACCGCGATAACGCCACTGCGAGCCGGAGAGTAAGGCTCCGGAGGGGGCAATCCAGACTTTGGGCAAGGGGGCGTAGGCGGGCGTGGCCTCGGGATTGGGCGCGCCGATCTTCCAGCCGCCGATGCCGTCTTCCGGCGTGGTGTAGGCCTGGGCGATGAGGCCCTGGACGAAATAGACCTCGTCCATGGTGGTGGGGCGAAGCTCGACGGGAAGGTCGTCGATGAGGACGCCGGTGCGGCGTGCGTCAAGCAGGATGTTCGAGGTTTCGATCAACTGGGCTTCGCGTGGTCCGGTGGGTTCGATCATGGGGTGTCGCTCCTGGATATTGTGATGCGCCGGAGTCAGTGTCGCCGATGGGGGTTGGTTCTGTCTCGTCTCCAGGACCGCGACGGGCTGAATGCGCTTTTGGGTGAGTTCCTGTGTGGGTACCCCCTGCCGGTGGCGCTTCGAATGGATCGGCGTCGAGGCTATAGTGAGGGAGATACGGGCCAGGTTGCGGCAGGGTGTGGGTTCGCGGCGGGCGTGCGAAGTCAGGAAGAGTCGATTATGGCCATGCAGGCGATCAGAGAAGAACGGTATGCGGACTCGGAGACGGGCAGGGCGGGGCAGCGGATCGGCACCGTTCCGGAACGGAAGCTGCGCCGTGCCTATGGAGAGAGTGCGACCGGTGGCAGCGAGGTTCCGGGTCTCAGCAAGACGCGGCGTTCGGGATTCGGGTCGGGGTTCCGGCTGACATTTCGACGGGGAGCCGTTCCGAAGACGACGCGGGGGCGGGTGCTGGCGGGGGTGGCGCTGGTTGCGGGGCTCGGTTTGGTGGCGACTGCCGCGTACGAGACCCAGAAGTTTTTGCTGCATGATGAGCGATTTGTCATTCCGGCGTCTTCGTCGATCCAGATCGAGGGGAACAGCCACCTGACGCGGGCGCAGTTGTTGAGCGTGTTCGGCGAGGATGTGGAACGGAACGTTTTCAATATCTCGTTGGCGGATCGGCGGGAAGAACTCGAACGTCTGCCGTGGGTGGCGCATGCGACGGTGATGCGCCTTCTGCCGAATCGGCTGCGGGTGTCGATCGTGGAGCGTACGCCGGTGGCGTTTGTGCGGCAGGGAAGCCAGATCGGGCTGGTGGATAAGAACGGTGTGCTTCTGGATATGGTCGGCGATTCGGCTTCGGATGCGGCCGACTCGAAGGATTTTGGGAAGCGGTATTCGTTTCCTGTCGTGACGGGGATCAGCGCCGACGAGCCGCTTTCAGTGCGGGCGGCGCGGATGAAAATCTTCGAGAGGTTCACCGGGGATCTGGACAGCACGAATGAGAACATCTCAGCGAGATTGAGCGAGGTGGATCTTTCGAATCCGGAGGATGTGAAGGCGCTCATTCCAGACCAGGCGACGGAGATCATGGTTCATTTTGGGGAAACGGACTTCCTGCAGCGGTACCGGAAGTTCGAGGAGCAGTTGCCGGGGTGGAGAACGCAGTATCCGAAGCTTGCCTCGGCCGATATGCGCTATGAGCGGCAGGTCGTGCTCGAGATGCAGCAGGGGGCGGCGATTCCGGTGGCCGGCGGGTCGGGCGAGGTCGGTCCGGCCGCGCATCTGAAGGCTCCCGCGAAGGCGGTGGCTCATCCTGTTACCGCTCATCCTGTTACCGCTCATCCTGTTACCGTTCATCCTGTTACCGTTCATCCTGTTACCGTTCATCCTGTTACCGTTCATCCTGTTACCGTTCATCCTGTTACCGTTCATCCTGTTACCGTTCATCCTGTTACCGTTCATCCTGCCGTGGCAAAGGCGAAGAGTGTTTTTGGGTCGCCGCACTTTCCGGATGCGAAGACGGGGCGGTAATGGGTGGTGGTTCAGGCGGGGCGGCTGGTCCTTTCCGGGATGACGGCCTGATGCGGAGACAGAAGCGGGGACGTCAGCTTATCGTAATCGTGCATGATGATGCAGAGACGTAGCAGTGGGGACGATGAATCAGAAGCCTGAAAACCTGATTACGGTGCTGGATGCGGGGAATGCGAAGAGCTGCGTGCTGGTGGCCGAGGTCGCCGACGGTGTGCTGCGGTATCGCGGGCATGGCATCGAGGTGTCGCGTGGGATGCGCAAGGGGCTGATCGCGGAGCTTGGGCCGGCGGCTGAGGCGATCAACCGGGCGGCGCTAACGGCGGAGCGGCTGGCACGGGCGGGGATCGAGTCGTGCGTTGTCGGGATTGGCGGGGCGCATGTGAAGGGGATCAACAGCCGGGGCGGCATTTCGATGGGAAGCCGGATGCGCGAGATTACGCGCGAGGAGGTTCGGGCGGCGGTTGACCGGGCGCGTTCGATTGCACTGCCGCCGGACCGGGAGGTACTTCATCTTCTGCCGCAGGAGTTCATCCTCGACGACCAGGCGGGGATTCACGATCCGGTGGGGATGGTGGGGAACAAGCTTGAGGTGAATCTGCATCTTTCTACCTGCTCGGGTGGGGTGGCGCAGAGCGTGATTACGTGCGCGAACCGGGCAGGGCTCGAGGTGACGGATACGGTGTATGAGGGGATCGCGTCGGCGGAGGCTGTACTTTCAGCCGACGAGCGTGAGCTTGGGGTGTGCGTCGCGGATATTGGGGCTAGTACGACCGAGCTGGCTGTGTTCTTTGAGGGGTCGATCGCGCACACGGCTGTCATTCCACTTGGCGGGGATCACTTCACGAACGACCTTGCGGTCGGACTGCATGTGACGGTCGAAGAAGCGGAAGAGTTGAAGAAGGTGTACGGAAACTGCGTGGTGACGTCCGTGCCGCAGTTGAACGAGATCGAGATCGGGCGAGAGCAGCCGAGGCTGGTGCGGCAGAGGTTTCTGGCCGAGATTCTGGAGCCGAGGGCGCGGGAGCTGTTCACGATGCTGCGCGACAACCTGCGGCAGGGTGGGGTGCTGGAGGCGCTTGGGGCTGGATGCGTCCTGACTGGCGGGGGGGCGCGGATGGTGGGGTTGCAGGATAACGCGGAGAGCCTGCTGCGCGTGCCGGTGCGGATCGGGTTGCCGGTGCCGATGTCGAGGATGCCGGCGGAGCTGGCGGGGCCGGAGTTCGCGACGGCGGTTGGGATGCTGCTCTATACCCATCGGACGCAGATCCGGCGGGCGCACGAGACGCAGGGGTTCCGGGCCAAGCTGCGTGGGATCTTTGCGGGAAATGCCTAGGTCGTCGAATCGGGACTGATTCCAGGAAACGATGCGTCTCTTTGTCCTGGATGGAGCATCCAGGTTATAGGTACGGGCTCGGGCATTAGACTTTAGTTGTAGAGCAACGGTCTGACAGGCTGAAATGAAGCTTGTGGAATCGAGTTGGGTACCTCGCATTCGAGCTTTCGCTTCTCCTCGACCATTGGCGATGACAGAATCAGATCACGGAATCACGGGTTTAGGCCCCTTAGGAGTATGAGACATGTCGAATGCAGCGGATGACCTTCGGATTCACTTCCACGACGAAACGCCGCGCGGGGCGCGGATCAAGGTCATCGGGGTCGGCGGCGGCGGAAACAACGCCGTGAACCGGATGATCGCGGCGAAGGTGGAAGGCGTCGAGTTCATCGTGGCGAACACGGATGCGCAGGCGCTGGAGATGTCGAATGCACCGGTGAAGCTGCAGCTTGGGGTGAAGCTGACGAGCGGGCTGGGAGCAGGGTCGAACCCCGATGTGGGGCGGCGGGCCGCGCTTGAGGATTCGGACAAGATTATCGAGGCGCTCGAGGGCGCGGACATGGTGTTTGTGACCACGGGGCTTGGCGGCGGAACCGGGACGGGTGCGGCTCCGGTGATCGCGTCGCTGGCTTCAGAGATGGGTGCGCTGACGGTTGCGGTGGTGACCAGGCCGTTCCTGTTCGAAGGCAAGCGGCGCATGATGCAGGCGGAACGCGGCATGCAGGAGCTTCTGGACTCGGTCGATACGGTGATCGTGATTCCGAACGAGAAGCTGCTTGCAGTGGCCAAGGACGCGGGCTTCTTCGAGAGTTTCCGCATTGCGGACGATGTGCTGCGGCAGGGCGTGCAGGGAATTTCGGACATTATTACGATTCCAGGCGTCATCAACCGGGACTTCGCCGACGTGAAGACGACCATGGCCGGCATGGGCTATGCCGTGATGGGTACGGCGATGCGATCGGGTGGAAACCGGGCGGCGGACGCGGCGATTGCGGCAATGGCGTCTCCTCTGCTCGAGGCGGGGGCTATTGACGGCGCGCGCGGGATTTTGATCAACATCACGGGGTCGAGCAGTCTGCGACTCAGCGAGGTCAATGAAGCTTCGTCGATCATCCAGAACGCGGCGCATGAGGACGCGAACATCATCTTCGGCGCGGTGCTGGATGAGTCGATGGGCGACGATGTGAAGATTACGGTGATCGCGACCGGCTTCCGGCAGGACTCGCACCCGCAAAGGCGCGAGAGGATGCTGGCGGAGGTGATGCTGCCGACGCACCGGGCGGCCGAGGTTCCGATCACTCCGCGTGCTGAAGCTTCCGCACCGGCTGTGGAAGCGCCTGAGCCTGCGGAATTTGCGGGTGAGATCAAAGAGGAAGAGGAGGCGGCTGCTCCCGCCGCTCTTTCTGCCCCCGAGCCTGTTGAAGAGGCTGTTGCGGCTGAGCCTGAGCCGGTCGCGGCTGCTCCGGAACCTGAGGCGGCCGCTGCGTCGGCCGTACCTGAAACTGTTTCGGCGGCACCCGCGCCCGAACCTGCTCCAGCACAACCGGCTGCTTCGGCTTCGCCCGAGCCGGTCGTGGCAGCGCCCGAACCTGTGCATCAGCCTGCTCCGGCTGAGCCAGTACCGGCTGCGCCTTCCTTCGAGCCTGCAGCTCCTGTCGAACTGGCTACGCTGCTCGAGTCAGCACCTTCTGTCGAACCGGCTGCAACGGATGCCCCTGCGCTTATCGCCGCAGCACCTGTAGCTGAGCCTGCACCTGTTCCGCAAACCGCTCCGGCTGCGGCTGAGCCGTTAGCGGCTACACCACAGCCTCCGCCAGCTCCTGCTGCTCCCGTGGTTCCGGCACCTGTACCGGCGGAGCCGGTGGCGGCTGTTGCTCCGGTTCCCGTTCCTCCATCCGCTCCCCCTATCATCATGGCGCATCAGCTTCCCGAGCCTGAGGATGCCAACGTCGTGCGTGAACGGTACGAACTGACTGCTCTGGAAGAGGAGGCTCCGCATTGGGAGCCGGAGGGATCTGAGTTCAGCTCGGCCTCGAATATTGAGGCGGATTTTGATGAGGAGTTCGCCCCCGCAGTGGAGGACGAGTATGTTCCGACGCCGGTAGTCACCACCACGCCTGTCGCAGCTGCCCCGGCGCCGATTCCAATGGTGCCTCCGGTGGCCGCTCCGGCACCTGTGGCGGTTGCTCCTGCACCTGCTCCGGCCCCGGCCCCGCCCGCGCCGCCGATCACGTCCGCCCCACCGGTTGCGGCCCAGGCACCTCCCCCCGTCGCACCGCCAGCCCCACAGCCTCCACCGCGTCCAGCGGCGGCTTCGCTTGTTCCGGAGCGGGTTCCGATGCGGGAACAAGCGAGAGAGCCGCAGTTGAAGCCGGTTTCGGCGTCCGTTTTCGATGATGATTTCTTCCGGCCTTCGTTTATCCGTGGAGCGCGTCCGGCGGAGCCGCCAGTCGAGGCTGCCCCGGCTCGTGCTCAGGAGGACTACGAGATTCCCAAGCCACTGCGTGCGCAGTATGCCGAGTCGAGACTGAACGCTCCGGGGTCAGCTCCGGTCGAACCGACGGTGCGTGTGCCATCGTTCGCAGGTGGCCAATCCGTGGTTCCGAGCCCCGATTCGGATGAGCTGGATATTCCGGCGTTTCTACGGCGGGGGAACTAGACGTATTGTTAGGCCAGGTTGGATGGAACCTCGACGCTTTGGCAGGGAACGTGCTTTCTCCTGGTCGTGTGTACGGTCATATTGGCGATGGATTAGAGGGATAGTGAATGACGGATCTCTGCGGGCGATGTTTTGCGGCGGTGCTTGGCCTGGTTTTGATGTTCGGAGGTTTGGGCGAGGCGTTTGCGGCCAAACATAAGCCCGCGCCTCGGGCGGCCATGAAAGCGTCGAAGACGGCTCGGTCTGCTCATCCCGTCCATCCTGCGCGTGCCGCCGTTGGACGCCGCGCTGTACATGCGATCCCGGTTCGGGGAAGAGCGGTGCGGGGCGGCCATGGACGCGGAGCTGGCCCGGTGGTTGCGGTGCGGCGGTCGCGTTTTACCGAGCGATTTACAGCTAGCTCCTTTGCCGACAATCTGACCGCAGGTGACGTAACCACGGGCGAAGATCCAGTCGTCCGGGCAGCGGCTATCGAGGCGCTCGGCAATATGAACGGTACCGCGCTGGCGATCGATCCTTCTAGTGGCCGCATCCTGGCGATGGTGAACCAGAAGCTGGCACTTTCTCCGGGTGCTGAGCCGTGCTCGACAATCAAGCTTTCGGTTGCGCTTGCGGCGCTCGAGGAGGGAATCGTCAAGCGGGATACTCCGGTCAGTCTTGGGGGTGGCTATCACCTCACGCTCACCGAGGCGCTCGCGCACTCGAACAATCTTTATTTCGAAACGCTTGGGCGGTCGCTTGGCTTTGAGCGCGTGAAGCACTATGCGAACCAGTTCGGACTTGGCGAACTGGCCGGGTACAAAATCGAGGGCGAGCAGCTTGGACGGTATCCTGACCAGGAGCTTCCGAAGGCGCAGGGTGGCGTGGGGCGGATGTGCTCGTTTGGTGAGAGCGTGTCGATGACGCCACTGCAGCTTGGGGCGCTCGTGTCGGCGATCGCGAATGGCGGGACGCTCTACTATCTGCAGCATCCGCAGGCTCAGGAGGACATCGCCTCGTTCGAACCGAAGGTGAAGCGGATTCTCGATATTGCGCCTCTGATTCCGGAGATGAAGCCCGGGATGGAAGCGGTGGTGCAGTATGGGACCGCTCGGTCGCTCCGTGCTAACTTTCGTGAGTTTCCAGTGATGGGGAAGACGGGGACGTGCTCGAACAACGGAACGCGGTACGGTTGGTTCGGGTCGTTCGCCGATACCCCGACCGGGCGAATCGTCACGGTGATCTTCCTGGAGGGCGGTCGGCCTACCTTTGGACCGAAAGCGGCGGAGTTGACGGGGCAATTCTATCGGTCTCTCTCGGCGCGGAACTACTTTACGCCGAAGCCCGGCTTTACTCCCATGGTTACGCCGGCTACTCCGACGGTGACACCGATGTCGGAGGGAAGCCCGGTTGCGGGAACACGGTAACGTTTCTGTCTAGCGGCGAGGCTCCCATGAGTAGGAGCCTTTGTTGTATCTGGGTGCCGGGTCTTCGACCAGCTCGTTTGCGTCTAAGTGTCTAGAAGCTTGCGGCTTGGCCGTGAGGGTTCGGGAGGCGACATACCCCTGCCCGGGCACGAGGGATTCATGCTGATCGACGTGCGCTTTCGCCTGCTTCTTCTTCTTTGCCTTCTACCGGCCTCCTCGGCGATGGCGCAACAGCCGGAAGTTGCCGCTCATCCGGATAAGGGGAGGATCAGCCTTGACGTCGTGGTTGCGGCTAAGAACGGACCACCCGTTGCGGGGCTGGAGCAGGGGGATTTCCTTCTGACCGACAACAAGACGGCGAGGCCGATGACTTCATTCCGAGCGATGGCCCGCGGGCAGGAGCCGGTGGAGGTCGTTCTGCTGATCGACGCCGTGAACACGAACTACGAGCATGTGAGCTACGAACGGCAGCAGATCGACCAGTTTTTGAAAGCGAACGGCGGGAAGCTGGAGCTCCCGACGGCTCTGGCAATCTTTACGGATACCGGAAGCCAGATGCAGCAGACATTCTCCAGGGACGGAAATTCCCTGGCTGACTCGCTGGATCACCAGACGATCGGCCTGAGGGAAATCCGACGGTCGGCGGGCTTCTATGGGGCGGAGGATCGACTGCAACTGTCGCTCGAGGCGCTTCGGCAGTTGATGGCGCGCGAAGGGCCTCGTCCCGGACGGAAGCTCGTTCTGTGGGTCTCGCCCGGGTGGCCGCTGCTTTCGGGAGCAGGTGTCGATCTTTCGATGAAGGAGCGCGAACGCATCTTTCGGACAATCGTCGATACCTCGACCGCGATGCGCGAGGCCGGAATTACTCTCTACAATCTGAACCCGCTTGGTCCGACGGAGAATCTCTCGGCAGCCTTCTACTACGAGAACTACCTGAAGGGGGTACCCAATTCGGGAAAGACGGATCTGGGAGACCTGGGTCTACAAGTGCTGGCGCGGCAGAGCGGCGGCCTTACGCTGACCTCGAGCAACGATGTCAGGGCAATGCTCCAGAAAGCCGTCTCGGATACGGACGCCTACTACCAGATATCGTTCGAACCGGCTCCGGCGGACAAGCCAGATGAATATCACCACATCGAGGTGAAGGTGGAGAAGCCTGGGCTCATTGCGCGGACGCGGGATGGATATTACGCGCAGCCCTAAACCAGGACGCGCATCGCCGGTTTCCTTCATCATAGAGATGAGGATTTATGACCATGATGCAGGTTCTGACGGCGGCGGAGATGGGCGCGGTAGACAAGCGAACCGAGGAGGAGTTTGGGATTCCGCTTGAGGAGCTGATGGAAAGGGCCGGAGACGCGGTGGCCCGGTTCTGCCTGCGGGAGTATCCCGAGGCGAAGCACGTGACCGTAATTTGCGGGAAAGGCAATAACGGTGGGGATGGGCTGGTTGCGGCTCGCCTGATCGCGCTCGCAGGATGCGAGGTCACGGTGCTTCTGCTGGCCGCGGAGGGTGATATCAAGGGTCTTCCTGCGAAGATGCTGGATGACCTTCGTGGCGCTGCGACGGGTGACGATGACGGACCAGCCGTTCTGATCGAGTTCTGCGCTGGGGAAGAAGAATTATTTGAGCAGAGCGCGGCACTTGAAGGGGCGGAGCTCCTGATTGATGCGGTGGTTGGGACGGGTTTCAAAGCACCGTTGCGTGGAGTGGCTGCCGTTGCCCAGGAACGGGTTAGCCGGCTCACGGCTCCGGTGGTGGCGGTCGATTTGCCCTCAGGCTGGGATGCGGATTCGGTTGAACAGAATGCGGAAGGTGCTTTCCGAGCGGATGCGGTCGTGACCTTTACGGCTCCGAAGATGGCACACGTGTTTGGGCATCTGGCATCGTCGCGGGTGTCGGGCGATGCGTTTGGGCCGGTGGTGGTGGCGGAGATCGGGTCGCCGGATGAGGCGATCCAGTCGGCTGGGCGGGTTAGTTGGGCGGGTGAGTCGAAGGCGATCGCGGAAGCCTGGCGGGATATCAATGGGAATAAAGGCAAGTTTGGGCATGTGCTGCTTGTCGGTGGGAGCTACGGGACGTTTGGCGCGCCTTCGATGAGTTCACTCGCGGCGCTGCGGACGGGTGCGGGGCTGGTGACGGCTGGTGTGCCGAAGATGATCGCGAACGAGGTGGGGAGGGTGACGCCGGAGTTGATGGTACGGGCTCTCGCCGAGGGAGACGCTGGCGAGGCTTCAATGGCGAATCTTGAAGAGGAAAAGCTGGCGACGCTGATCAAGGGGATCTCGGTGCTTGCTGTTGGGCCGGGGCTTTCGACGCGAGGGGAGGCGTCGGAGTTTGCGCGGGCGTTGGTGGCGAAGACGACGATGCCGGTGGTAATCGATGCTGATGCCTTGAATGCGTTTGCGGGGAAGACGGAGTTGTTGAAGAGTGCCGCGGCGGGTGGTAGGACGGTTGTGCTGACTCCGCATCCGGGCGAGATGGGGCGGCTTGCGGGGATGACGGTGAAAGAGGTTGAGGCGGATCGCATTGGGCTGGCGCGGAAGTTTGCGACGGAGCATGGGGTGACGCTTGTGCTGAAAGGGTGGAGGACGTTGATCGCGCATCCCGATGGGAGCATCGCGGTGAACACGACCGGGAATCCTTCGATGGCGAAGGGTGGGAGCGGCGATATTTTGACGGGGATCGTTGCCGCGATGATTGCTCAGTTTCCGCAGGATGTGGCGCGGGCGGTTGAGGCGGCTGTGTATCTGCACGGGCTTGCTGGAGACTTCGCGGCGCATGCGATGGACGAGCATACGGTGCTTGCGACCGATACGGTGTCCCATCTGAGCGACGCCTTCCGGTACCGGGTCCGTGACGAGGATGGGTTTACCTGGCTGGCGGGAGTGCATGAATGAGGGAGTGGACGCGGGAGAAGAAGCTCAAGACCAGGAGCGTGAACGGGACGCTCGCGCTGGGGGAGATGGTGTCGGAGATCCTGGTGAAGGCGGGCAAGCTGGTCATCCTCCGCGGGGATCTAGGGGCGGGCAAGACGACGCTGGTGAAGGGGATCGCCTCGGCGCTTGGAGCGGCTGAGGAGGAGGACGTCGTCAGTCCTACGTTCACGCTTGTGCATGCTTTTCAGGGGCGCAAGGTGAGGCTGTATCACCTGGACGTCTACCGCCTGGAGACGGAGCGGGAGCTGGCTACGCTTGGCATCGAAGAGATGGTCGAGGAGCCTGGGTCGCTTGTGGTAGTCGAATGGGGCGAGAAGTTTCCGAGCCTGGTCGAAGCGGCTGATGCCGAAGTGGCGATGGCGCTTGGCGAGGTCGAGAGCGAAAGGCTGCTGGAGTTGAAGTGGCGGGGTTAGCCGGTCTTCGTCTTCGCGCGGCCGGTGTATCGGTAGATCGCACACTCTTCGTCGCCGGTTGAGCCGTACATGGTCTGCTCGGCTATTGCGGCCAGGTCGGCGGCATGATCTTCGGGGGACATGGGGACTGGTCCGAAGAAGAGCCGCGTGAAGGCAGGGTGCGCATCGACCAAATTGGCGTGCTCGCTGTTCACGTAGAGAAGGTCGAGTGTGGCGGGGCGGTTGGCGAACTGTATCTCGATGCGGCGGAGAAGCTTGTTGAGGACGGGCGCTTCGAAGGGGTGAAAGAGGAAGAGGAGGCAAGGCGTCGAGGGGAAGTAGAACTCGGTCGCATCCTGCTCCATCAGGTTGATGGGCGCGAGGTGAGGCTGCGTCGCGACCCAGTGAGTCACGTTGCGCTGCGCCAGGGCGGCGAGGGCCGGGTTTAGCTCGATGCCGATGACCTGCTTGAAGGGGTATTCGCTGGCGACGAGGATGCCGCGTCCCTTGCCGGCACCGATGTCGACAAAGGTGACACGCTCGATGGAGTGCGAGGGTTGTGAGCCGAGCCAACGGTCGATGAGGGAGCGCAGGATCGACGGAGCTACGCCGTAGTAGGCGGTGATGTGCTCGTCGTTGGGGTGGCCGGTGGTGAGGCTTGCAGCGGGGATGAGGCCGCTGGTTTCAACGCCATGCGCCTCGTCGAAGGGGTGGACGGCCTCGGCGGTCTTGCGCTTCCGGGGCGAGGCGGCTGGCTTGCGCATGGGCTACTCGATGCCGAGGAGCTTGCGGCCTTCGGGGCTGATGCGCTGGGGGGTCCACATCGGCTGCCAGACGAGGGCGACATCTGTCTTGCTGATGGTGGGGAAGGCGAAGAGGCGGTTCTCGATCTGGGCGATGATCTGCGTGTGGGCGGGGCAGCCCTTCGAGGTGAGGGTGAGATCGATGTGGACACGGTGCTTCTGCGGGACGCCGGGGATGCCGGCTCCGGGAGCGTCGGGGTCGGGCGCGACGTCGACCTGGTAGACAAGGCCGAGATCGACGATGTTGCACGGGACCTCGGGGTCGTAGCAGTCGCGGAGAGCCTCGCGGATGGTGGTTTCGGTGAGTTGCATGGCGGGTTGCATGTTAGTGGGTGCGCTCGACCAGATACTGCGCAAGTGACTTGAGGGGCGTGGCGGCTTCGCCGAAGGTGGTAAGGGCTTCGAAGGCGTCGGCGATGAGTTGGGAGGCATCTGCTTTCGACTGCTCGATGCCATAGACGGCGGGCCATGTGGCCTTGTCGGTTGCGGTGTCTTTTCCCGCGGTTTTACCGAGTTGGGTGGAATCCTGGGTCATGTCGAGGACGTCGTCGACGATCTGGAAGGCGAGACCAGCTTTTTCGCCGAAGGTGCGGAGGCGGACGATGGTGTCGGCGCTTGGCGGATGCTCGGCTTCGGCCGCGCCGAGGAGACCGCCGGCGACGATGGAGACGGTGATGAGGGCGCCTGTCTTGGCGCGGTGGATGCGTTCGACGAGGTCGGCGGTGGGAGGCTTGCCGCCGGATTCGAGGTCCATGACCTGGCCGCCGATCATGCCTGGCGCGAGGGCTCCGGGGAGATCGGCTCCTACGCCTGTGCCAATGGCGATGGAGACGGCTCGGAGGATCGCGACGACGGTGGCTGGTGGGGCGGGGAGGTCGGAGATCGTTTGGAAGGCGAGGGTTTGGAGGGCATCGCCAGCGAGAATTGCGGTGGCTTCTCCGAAGGCTACGTGGCAGGTGGGCTGGCCGCGGCGGAGATCGTCATTGTCGAGTGCCGGGAGGTCATCGTGAATGAGCGAGTAGGTGTGGAGCATCTCGAGCGCGGCACCGAGGCGGGCGGCGCCATCGGGTGGCTCGGGTGTGCCTGCGACCATGCGCGCGGCTTCTATGCAGAGGATGGGACGGAGACGCTTGCCGCCGGCGAAGGTGCTGTGACGCATGGCGCGGTGGATGGAGTGAGGCTGGGTTTCGGGGCCGGGGAGCAGGCGTTCGAGTGCTTCGTCGGTCGCGATGGCGCCGGTGGTGAGTAGGTGCTTTACAGCGTCGGTGCGGTCAGGCATGTGACTTTGATGATAACCGAGTTAACACGAGGAGGAGGATGAGGGCCAACGCAGATAGGGCGTCGGCGGCCCACTCCAAGGGCGTTGTGACGAAGGCCAGATGGATGTGGGTGGTGCCTGCGGGGACGTTGATAAAGATGAGACCGTCCCTGCGATGTCGGTCGGAAGGACTCTCGGTCCCATTGAGCAGGATGTGCCAGTTGGGATAGGCGCGGAGGTTGAGGATGAGTTTCTGGGCCGTAGGGGAAGTGACTTTGAAGTCGAGCGGAAGGGGGCTAGGTTTGCTGTTGGGAGGAGCGGGTGCGCTGGAGTCGGGTGAGAGCCAGAAGGGGGGATTGTTTTCTTTGAGGAGGTCGTTGTCGGCGGTGGTGGGGGTGTATTCGTCGGTGGGGTCGGAGCCGGTCTGGGATTGATACACGGCCAGGCGAGCGGGGACTGTGTCGGGGTCGTCGCAGGATTGGCGGAAGGTCCGGGTGGCTGGGATGGTGAGGGCTGAGGCAATCGCCAGGGCGAGAAGGACTGTGGGGATGGGCCGCAGGGTGATTTGTTTTATGGCCAGAGCGACGGAGAAGCATGCGATTGCCGCGAGCACGGCGACGAAGCGCCATGGGAATTGCAGGAACTCCAGTTCGGGAGCGTGGTGCCAGATGGGGAGTGCGGCGCGGGTGAGGAGGAAGGTGATGATCGTGGCAAGGATCGCGAGTGGGAGGGCTGGGGCTTTGTCTTTTCGGAGGAGGGTGATCAGGAGGGCTCCGGCGGTGACGGCGATGAGGAGAATGGCAACGATTGACGCGCTATGGAGGACGGCGTCGTGCATGAGTGCGTCTTCGCTGAGACCAGTGTGGTGGAAGAGTGTGTTGTCGTCGATGCGCATGCCGGGGAGGATGACCATGGCGATCTGGACGAGGCGGCGGTCGCTGGCGGCGGGGATGATGTAGTAGGCGGCCAGGGCTAAGCCGAGGAGGGTTCCTGAGACGGTGATGAGGGCGAGCGGGAGGGCTTGCTGTTTCCGGGCTTGGATGAGGCGGATAGCGGCGAGGAGGGCAAGGGTGTAGGTGCCCATCACGGCAGCAGGGGCGTTCGTCAGCCAGAGGAGGGCCAGCGGGAGAGCGATCGCGGGGATTGCGGGGCGGGGTTTGAGGATGGCTTGGATGAGGAGGGGAAACCAGATGGCGGCGAGGAGTTCGGCGTAGGCGGTGCGCTCGTAGGCGGTGAAGAGCATGTAGGGGTTGGCGATGTAGAGAGTGGCGGCGAGGAGAGATGCGGTGGGAGTGGCGTAGGCGCGGGCGAGGCGGTAGAGGCTGAAGCCGGAGGCGGTGAGGACGATCCAGGTGTAGAGCGTCGGGATTGCGGTCCAGGAGCCTAGTGTGTGGCCGAATACGGGGGTCGTGACGAGGAGGCCGAGAATGGCCCCGAGGGTCCAGGAGATGGGTGGGTAGAAAAGGAAACGGGGTTCGCCGGCGTTATAGGCGGGGGAGACGGCCCACTGCGGATGGAGGTTGCCGTGGGCGAACTGGGTAGCGACTTCGAACCAGTTGAGGATGTGGAAGTCGTAGTCGTGACCGCAGGAGGGGCCTTGCAGAATCAGGGGAAGAACGGCGATGAGGGCGGCGACGGGAATGAGGATCCAGAAGAGACGGTCGCTGCGCATTTTTTGAGTTTAGACGGGACCGAGCGGACGATGGGGGAGGGGCGGGAGGGTGATGTGGATGGGGTCGCCTGGGTGGATGTCGCCGGAGGTGAGGACGATGGCCATGATGCCGGCGTTGGGCTGTTTGCTGGGCGTGAAGACGGCATTCATGAGGCCGGGTCTTAGCCCGTTGATCTGGGAGCATGGGGTGCGGTAGCCGGTGATCTCGAGGGTGGTGGTGCCGATGTCTAGGCGGGTGCCGACGGGGAGGCTGTGCAGGTCGAGGTGGCGAGTGGTGAGGTTCTCGCCCATTTGTCCGGGCTCGAGAGAGAGGGCGTCGAGGAGTTCGGCGTGGATGAGGTGGACCTGGGTGAGGTTTCGGCGGGTGGGGTCCTTCTTGCGGATGTAGATGTGCTGGGTGGTTGGGCCGGCGTGGGCGTCTCCCTGAACGCCGATGCCTGCTTCGAGACGGATGTAAAGCTGCGGGCTCTTGCTGAAGGAGTGGGTCGCGGAGAGGCTGGTCGCGATGATCGTTGGGGTAGGCACGCGGTCTCTTGTCACGGCGGTTTACTGAGGGTTCAGGGTTAGGGTGTGACTTGTTGCGGCTGTGGTGGCGGAGGTAGTGAAAGGCATGGGGTAGGTTGTGCCGTGGAGCCAGGAGTTGAACTGGTCCATAAACCATGGGCTGGCGGGGTCGCCGGATTGGCCGAGGACGATGTTCAAGGTGCTCTCGTCCAGGTTGGAGAGGTCGACGGTGAGGCGCTGGGATGGGCCGAAGGTGCGGCCTACCTGCTTGACGGTGGTGCCGTCGCCGGATTGGGGCTGGATGCCGGTGCCGATGGGAACGCGAAGGAGCGAGCGAAGGAGGCTGGAGCGGCTGTAGATGGGGTGATCGATCTCGACAGGGTTGGCCTTGCCGCTGGACCACTTGGAGAGGTCTAGCGGGGCGTGCTGCTCGTTGAGGCCGACGTCGACGGCGGCGGTGAGGAGTTGGTCCCAGTTGTTGAAGCCGGGTGGGAGCCAGCGGTCGGGGGTGTGCATGATGATCTGCTCTTCCGCGTAGGGTTTTTCGCCCCAGAGGTAGAGGTCGGTGTCTGGGCCGAGGCGAGGGGTGAGGATGAGGGTCCAGAGAGCGGCGCGGGCGGCGTCGACGATGGCGGCGGCGGGAGAGTCGGCGTCGACGTGGCCGTTCCAGGTCCGGAGGAGGTCGGCGGCCTGGTGGAGGCGCCTGGCGCTGCTTCCGCCTGATGGCTTTGCTGGCCGAGATTGATCGATTGCGTGATCGAGGGCGTAGGTGAGGCGCTCGGCGATGACCTTGTCGACGTCGGAATAGACGTCGGTCTGGATGGCGAGCATGTCGGCTACGGTGAAGCGGGGCTTCGAGGCGAGTAGCTTCCAGATACGCTCGTTGCGGTAAGGGGCGGCCCAATCGAGGTTGATGGGGTAGGGGTAATTGTCGGGCGTGGTGCGGGCGTTGGCGGTGGCGAGGATGCCGTCGGGTGGGTCGAGGACGGCGGGCATCTTGTCGAAGGGGATGTAGCCGGACCACTCGTGGGTAGCGGCATCAGGCGCGGTAGCGTCGGTGGGGACGGGGGAGATGGGTTGTGGGCTGGTGGGGTCGGAGCCGCGGAGGGGGACTCTGCCGATGGCGTGGTAGGCGATGTGGCCCTGATCGTCGGCGTACATGAGGTTCTGGCTGGGACCGTTGAACTTTGAGAGGGCGGCGGAGAAGGTGGGCCAGTCGTTGGCGGAGTCGATGTCGAAGAAGGGCGAGGTGGGAATGGTGGGGTCGTAGACGATCCAGCGGAGTGCGAGGGTGCGCTGCTCGTTGGGGAACATGCCGGAGATGATGGGGGTGTCGATTTCGCCGTGATGGGTGAGCTGGACGTCGAGGATGACGTCCTTCGAGCCGTGGACGTGGATCAGCTCTTCGCGGTGGGTGACCGGGCGCCAGGATCCGTCGGGGGATTGGTATTCGGTCTGGGAGCCCTGGCCGCGGAGGTGTTCGATGTAGAGGTCCTGAACGTCGCCACCGAGGACGGTGAGGCCCCAGGCCACGTGGGCATTGTGGCCGATGATGACAAAGGGAGCTCCGGGGATGGTAACGCCGGCGGCGTGGAAGGGCCTGGCGGGGTCGGAGGTTGGGGCTTCGAGGTCGGCTTCATACCAGATGCCTGGCGCGGAGTGGCGGAGGTGCGTGTCGTTCGACAGGATGGGTTTGCCGGTGGTGCTGTGATCGGCGGAGACGGCCCAGTTGTTGGAGCCGGCGATGCAGGAGTCGCAGTTGAGGTGGGAGTTTGGGAGGTTGGCGATACCTGCGAGGAGGCTTGCGGCGTGCCCGGGTGTGGCGAGAGATGGATTTTGGAGTTTACTTTGGGACTCGTCGAGGGGGATCTGCTCGATCTCGTCGACGGGCATTGAGAGGTCGACCGTATGGCCAGGTGGGTGATCGCGCCAGGAACCGGCGGGGTAGAGGTCGGCTAGAAGATCGGGGGAGAGTTTGGCGGCGAGGGCCTCGTGGCCGAGCTTTTCGGGGAAGCTGGTGCTGAGGTCCTGGAACATGAAGAGGCCGATGAGGATCGAGTCGCGCGGCGTCCAGGGGGCAGGTTTGTAGCGCAGGATGCGGAACTCGAGGGGAAGGTTTGGGGCCTGCGTGGCCATGCTTGCGTTGACCCCCTTCGCGTATTGTTCGAGCCAGTGGAGTTGGTCCGGTGGAAGGACGGTGACGGCGCTGTCGGCGGAGGCTCGCATCTGGAGGAGGCGCTGGGTGCGGTCGTGGGAGACCAGGCTGGCTCCGAGGATCTCGGCGAGATCGCCTGCTGCGCTGCGGCGGAGGGTGTCCATCTGCCAGAGGCGGTCCTGGGCGGTGACGTAGCCCTGGGCGAGGATGAGGTCGTCGACGTTGGCAGCCTGGATGTGGGGGACGCCGTGAGCGTCGCGCCGAACGCTCACCGGGGCGGAGAGGCCGGAGATGGAGAGTTGGCCGTCAAGCTGGGGGAGAGATGCCTGGAGGGCATTCCGTACCCAGTAGCGGGCTCCGAAGGAGGCGGCGAGGGCTAGTAGGAGCAGGATGGGGAGGATGAGGGCGGCGGCGCGGACGAGGCGGCGGGGCTTTCTGGCGGGCGGTGGCTCGGCATTTCGACGGGTGGCGAGGAGGGGTTCGGGAGCGAGTGGGTCCAGGTAGCTCATGCTTTGATCTGAGTCTAAACGGGGTTTCGAGGCCGCGTGCCGCTGAGAGCGGCGCTGCTATGCTGGCTCGGACGGGTGGAGCAAAGGGGTCTTATGTTTCCGGCAGATAGCATTCACGGGTGGGAGACGGTGTTTCTAGTTCTGCTGGTGTTCGTGGCTGGGTTCGCGCTGCTTGCACGCTGGCTGAAGGTGGCTTACCCGATCGTTCTTGTAGTGGCGGGGCTTCTGGTGAGTTTTGTGCCGCACGTGCCCCGGATTCCGCTCAATCCAACATGGGTGTTCTGATCTTCCTGCCGCCGCTGCTTTATTCGTCAGCCTGGACGACCTCGTGGCGGGAGTTCCGGCATAACGCGGTGAGCATCGGGTTCCTTGCGGTGGGCTTGGTGGCATTCACGGTGTGGGGCGTGGCGGAGTTTTCCGACCGGTTTATCACGTTCATGGACTGGAAGGCTGGTTTCCTGCTGGGTGGGGTCGTGGCGGCTACCGATGCGATCGCGGCGACTTCCATTGCGCGATCGCTTGGGCTGCCAAGGCGGATTGTGGATGTGCTCGAAGGAGAGAGCCTGTTGAACGATGCCACCGCGCTTCTGGCTCTGGAGTTCGGGCTGCATATGCTAATGGGCGGAACGACGCCGTCGGCCGGAGAAGCGATCTTCCGGCTGTTTTACCTGACGGTTGTGGGTGCGGGTGTGGGACTGGCGATCGGGTTTGTGGTGTCGCGGCTGAGCGTGCTGATCGACGATGGGCCGGTGGAGATGGTGGTGTCGATCGTATTGCCGTACGCGGCTTATCTGGCGGGGGATGCGGTGAACGCCTCGGGGGTGTTCGCGGTTGTGGCGTGCGGGCTTTACATGAGCAGGCAGAGCTCGACGATCTACTCGCCTCGGGTTCGGATGCAGATGTACGGGATCTGGGACGCGCTGACTTTCGTGCTGAACGGGCTGGTGTTTGTGCTGATCGGGCTGCAGCTCCCGTTTGTTCTGGCAGCGATTCGCGGGTTGTATAGCTGGGGGACGCTGCTGAAGTATGGCGTTGCCTTCAGCGCGGTGCTGATCGTGCTGCGGCTGATCTGGGTATATCCGGCGGCCTGGGCGGCTTACTGGATCGAGTGCAAGTGCATGAAGCGCGGAGATGCGAAGCCGCGCAATTCGGCGATCTTCGTGATTGGGTGGACGGGGATGCGAGGTGTACTCGCGCTGGCGGCGGCGATCTCGCTGCCGGAGACGATGGGGAATGGGACGGCGTTTCCTACGCGGAGCCTGATCCTGTTTCTTGCGTTCTCGGTGATCCTGGTGACGCTTGTTCTGCAGGGATTATCCCTGCCCCTGCTAATCCGGTGGCTGGGGTTGGGAAAGATAGCGGAAGGCGACGAAGAGGAGCGGAAGGCTCGAGAGATCATTTTGACCAGCGCGATCGAGTATCTGGAGAAAGGGCGGGAGGTGG
Organism: Granulicella sibirica; assembly: GCF_004115155.1. NCBI lineage: Bacteria > Pseudomonadati > Acidobacteriota > Terriglobia > Terriglobales > Acidobacteriaceae > Granulicella > Granulicella sibirica. The sequence continues at coordinate 701,173 of NZ_RDSM01000002.1, forward strand.
ATGGAGAGAGATTCTCTCACATTTACGAGGACCTGCTGCACCGATACCGGCATCGGCTGGCGGCGGTGGGGAGCGGGAACGAAGATGACTCGTATTCCGGGATGGACGAGGGAACGTACAAGCGCTTGAAGGAGATCGCGGCTGGGGCGGTGAAGACGGAGAGGCGAGCCATGATCCGGCTGCGGGACGAGGGCAAGATCAGCGACGATGCGCTTCGGGCGATGCAGAATGAGCTGGATCTGCAGGAAACGCGATATGAGGGGGCGGTGGAGTAGCTACGACTCGTCCGGATGGCTGAGGTAGTATCCGGGCGGATGTCCGGCGGGGATCGTCAGAAAGACGATCAGGGCGAGGAGGAGGAGGACGGGAAGGACAAAGACGCTTCCCTCCGGGCCTGTGAGTCCGCCGGAGAGGATGGGTTGGCCTATGGGGTGGGTGGCGAAGAGGTGACCTTCAACCATCGTTCCGCTGTCTGCAACGCCGTAGAGGAAGGACTGGCCCCAGTCCCATGAGGCGTGGGCTCCGAGCGCCCACCAGAGGCTTCCGGTGCGGTAGAGGGTATAGCAGAAGACGAGGCCTGCGAACCCGGCGGCTATGAGACCGAGGGGTGACTCGCCAGGGTTCGAGCCGTGGCCGAGACCGAAGACGAAGGAGAGGATGAACGCTGCTGCCCAGAAGCCGAAGAGGTGGCGATGACGTGTCTTGGAGATGGCTCCGTAGATTCCGGCAAGACCACGGGCGAGGGTGAATTGCAGATAACCTCGCAAGAGCGTCTCTTCGAGGATGGCGACGAATGTGAAGCCGAACGCCCAGATAAGGCTATAGCGTAAAGCCGCGGCGTTGGTGAGTAGGCGGCCATCGAAGACGAGAAAGCCTCCCAGTTTCAGGACGAGAATGAGCAAGGAGAGGCAGACCAGGCCCCAGAGGGCACCCTGAAGGAAATGCGCGATGCGATTCTTGCTTCCGAGACCATAGAAGCCGAAGCCGCGCTTTTCGATCCGTGACATTATAAAGGTCACAAGGAGAACGACTAAGGCGGAAAGGCCTTCGCCAGTGAGCATGTTCTTGGGAGGGGTCTCTTTGTGCGGATTGACGGAGGCAGGGGAGGCATTCGCTGACTTTGGTTGGTCAGAGGTCTGCGAGGCAGGAGCCTTCTGTGCGCCTGGTCCGAAGGGCTTGTGCTGGATCTTCGCAACGAGGAACGATGCGGCAAAGGCCAAGGCGGCGAAGAGGACGATGAAGGTAAGAAGACCCCAACCGGCGCGGAGGCCATCTTCTCCATAAAGCACGCGGGAGATCGTGGAACGTGGCGCGGGTTGGACTGGTTCAGTCGGCGGGACTGACCGGGTGTCAGGGGCAGGCTGGATGTCAGTGAGAATGTGCGTATCCGGGCCGGTTTCCGAGTTCAATTCGCTCAAAGGCTTCCTCTTGTCGCTGTAAACGCGCCCTCATGACTGTAATTCTCGAGGCGCTCTGGTCGGACGGGCTACATGGCAAAGGTGAAATACACAAGGGCAAACAGAGAAAAGACCACGACCAGCCCAAGTGGCGCCAAAGCAGATTGATCCGCCCCCGACTTGATGACCGCTCCGAAGGCGAGACCCACCAAACAGAGGAAGATGACCGAGGCGGCGACACCTAAGAGCATGTCATCCATAAGGAGCCCATCGTCTCAACTTTCTCAGTGAATCGCAATCTTTTTTTCATGTTATCGAAGAAGGCTCCAAGGAAGTCTCGGAGACGGAGACTTGACAGCACTGATAGCGGTGTCGATGCTTAGAGATTCGGGCTTGCTCGAAGATCGATGACAGTTGACCGGGGTGAGCGATGGATTGCAAGGTTCTGTATCACGACAAATGCTTCGACGGTGCGTGCTCGGCTTCGCTGTTTACGAGGTTTCACAAGGAATGCATCGGAACAGCTTCGAGCTACAGCTATGAGGGCTTGATGCATCGGGCAGGGGGCTTATTTCAGTTCGCGGACTTCTCGGGTGGTGAGAACGCGATCGTGGACTTCAAGTACTCGCGGGACCCTCGGGTGACTTGGTGGTTCGATCACCATTTGAGTGCGTTTCTAACGCCGGAGGACCAGGCCGAATTTCAAAGGGGGCAGGAGGATGGGACCCAGGTGATGCGGAAGTTCTTCGATCCGAATTACACGTCGTGTACGGGGTTCATCGCGCATGTCGCTTCGACGAAGTTTGGGTTCGATACTTCGGGATTGAAGGACCTGATGTACTGGGCGGACATCGTCGACGGCGCGAAGTATGAGAGCGCGAAGGCCGCGGTCGAGATGGAAGCTCCGGCGATGAAGCTGACGATGGTGATCGAGAGCGCGCAGGACGACAAGCTGATTCCGAAGATGATTCCTCTGCTGACGGCGAGGACGCTGCAGGAGGTGCTGGATCAGGACTTTGTGCAGGTGCTGGTCGATCCCCTGATGGAGAAGCACCAGATGGGGATTGAGCTGATTCGGCAGAGATCTACATGCGAGAAGGGTGTGATCACCTTCGATCTGATGGATGAGCAGATGGAGGGGTACAGCAAGTTCATTCCGTACTATCTGCATCCGGATGCGACGTACGTGGTCGGGCTGAGTAAGTCGAAGTTCAGAACGAAGATCTCGGTGGGGACGAACCCCTGGACGACGAAGCCGGTGAGTGAGTTGATCAACCTTTCGGTGGTGTGCGAGCGCTATGGCGGAGGGGGACATGCGCGAGTGGGGGCGGTGAGTTTTCCGGCGGATGGGGAAGAGCTGGCGCGAAAGGCAGCAGCGGAGATCGAAGCGGAGCTGAAGGCAGCCTACCGGGAGTAGACCTGCGCTAGGTGAGAGATTCGCGGACGAGCCTGCCGATCTCGGAGAGCATGGTTGCGCGCTTGCTCTCGGGGCCGATGCATTGGGTGATGTAGGCGGCGACTATAACGGGAGGCCTGTTGGCAGGCCAGAGCACGGCGATGTCGTTGGTGGTGTGTTCGCCGTTCGAGCCGGTCTTGTCGGCGGCACGCCAGGCTGTGGGCAGGTTAGCGCGGAGCCGGTCGAGGCCGGTGAGGTTTGCCTCCATCCAGGTGGTGAGCTGCTCGCGGGATGATTGGGCGAGGACGTTTCCGAGAAGGATGGACTTCAGGTTGGTAACCATGGAGACGGGAGAGGTGGTGTCGCGTGGGTCGCCGGCGAGGGATTCGTTCAGAGTGGGCTCGGTGCGGTCGAGGCGGGTGACGGGATCGCCGATGGCGCGGCAGAAGGCCGTCATGCCAGCGGGGCCGCCGATGGACTCGAGGAGGATGTTGGCGGCGGTGTTGTCGCTTCGGGTGAGGGCGGCGTGGCAGAGGCTGGCGATGGACATGGTGGCGCCGGCGTGGGGTTCGGTCAATGGGGAGTTGCCGAGCAGGGGCTTGGGAGGGACGGCGGCGAGCCGATCGAGCGTCTCCTGATGGTGATCGACGCGCTGGAGAACGGCTGATGCGAGCAGGAATTTGAAGGTGCTGCACATGGGGAAGCGCTCGCCGGCGCGGTGACCGGAGCGTTCGCTGGTAGCGGTATCGAGGACCGCGACGCCGAGGCGTCCGCCGTTCGTCTGCTCGAGGCGAGCGAAAGCGGCGGGCAGTGGGGTGAAGCGACCCGGTTCGGCGTGGAGCAGCCGGGGCAGGGCGACCGTGGCGGCCAGGAATGTTCGGCGGTTGAGCATGGCATCCAGCAGAACATTCGGGGTCTGCGGGGGCTAGTGCGCATCTGGGTTCCGGGCTTGCCGAGCCTGTGGAAGGGAATGGAGCTGCGCTCTGTTTCGCGATGTGGCGGTCTCTCCGACTATGCTATTTCAATCCGATGTTTTTGAAAGGGCGTGTATGACGCTTCGTGCTGTTGCTGGTCTGATGGTTCTTGTTCTTGCGGGGTGTGGAATCGCCGGGGCGCAGACGCCTGCTCCCAGTGCGACGGAGGACTTCGTCAAGGAGCACTACGCGAAGTATGAGTTCAGGATTCCGATGCGGGATGGGGTGAAGCTGTTCGCCGCGGTTTACGTACCGCAGACGGGTTTCAAGGATGCTGGGCCCTATCCGTTCCTGATGACGCGGACGCCCTACAGCTGTGGACCCTATGGAGAGGATAAGACCCCGACTCGGCTTGGGGTTAGCCAAGAGCTACTGGAGTCTGGCTATATCTTTGTGTGCGAGGACGTAAGAGGACGTTACCAGAGCGAGGGTGAGTTTCTGGAGATGGCTCCGCATATCGATGACAAGAAGTCGCCGAAGGACGTTGATCCTTCGAGCGATATGTATGACACGGTGGAGTTCCTGCTGAAGCATGTGCCGAATAACAACGGCAAGGTGGGAATCACCGGGATCAGCTATCCGGGGTACTACACGTCGGCGAGCATCGCGGACTCGCATCCTGCGATCAAAGCGGCAAGCCCGCAGGCTCCGATGACGGATCTCTTCTTCAATGACGACGGATATCACGGTGGCGCGTTCATGTTGGCTGCGAACCATGGGTTCTATGTGTCCTTCAAGCCGCAAAAGGCGCCTGTGCTTCCGTCAGCAGAGAGAGGGACCTTCGATTTCGGAACTCCGGATGGGTATGAGTACTACCTGAGCAAAGGGAACCTCGCGACGCTCGATACGGAGGCGAATGGGACGAATGCGCTGTTTCATGACCAGGTGGTGCATGACACGTACGACGAGTATTGGAAGAAGCGGGATATGTCGCGGCATATGAAGAGTGTGCATGCGGCAGTGATGACGGTAGGTGGGTGGTTCGATGCGGAGGACCTGTCGGGGCCATTCAAGACGTTTCATGCGATCGATGAGTTCAACCCGGGAGCGGTGAATACGCTTGTGGTTGGGCCGTGGACGCATGGGGGATGGTCGATCTGGGATGGGGATCAGCTTGGCGATGTCCACTTCGGATCGAAGACGGGTGTGTTCTTCCGCAAGGAGATACAGTTTCCGTTCTTCGAGATGTATCTGAAGGATAAGAAGAGCGAGCCTCTGCCCAAGGCGTATGTGTTCGAGACGGGGTCGAATGTCTGGAAGAAGTACGCGGCGTGGCCACCAAAGGAGGCTTCGGCGAAGACGCTTTATTTCCATAAGGGCGGGATGCTGAGCTTCGATCCTCCGACGGATAAGACCGGCGTCGATGAGTACGTGAGCGATCCGGCTCACCCGGTACCGTTTGTGAATTTCACGACCGATACGGTGCCGCAGAGGTACATGGATGACGATCAGCGATTCGCGGCGCGGCGTTCGGATGTGCTGGTGTATGAGACGGAGCCGTTGAAGGAAGACGTCACGATTGCGGGGCCGGTGAAGCCTATGCTGAAGATCGCTTCGACGGGGACGGACTCTGACTTTGTGGTGAAGTTGATCGACGTGTATCCGAATGACTTTCCCAACCCGCCAGCACCGGGTGCGCCGATGGGAAAGAGGATACTTGGTGCGGCTCCGATTCTGATGGGCGGATATCAGCAGCTTGTTCGTGGAGAGCCGATGCGGGCGAAGTTCCGGGATAGCTGGGAGAAGCCAACAGCACTTGTACCTGGAAAAGTTACAAACGTAAACGCGGAGATGCCGGATGTGAATCACACGTTCCGGGCCGGGCACAGGATCATGGTGCAGGTGCAGAGCTCGTGGTTCCCGCTGGTGGATAGGAATCCACAGACGTTTACCGATATTCCATATGCGAAGCCTGACCAGTTTGTGAAGGCTACCGAGAGCGTGTATCGGAGCGCCTCGGAGGCGAGTGGGGTTGGGGTGCTGGTGGTGCCGCAACCTTAGTCACAAAGACAGAAACAGCGAACCCCGTCCGAAGTGCATTCTGCTTCGGGCGGGGTCGAGTGCTTTAGAGTAAACGTGAGGGACATCGCGACGATGGTTACGTTTGAAGAGCATATTCTTGGGCAGGATCAGGAGTTCAGCGAGGCGAGTGGGGCCTTCGGATGGATGCTGGGCGGGTTGACGCTGGCGGTGAAGCGGATCGAGGCGCAGATACGGTCGGCGGGGCTGAGCGACGTGTACGGGGCGCAAGGCACGGAGAACGTGCAGGGAGAGGCGCAGCAGAAGCTGGACGTAGTCGCAAATGACGCGATGATGGAATGCCTTGGAACGCGCGAGGGGGTGGCCGCGCTGGTGAGTGAAGAGGATGAAGCCGCAGTGGTGTTCGACGACGATCCGGCTACGGGTAAGTACATCCTGATCTTCGATCCTCTGGATGGTTCTTCGAACATCGATGTGAACGTGAATGTGGGGACGATCTTCAGTATTCATAAGCGGCTCCCCAAAGACTCGCTCGAGCACTCGATCCTGCAGCCGGGGATGAGGCAGGTGGTGGCGGGGTACGTCGTCTACGGGCCTTCGACCGTGCTTGTCTACACGGCGGGGCATGGGGTGCATGGATTCACGCTCGATGCGGCGTCGGGCGCGTTCGTGTTGACGAACGAGAACATGGTGATGCCGGAGCAGGGGCCCTACTACAGCGTGAATGAGGCGAATGCGGCGCAGTGGCCGGAGGCGTTCGCCGGGTATGTCGAGACGCTGCGGAATGGTGGGTTGGGACGAGAATACAGTTCGCGATATATCGGGAGCCTGGTGGCGGATTTTCATCGCACCCTTTTGAAGGGTGGGGTGTTTCTCTATCCGCCAACGAAGAAGCAGCCCGGTGGCAAGCTGAGGCTTCTCTATGAAGCGAATCCGCTGGCGTTTGTGGCGGAGCAGGCGGGTGGGATGGCAACAAGCGGAGGGGGAAGGATTCTCGATATCCAGCCGGTGAAGATTCACCAGAGGACGGCGTTTTGCGTGGGCGGCAAGCGGGAGATCGAGGCACTTCTGGCGGCGGTGGGGGCTAAGGGTTGAGCGTTGCGGAGAGGCTGTACTACGACGCGCAGGAGCTAATGGACTTCGGCGCGGTGGTTACGGATATCCGGCTGGAGTCGCGGGTCGACGGAAAGAACCGGTGGCAGGTAGCACTGGATCGGACGGCGTTTTATCCGGAGAGTGGCGGCCAGCCGTGGGACCTGGGAACGATTGAGGCAGTGGCTCGAAGTGGGGCGCGGCTTGAAGTTCCCGTGCTCGCAGTCGTGGAAGATGCGGGCGAGGTCTGGCATGTCGTTGAGAAGCCGCTGACGGCCGGCACCGAGGTGACGGGCCGGGTGGACGCGGGGCGGCGTCTAGACCACATGCAGCAGCATACGGGACAGCATTTGCTGTCAGCAGTCTTTCTGCGAGAGCTTGGTGCGGCCACTGTCTCTTTTCATCTCGGGGCGGACAGCTCAACAATCGACTTGGCCGTTGGGGCCTTGGATTGGGAGAATGCCGTTGGGGTGGAAGAGGCGGCGAATCGACTGATTGCGGAGAACCGGGGTGTTTCGGTTGAAGTTGTAGAGCGAGGCTTGGCCGAAACAATGCTGGAGCGAGGAGAGTTGCGCAAGCTTCCAGAACGGGAGGGGACTATCCGGATCGTCGCGATTGAGGGGGTGGAGTGGAACGCATGCGGAGGAACGCATGTGGCGTCGACGGGAAGGATCGGCGGCCTTACGGTTCGGCGGATTGAGAGAATGAAGCAGGCGGTTCGGGTGGAATTTTGCTGCGGGCTGAGGGCAGTGCGGGCTGCACGCCAGGATTTCGAGAGAATTGGAGAGATCGGAAGGCTGCTTTCCAGTGGTCCCGGGGAGTTGGCAGGAAAGATTTCGGTGATGCTCGATGACGCGCGGTCGACTGCCAAACAGAGCCGCACTCTGCTGGAGGAAATTGCGGGTTTTGAGGCACGGACGTTAGCGGGTAGGTTGGTCGAGGCGACGAGTAGGGACGCGGAGTATGCCAAGCTTCTGGCGGCGAAGGTGGTCGCGCTGGATGGAAGGCGAGTCGCGATCATCCGGACTTCGAATGGGGAGCGGGGCACAATTGTGCTGGCTGCGGGGGGCGATGCAGGCGTCAATTGTGGTGCGGTGTTGAAGGACTCTCTTGCAGTGCTCGGAGCGCGTGGCGGCGGGTCGGCCGGAATGGCGCAGGGTGGCGTTGCTGCGGGTGACATGGACCGGCTGTTGGAAGAAATTCGGGTGCGGATTTCCATTTGATGGTCCGGCTTCCGCTTTGAAGTGGGATGTGTGTCCTGTTACACTTGGATTCGTTCCCGGGGACTGTGCCTGCTTACGTGGTGCGCGGTGCTGGTGTGGTGGGGGGCTGTAGCTCAGTTGGGAGAGCGCCTCGTTCGCAACGAGGAGGTCAGCGGTTCGATCCCGCTCAGCTCCACCAAAGAATGAACAATCTGGCCATGCCTGGCTAATCGTCGGCGACACCAGAGCCGCCAATCAGGTTCATAGTCGGCACTTCGGAGCGTGCAGTTGATTCATTGCTCTAGAAGAGCGAAAACCTGTATCCAACGCCGACGGTGAGAACAGGAAAGAATGAGGCGTAGCTCAGGTTGTTATTATTCCGAGCGCGAAACTCATTGAGGCTCTGCTGAAAGTCGGGATCGTCGGTGACTGACTCGCAACCGATGCTTGCGGGGACCGATGGATCGCAGGCGCTGCCCGAGAAGGCTATCTTCAACGTGGGTTGACCGACGTAGTAGAAGCCGAGCTCGACGGGGAAGCTGAGGTGCTTCGGGGTGTGGGCGATGATGTTTCCGAATCCAATGGTGAGCCCTGGAGAGGTCCTGCGGAAGTCGACGGATCCGCTGCCGTGGAGGGGATCGGTGGCGCTGCTGACATAGTCCGAACCGCTGAGGGTGATGGTGGTGCCAGCGGGCACGAGGACGGTGGCCCGGACCCTGTTGTTGTTGACGAAGTTGATCATCGGGCTGATGCGAAAGCTGTTGTTGAAGGGAAACCAGTCGACGGAAGCGTGGCCGGAGCCTAGTTTCAGGGAGGCCGTGACATTGGCTTGATCCTCGACGAAGGTGTCGGTATAGCGGAAGAAGTCGCCGCCGAGACGAATGTTGATGCGGCGGGTGAGGGGAGTCGCGACGTCGAAGCCGATGCCTCCGAGTCCAATGTGCGCGTCCGCGCCGATCGAGGAGAAGGCACCGAGGAAGGAGACGGTGGGGGTTGCTCCGCCGGTGCTTGAGGAGCCGCCACCGATGACAGGAGCGGCAACAAAGCTCGGGAGATCTCTTGTGCTCGTGGAGAAATCTTTTGGCCCATCCTGTGCGAGCGCAATTCCGGTTGACGCGACTCCGAGCAGGAGGGCGAAGGGGACGTACATGCGGGCAGGCATGGAAGGAGTATAGCCCGAAGTAATGCCAGGTAATGTATCCCCAATTGGGGGATTGCTGGGGTTTTCACAATGGGGATGCGCATCGTGTTTCGGTTCGGATATGATTCGGGCGATGAAAAATTACGTCAGCCGTCGAAGTGTCCTGCGCGCCAGCGCCGCCCTCTCCGCTTCTGCTCTGTTTAACCCGCTGGCACGGGCGGGGGGCTTCAGCGGCGCTCCCGATGCCCCGTCGCCAATCCGACTTGGGATTGCGAGTTATACGTTTCGCAAGTTCAACGACACGCAACTGATTGAATTTATGAAGCAGTTGAAGACGCCATACCTGAACCTAAAAGACACGCATCTCCCGATGACGCCGCTCGATCAGGTGAAGACGAAGGC